>NZ_ALVZ01000179.1 GCF_000332055.1 Xenococcus sp. PCC 7305 | reverse complement strand
CAAAGAGGCACTCGTAAAGGCTTTTTTCAAGATATCCTCTCTTTGTCCAAGTATCTACTATTCCGAAGTTGGCACCATCTCCTCGACTTTATGCTCGGCGATGCGGAACCAGAACCTTTCATCCCTGCAAATACTTCTTAATTTTTGAATTTGGAATTGCTGAACCGATTGACAGGAGAAAGAAGGAAAATTACAGCGATCGCTAAAATATTTTGATGCGATCGCTAAAACAACGAAGTTATCTTAGGTGAAATTTTTATTCATGTGTTGTCTCTTCTCCAGCAAATTTATCGACGGACATGAGAACTATATTATCCTGTAAATCAAACCCAGGATTCTTAATAGTATAGTCTGGTGGAAATTTGGCTCCTACTTTTGCTTGCCCAATTTCAATAGCAACTATTCGTTCCTTATCCTCTAGCTTGATTAGATGTGGATGGGCATTAGGATCTGTTGAAAGAAACGGGTTGGTACTGAGATCATCATCATCGTTAACTAATCTGTATTTAGAGCCGTCCCACTTAGCATAGCCTTTAGACGCCAAGAATTCCCCGAGAGAATATTCCCCGTCATCAGGAGTAGTTGTGGAGTCATCGTCATAGCCGTCAAGAGGAATCTCTACGCCACCTTTTTTATACTCAATAACGCCACCTTTTTTGAAAATTCTCACGTGATCGACTTCTTGTCCATCTGCTCCAATTGGTACTGGATTGTGAACATCTTTATCCCCCCCATTGAAAGTTGCTGGATTATCAAAGTCTATTGTAAAGTCTGATGTCTCATAATTTTCTGCTCCATTAAGCTTTGGAGTCCAAGTGTCATAATCAGGGCTTGACTTTTCGTGGAGATTAGGGGTTCCATCGACACCAGATTCATTTCCTCGACTAAGAATAGTTCCGTTACAAGTACTACTAGAAGGAATAAAAGGAATCGAAGATATTGTCAATGGATTAGCAATATCAATGTTAATTTGTTGGCCTTGTCTATCGGGATCATGTATCCAGGTTGTTGGAGTATAAGTGGGATTATCGCCAGCGGCGTCATTGAAGAAATCATTCCTCATTGTCCATGTTGTTTTGCTATCATCACAACTAACTCCACCAATGGTTCCTAAAGAATATTCGGCTCCCAATGTTTTAAAACTAACAGGAGCGACTTGACTTCCCTGCGCGCTATCAGTATCTCTGACTCTTGCCCTGGCAACAACTTCTGTGTCTGCTGTATACTGCTTGTCATAATCAGTATTGGCAATGTCTATATTACTAGTAAAATAAAGCTGTGCTGTAAACCCTTCAGGACTTCGACAAGCAAAAAATCCTTGATAGTCATTATCCGCACCATTACAGTTCACAGTTTGATCAGTATCATCTAGACCGTCTATTAATGCTTCGTTCGCCCAGCCTGGCGCATCACTATAATCTCCAGTTCCCGTTAATGGGGGACCCCATCGAGAAAGAACTAAAGGGCCTTGCCAATTACCAGTTGCTGGGGCGACCGAATAAATTACAGGGTTAGCAATTCCTGGGATGTTTAATGCTAAACGAACAGTCGCACCTGCGGGTACACTTCCACTTGGTGGAGTGAAAGTTGTTAAATCAATGACATTTTCAGCGCGCCGAAGTTCATCTGAAATAAACTCTATTGCTCTCGAGGCTTCATTGCGAGCGCTTATTTTATTGGTTTCGTCTCTGGTAGCTCGTGTTAGTTGGAATAAACCATATCCCAAACCACCAATAACCATTGTACTCATGATCAATCCTGAAAGAAGTTCTATGAGGGTAAACCCAGAATGAGACTTTCCAGCTTTCAGTAATTTATGGAGTTGCTTTAATTGCTTATTTTTCATAATCTTCGCATTTCTAAGCATTTTTAATTTTCTCAATATAGTCAATATAGTTTTAATAAAAAATATAATTGCGCCGAATTTATCATGACTTCTCTACAGTTAATCTAAGTAAATCATCCAAGATAAATTAAGACTTGAGAGTTCACCCCCAAAAAAAAATAGTCTCTTATAGAATCATTTTAGAAATGTTGAGCAACAATTGTAAATTAGGGAACTTACTGATTAAAAAATAAAGTTTAAGTGAACTTCGTTCAATTTTGTTTTCCGAGAAAAAAGCCACTAAGCGATCACAATAAATCCTATAAAAAAACAGCTCTCCAAAATCTATTGCCTAGAGAACTGTTTGTTGATGACATCAATTAGATAATAATTTCTAGGAATCAGTCTAATATTTACAATTAAATCGCACCTTCAAAGGCAATTCCTTCGTCAATAAAACTAGTCAAATTATTTCGAATATTGTTAGCTTCTGCTCCTGTGGCGTAGATATAAGTCCCTGGCACATTGGAATTTTGAAAGCGCGTAAAAGGAGCTTCTTGGTTAGAACCTGCGCCATAAATGTAGAATGCAACACCTTGATTGGTGAATGCATTAGAAAAATCGGGATTTTCATTAATGCTATTCAGCTCTTCTTCTCCCACATATAAGAAAGTTCCCGGTAACTGATTACTTTCTAAACGGAATAGAGAAATTAAGTCATCACCAGGTGCGATCGCTGCACTAAAAGCTACACCCTCTTCTGCAAAATTGGGAAAGTTATTCCGAATGTTGTCAGCTTCTGCTCCGGCAGCATAAATATAAGTCCCTGGTACATTGGAATTTTGGAAGCGCGTAAAAGGAGTATCAAGCAACTCATCTTCGGTAACTATCAGCTGACCGCGAATTGCTCCACCGGGAAATTCCTCAGTGTGAACATTCCAATAGAAAGGTAAATCCTCTCCTATTTGACCATTGCGAAAATCATCAACAAATTCACTTAAAGCAGTGTTAGCAGGATCTGTTTCTTCCCAAATACCAGTTAGCGTAACAGAACCATCACCATTCAAGGTAACAGCCAAATCTTCATCTTGGTTGCCCTGAATATTTAGGGCATTCCCCAGGTCTGGGGCAACAGTGTCAAATATGGAAAAGACGACATCGCCATTAGCGCCCCTTGCGGCATTGTGAATATGGAGA
Source organism: Xenococcus sp. PCC 7305 (assembly GCF_000332055.1). Taxonomy (GTDB): domain Bacteria; phylum Cyanobacteriota; class Cyanobacteriia; order Cyanobacteriales; family Xenococcaceae; genus Xenococcus. Next base: position 37,717 of record NZ_ALVZ01000179.1, on the reverse strand, counting down.
CGAGTCACATCATCACTAGTATCTTCTGTTTGGGAGCCGCCTTCGATTAAGCCATTAGCCCCAAAATCCAATCCTGAAATTGTCAGACTATATTCGAGGCTGTCACCCGCATCATTAAGAGTTAGAATCGAATTCCCGATCGCATCAGGATCTCCTTCTGCAACTTCTTGAGCACCATCGAGGACTGAAGTAATCGCCACAGGATCTGCGATCACAATAGATTCTTCTGCCAGGGAAACTGTAATTCGAGCTATTTGATAGCCTTCAGCGGTGAAATCGGCACCGGTAAAAGCAGTAGGGGCATTATCAGAACTGCCATCTTCACTTAAAATCCTGCCTCCTGGAATAAATCCTGGGTGAACTGTAACAACCCCATTTTCCTCAACCCCAGTATCGGGAGCAGCTTGGGCAAAAAACGCAGTATTTTCTACTAGTTCATCGTTTACTTCGCTTCCTCCATCAAGAATCTGGCTTCCGGCAATAATAAACTCAGCACCCAAAAAATTACCATCGGCATCAAAAATTTCTCGAATTAGAGGATCGCCATTGGCAATAAAAGCATCGTTGGAAGGGATAATCATCGAGGCGTAGCTAAAGTACCGACTAGTAGGATCTGTACTTTCTAAAGTAAAAGTCTGTGTAACTACTTCTCCCGGATCTATAGGGCCTTCTATGCCATCTAATCCGACAATTGTCCCATCGACAACCCCATTCCCACTATCAAGAAACTCTTGAGAAAGAGGAGCGGTATTGCCATCTTCTACTAGACGTTCAAAAGCAGGAGATATCGCAGTACCGCGATCATAAGTATCAAAGTTTCCATTGTGAAAGCCAACCCAAAAAGGCGTCAGAAAAACACCATTTTCTGGAGCAAGACTTTCTATTGTTACTGTTACTTGTGTTTGAGCCACGTGATTTTCCTCTGAAATTGATTAACTGCCAATTAGTTGCTGAATAGAAATTAAAAACCACTTAAATTTTTAAGAGCAATCGGTTTTTTAAGTTTCGTCTCCAGCTTGCTTCCGCAAAATTAATCCCTCCTGAGAAATAAATTAATCTCAGTTCAGACAAAATTAAGCAAAATCGAATTTCAGTATGGCTTATGTTTTTTATAACGGCAGAAACAAATGTTAGTTTAAATCCCTAATCTTTGATAGATAGTATCTAGATTTTTTAGATGATGTTGTGGATCAAAACAAGCATCAATTTCTGATTGGGACAAGGTTTTTGCAATCGTGCTGTCTTGGTTGATTAATTTACGAAAATCACCGTCAGTAGTGTTCCATGCAGCCATTGCACAATCTTGAACTACTTTATAGGCATCTTCTCGATTCATTCCTTTTTCGACCAAAGTGAGTAACACTCTTTGACTAAAGATGACTCCGCCATAGACATTCATATTTCGCTGCATATTTTCGGGATACACCAGTAAGTTTTTCACTAAACCAGTAATTTCTCGCAACATAAAATGGGTCAAGATACAGCTATCAGGCAGAATGACTCTTTCAACAGAGCTATGGGAAATGTCTCTTTCATGCCATAATGCGACGTTTTCCAAAGCAGCTACCGCATTGCCGCGAATTACCCTTGCCATGCCAGTCAATCTTTCAGAACGAATCGGATTGCGCTTGTGGGGCATTGCTGAAGAACCTTTTTGTTTTTTCGAGAAAAATTCCTCTACTTCCAAGACATCAGTCCGTTGCAAGTTACGAATTTCGACGGCAAACCTTTCTATGGAAGCTCCTAGTAAGGCCAGTTGTTGAACATATTCAGCATGCCGATCACGTGAAACTACTTGAGTCGAAGCAGTATCTGGTTGTAAACCTAATTTTTGACAGGCGATCGCTTCTATTTGAGGGTCAACATTGGCATAGGTGCCCACTGCACCAGATATTTTACCCACAGCGATGTCTTTTCTTAATCTCACCAGGCGATCGCGATTACGCATTACCTCGGCCAGCCAACCAGCTAGTTTAAACCCAAAGGTAATCGGTTCGGCATGAATCCCATGGGAACGTCCCACCATAACGGTATAGCGATGTTGTTGCGCTTGAAAACGAATCGCTTGGATTAATTCTTCTAACTTTTCTAAAATTAGATTGAGACTGGCTACCATTTGCAATGCCAACCCAGTATCCAAAACATCAGAACTTGTTAAGCCTAGATGAATATATCTTCCCGCATCCCCAACATACTCATTTACATTGGTTAAAAAGGCAATCACATCATGACGAACTTCCGCTTCGATTTCTAATACTCTTTGGGGATCGAAGTCAGCTTTGGCTTTAATTTCCGCTACGGCATCAGTGGGAATATAGCCCAACTCCGCTTGCGCCTCACAAACTGCTATTTCTACTTCTAGCCAAGTTTTGAGTTTATAGGTATCAGTCCAGATTTCGCCCATCTCGGGCAAGGTATAGCGTTCTATCACAGTTTGTGTCGCAAAATACAACAGCTAATTCTACTATTTTAAGGAACAAGGAACAAGAAACAATTTATTACTTGCAGGTTCAACACAGCTTAAACATCTAGCTAAAAAAATGCTGCAACAATCCCAACAGTCGGTAAAATGGACATCTATTCCATGTCTCTAGGCTTGTAATGACAGAAACTACTCCTCGTTCTCCCGAAGAAATTGCTGCTGAAGGTCTTAAACCCGATGAATACCAAGAAATAGTCTCAAGATTAAATCGTCATCCCAATAGAGCAGAGCTGGGAATGTTTGGTGTCATGTGGTCAGAACATTGCTGCTATAAAAATTCTCGACCACTATTAAGTCAGTTTCCCACCACAGGCGATCGCGTTCTCGTGGGGCCTGGGGAAAATGCTGGAGTAGTGGACTTGGGCAATGGTCTACAACTAGCCTTCAAAATCGAATCCCATAATCATCCTTCTGCTGTGGAGCCATTTCAAGGCGCAGCCACAGGAGTTGGGGGTATTTTACGAGATATCTTCACCATGGGTGCACGTCCGATCGCAATTTTGAATTCTCTACGTTTCGGTAATTTAGAAGACGCCAGAACTCGCCGCATTTTTCAAGGTGTAGTAGAAGGCATTTCTCACTATGGCAATTGTATTGGAGTACCCACTGTCGGCGGTGAAGTCTACTTTGATCCAGCCTATACAGGTAATCCTTTAGTTAATGCCATGGCCTTGGGATTAATGGAAACCAAGGAAATTGTTAAAGCTGGAGCTTCAGGAATTGGGAATCCTGTTTTATATGTTGGTTCAACTACAGGAAGAGACGGCATGGGAGGCGCTAGTTTTGCTAGTGCCGAACTTACCGATGCCTCAATGGATGATCGCCCTGCGGTACAAGTAGGAGATCCCTTTCTCGAAAAATCTTTAGTCGAAGCTTGTCTGGAAGCCTTTAAAACTGGCGCAGTTGTCGCCGCCCAAGATATGGGAGCCGCAGGTCTGACTTGTTCTACAGCGGAAATGGCAGAAAAGGGTAATGTGGGTATTGAATTAGATTTAGACAAAATTCCCGCTCGGGAACAGGGCATGATTCCCTATGAATATCTGCTATCAGAATCCCAAGAAAGAATGTTATTTGTCGGAGAAAAAGGTAGAGAACAGGAATTAATTGATATTTTCCACCGTTGGGGACTTCATGCCGTAGTTGCAGGAGCAGTCATTGCCGAACCTATCGTAAGAATTTTATTTAAAGGGAAAATTGCCGCTAATATTCCCGCAAGAGCTCTATCAGATGATACCCCGATTTATAAGCGGGAATTACTCCAAGAAGCTCCTGAATATGCCCAAAAAGCTTGGCAATGGTCAGTCGAAAGCTTACCGGCCTGCGACTATAAAGGTTTATTTGTGGGAGAAAATTACCTTAGCTGGAACGATATTTTACTTAAATTACTTGATACTCCCACGATCGCATCTAAACAATGGGTATATCGTCAATATGATCATCAGGTACAAAATAACACTATATTATTGCCTGGTGGTGCAGATGCTGCGGTAATTAGAGTACGCCCCATAGATGCCAAACCAGAAGACTGTCAAACAGGAGTTGCGGCAACCACCGATTGCAATCCTCGTTATGTTTATCTCAATCCCTACGAAGGAGCTAAGTATGCGGTGGCAGAAGCAGCGAGAAACTTGAGTTGTGTTGGGGCTGAACCTCTAGCGGTTACAGACAATCTGAATTTTGGTAGTCCAGAAAAGCCCATTGGATATTGGCAATTAGCGAATGCTTGTCGCGGGGTCGCCGATGCTTGCCGAGAAATGAATACTCCTGTGACAGGGGGCAATGTTTCTTTATACAACGAAACCCTAGATTCGGATGGGAAGCCCCAACCCATTTACCCGACTCCTGTAATCGGCATGGTGGGTTTAATTCCCGATATTACTAAAATCTGCGGTCAATCCTGGAAAACTGAAGGCGACATCATATACTTATTAGGTTCCCCCAAGTCCCCAATCCCCAATACCCAATCCCCAATACCCAATCCCCCCAAGTCCCCAATAGCTGCTTCAGAATATCTAGCCCTCATTCACAACACCGTAGCAGGCAAGCCTCCTGAAATAGATTTTGTCTTAGAAAAAGCTGTACAAGAAGTTTGTCGTACAGGAATTCGCAATGGCTGGATCAATGCAGCCCATGATTGTGCTGAAGGAGGATTAGCTGTTGCTCTGGCCGAATCTTGTATTGGTAATGGTTTTGGGGCCAATATTAATCTTGAGATAAATACCGAACAACGCCTTGATGAGGTCTTATTTGGCGAATCAGGAAATCGGATTATTGTTTCGGTAAATCCTGAGCAACAAGCTGATTGGGAAGCCTATCTCACAGAAAAGTTAAGCGATCGCTGGTCTAAGTTAGGCTTTGTTACTCCACAAAGTTCATCCCTCAAGATCGCTACCAATGAAAATTTAGGCTTGATTAATGTTAAGATTAGTAACATTAAAAGAACCTGGCAAGATTCGATAGAAAAAAGACTTCAAGTATCTTAGTCTCTTGCTCAATTCAGAGCAAAAAAAAGTGAGTTTCTTGGCAATAGTCTAACCTTAATAAATGAATTTAGGGTTAATGTTAGGAAGCGAATTTTGATGATAACGTACCAGTCCCAAAACATAATTTAGACAACTACCTGCAATCTTTAGGAGCCAAATTATTAGGATGATGTCCCCCCAATCCCCCTCTTCGGAGCAAGACTTCTCTGTTTCACCTTTGAGTGAAAGGCCCGATAAACCAGAAGAAGCTTGTGGTGTGTTCGGAGTCTATGCCCCAGAAGAAAATGTGGCAGCACTCACCTATTTTGGACTCTATGCCCTCCAACATCGAGGACAGGAATCAGCAGGAATTGCCACTTTTGAAGGCAATTTAGTTCATTGTCACAAGGATATGGGTTTAGTTTCTCAAGTATTTAACGAAGAAATTCTCGAAACCTTAACTGGATATCTCGCCGTCGGCCATACTCGCTATTCCACCACAGGGTCTAGCTTAAAAGCTAATGCCCAACCCGCTGTATTGGACACTAGATTGGGTAAACTGGCCCTGGCGCATAATGGCAACTTGGTAAATGCTTTGGAGCTTAGAGAAAAACTCCAAAAACAAGATCGCTGTTTTCTGACCACTACTGATTCAGAAGCGATCGCACTCGCGATCGCCGAAGAGGTTGACAGCGGTAAGGATTGGTTAGAAGCTGCTCTGAGTGCTTTTAAACTCTGTTCTGGAGCTTATAGTTTAGTTATCGGGACTCCCGAAGGTATGATCGGAGCCAGAGACCCTCATGGGATTCGTCCTTTGGTAATTGGGGTTCTTAAAGAAGAAACTACGCGTTATGTTTTATCATCAGAAACCTGTGGTCTAGATATCATTGGGGCAGAATATCTTAGAGATGTCGAGCCAGGAGAACTAGTTTGGATTAACGAAGACGGATTAGCTTCCTTTCATTGGGGACAAGAACCAGACAGAAAGCTCTGTATCTTCGAGATGATCTATTTTTCCCGTCCTGATAGCCTCATGCATGATGAAACTCTCTATAGCTATCGATTACGGTTGGGAGAACAATTAGCAAAAGAATCTCTAGTAGATGCCGACATGATTATGGGAGTACCTGATTCAGGAATTCCTGCGGCGATCGGATTTTCTCGGCAATCGGGGATTCCTTTTGGGGAAGGCTTAATCAAAAATCGCTACGTAGGTCGAACTTTCATCCAGCCGACCCAACATATGCGGGAAGCAGGCATAAAAATGAAACTGAATACTCTCAAGGATGTCCTAAAAGGGAAACGAATCATTATTGTTGATGATTCTATCGTTAGAGGAACAACTAGCCGTAAAATAGTTCAAGCTTTACGGGACGCCGGAGCGAGCGAAGTCCATATGCGAATCTCTTCGCCTCCTGTGACTCATCCTTGTTTTTATGGCATAGACACCGACAATCAAGAGCAATTAATTGCTGCCACTACATCAGTAAAAGAGATTGAGGCTCAAATTGGAGTTGATTCATTAGCCTATTTAAGCTGGGAAGGAATGTTGCAAGTAACAGACAAAGATCCTCATAGTTTTTGTTCTGCTTGTTTTACTGGTGATTATCCGATTGAGATTCCTGAGCGCATTAAAAGATCTAAGCTGATTCTTGAAAAAGTGACTTAAAACAACTTTATCTAATTTATCTAATTTATCTAATTTACTAAAAGAGCCCATCTAACAAATTCATTAGATGGGCTTCTTGCTACAACTTAGTTTAGTATCTAAATCTAGAACTACATGAAACTAGGTTGATGACGAATTAGATTTAGAAATTCTTCGCGAGTTTTTTGCTCTTCTTGGAAAACTCCTAACATAGCACTAGTCACAGTCCAAGAACCAGGCTTTTGAACACCACGCATTGACATACACATATGCGTTGCTTCCATCACAACAGCTACTCCTTGAGGTTCTAATGCTTCCTGAAGAGCTTCTGCCACCTGACGAGTAAGACGCTCTTGCACCTGGAGACGACGAGCATACATTTCCACAATCCGAGCTAACTTACTCAGACCCACTACTTTTTGATTGGGAATATATGCAACATGAGCTCTACCCATAAAGGGCAACATATGATGTTCGCAGAGACTAAAAAAGTTAATATCTCTAACCAAAACCATCTCATTATGGCCTTCATCAAAGATGGCACCGTTAATAATTGTCTCTAAAGACTGATTATATCCTTGAGTGAGAAACTGCATTGCCTCGGCAACTCTTTTCGGGGTTTTCAGCAATCCTTCTCGGTTTGGATCTTCACCTAAGGACTCTAGCATAACCCTGACAGCATCCTGAAGTCGTTCTTGTGATTTCTCGGGCGAGCTTGTCTGAATAACGGCCTCTTTCCCGTCACTCGTATTGCGATCTGGTCTAGTTACAACCTGTTCGATCAAACTAGCCTTTAAGCTATCGAGCGAAGCATCAGCGCCATTTTTGGATTTGAAGCCATTAGTTGAAGAATTAGAACCGTTAGAAAAAGCTGTTGTCATGATAATTTTTGAGTGAAACTCTGATCTCTTGCTATTTGTTAGATGGAAAACCGTTATTTGTAAAGTTTTACAAAGCCCCTCCACTGGGCATAACGGTCATTTCTTCTATTACCGCTTGTGATGGTAATAAAGCTGCATGGAGAATCGATTGGGCGATAATTTCTGGAGTTAGCATTGCCTTGCGATCAAAATCTGCCTTTACGGTATCGGTATCCCAAATGGAAGTATTAACTGCTCCAGGGGAAATGATCACCGCCCGAATCCCATTAGCTCTTTCTTCGATCGCTAAGGTTTTGGTTAAAGCAACTAAGCCTGCTTTACTCACACTGTAGGCACCCCAATTAGGAAAAGCATTACTGGCAGCGATCGATGCCACATTAATAATGGTTCCTGAAGCATGAGCTCGCATTGACGGCAAAATTCCTTGCATACACTGAAAGACACTAGTAAGATTGAGATTCATTACCTGCTGCCAATCAGAAAGAGAGGTTGCTTCGAGGGAATTTGTATAACCCATTCCTGCATTGTTAACCAAAATATCAATTGCCCCAAAGTCCTGGGCGATAGCTAACATATGCTCCTTGACTAGAGCAATTTCTGCTAAATCTAAAGGATAGGATTTGGCTTCCCCTCCCAACGCAGTTGCTGCATCAACTACTGCTGACAATTTATCGGAAGCACGACTGACCAAGGCAAGCTTGATGTTGGCTTTGGCAAAAGCTAAAGCCGTTGCTCTACCAATGCCACTACTTGCTCCTGTAATAATCGCTCGTAGTTGGGTTGGAGGTGGATTCATATCAATAAATTTTGGTATTATTTACGCTTGAAGTCTTAGAAAATGCCAGCCCAAAAGCGCAACAACAATGAATAAAGACATTATTTGTTACTTAAAGACATTTGATGACAAATACAATGGTTAATTGGTTGGTTAGTCTTGGTTAATGACTATCAAAAAAATCTACTTGAACCTATCCAGACAAATGTAGTTAGGATCTTGACTATGGTTTGGAAACAGTAATTACATAGTAGCCAATGGAACTATGTTAAGAAATGTTTCCTTAATGATTATAACATTCTCATATTCTTAATAAAACATAAAAATTCTGATTTCCCCAATTAGCAAGAGGTTAGATATCAACTTACTTGTTCAAATACGCCCATTTTACGGAATTTTTCATATCGTAACTGCTGCCGTTGTTGAATACTCATCTCAGAAAGGTTCTCGATATTTTCCCAGAGAGCCTGTTTAAGAGTAGCTGCAGCTTCTAGGGGTTCTGAATGGGCGGCACTGGGGGGTTCGGGCAGGATCGCATCGATTAATCCCAGTTGTTTTAAATCCCGAGAAGTGATTTTGAGTGCGGATGCTGCTTGAGGCGATTTTTTGGCATCTTTCCAGAGAATTGCGGCGCAGGCTTCTGGACTAGCTACAGTATAGACTGAATGTTCAAACATTAATAAGCGATCAGCTACACCAATACCTAAGGCGCCACCAGAACCGCCTTCTCCAATAACAGTTGTGATAATAGGGACTTCAAGCCCAAACATTTGCCTGAGATTATAGGCGATCGCCTCTCCCTGTCCTAGTTTCTCGGCTTCAACTCCTGCCCAGGCACCAGGTGTATCAATGAAAGTCAGAATCGGCATGCCAAATTTATTAGCATGTTCCATTAACCGTAATGCTTTGCGATAGCCTCCTGGGGCAGCCATGCCAAAATTACGAGCGACATTATCCTTCGTATCTCGACCTTTTTGGTGACCCATCAAGACGACTGGTCTGCCATTAAGACGACCGACTCCACCAACTAAAGCAGGATCATCATTGCCACTGCGATCGCCATGAATTTCTAACCATTCATCGGTAATTGCTTGAATATAGTCGAGGGTGCTGGGACGACGAGGATGACGAGCCAACTGTAGCCTTTGAGCAGGAGTCAGGGAGCCAAATATTTCCTTGCGCAGAGTACTCGCCCTAGCTTCTAACTGAGCAATTTCACCAGAAACATCCACCTGATTCTCCGCGGCTAATTGTCTAATTTGCTCAATACGCGATTCTAGTTCACATAAGGGCTTTTCAAAATCTAATAGGAAATTCTTGCGCTCAGTCTTGGGCATAATTTATCTTAATTCGGGAGCTATACCAGCAGTATAGATTATGCCGTATTTCAGGAACAAGAAACAAGGAATAATGAACGAGGAAAAATTACTTATGAGCTTAATCCTCATCCTTCATCCTTTATCCCTCATCCCTTTAAAGTCCCTGGGTCATGGGATGGAAGAAGAAAGCCAAACCTAATATGGTGTAAGTAGCCAATAAAAGACTACCTTCCAACCAGTTTGATTCTCCATCAGAACTTACAGAATTAGCAATTAAAACTGCCACAATTACAGCAACTAATTCAAAAGGATTAAAATCCAAATCCATTGGTTGCCCCATAATCCAGCCACCAATTACTAGCACAGGAGCAACAAAAAGAGCAATTTGCATACTCGAACCCATGGCAACAGAAACAGATAAATCCATTTTGTTTTTTAAAGCAACAGTCACGGCAGTAGCATGTTCAGCGGCATTCCCGATAATTGGCAATAAAATTACCCCAGTGAATAATGCTGTCAGACCTAGCTCGGAAGTTGCGACTTCTAGAGAGTCAACTAGCAATTCCGACTCCACGGCCACGCCAATGGTAATAACTAATAAGATACCAATCCAAAACGGTAAATTGACTTTTTCTTTAGCATCTTCCCCATCTTCTGCTTCTTCTGAGTCTGCTAGATCTGCTTCTCCAACATCATAAAGATAGGAGTGGGTTTTCATCGAAAATAATAAAGTCAAACAATAAATTAAGATCAACACCACTGCCACTGTCACTGAGAGCTTTTGCAAGGTACTTTCTCCAATTCCAGAAGAGGTGTATTCCACAGCAGTCGGAATCAGAATAGCAATCACGGCCAAATTCATAATGGAGGCATTCATGCGTGCTGCACCAGACTGGAAAATTTGCTCTTTATATTTTAATCCCCCTAAAAACATGGAAAAACCCATAACCAAAAGAAGGTTACTAATAATAGAACCAGTAATAGTTGCCTTAACTACTGTAATTAATCCTCCTTTAAGAGCCACAAAAGCTAAAATCAATTCGGTGGCATTGCCAAAAGTAGCATTGAGTAAGCCTCCTAAATTGGGTCCCACAACAACCGCAATTTCTTCTGTAGCTTCACCCATATAAGCAGCCAGGGGGACAATCCCAATTCCGGCAGTGATAAATACTATGCTTTCTCCCCATTCAAGGAAATGGGCGGCCAGGGAAATGGGAATAAATAAGAGTAATCCCAGGAAAATCGTATTTTTGTTAAACATTTACAAATTGTTTTTCGTGTGCTGTGCAACTGCGCTCATTGTAATAGAGGAGAGTTTTATGTCAATAATATTCGAATTCGTTTCTAATTGAAGTTCAACTTTTGGTGGAGAAATAATTTTGGTGCTATGGTTGTCGGAGCTTTGCTTCGAAATAAATAAAATTAATTTTTCATGTTTTTTTTTCTGAATTTGTTACCATCAGAGGCTCTGCCACAACCAATAGCTGCTGAGATTATCGCTCCCAAAAATCTTCATGGGAAGAAGGTTGATCTAATTGCTCAAACAAGAGAAGGCGATCGCGAAACCTTTGAGATCGAAATTCCGACAGAACCAAATATTCCATCGGAGGGCTCAACAGAAGTTACTCCTCCTAGTATTGAGAAAGTAGAAGTTGTAGAAATCATTGCCGATCGCCAAGAATATGATCAAACTAAAGAAGTGATTACTGCCGAAGGAGATGTGGTGTTGCGTTTCTCTCAAGCTGTCTTAACTAGCGATCGCATGCAGGTGAATCTAGCTGATCGCATTGTTGTTGCCGAAGGAAATGTCGTTCTCACTAGAGGTGACCAAATCATAGAAGGAGATAAGTTTGAATATTATTTGGTGCAAGATCGTGGCGTTGTGATCAATGCTGAAGGACAAATAGACCGTACCACTTTAGGCAGAGACTTGTCCCAGCAGTTACCAGAAGATGAGACTTTAACCAATCTTTCCTTAAGCGATCGCCTGGCAGTCAATCAACCAATTACCGATGTTACCGCCCAATCTGATTTTGAGTTTTCCGTAGGCAGCAAACGAGATTTGGGAATCTTGGACGGAAAACGTATTGATGAAGAAGCAGGCACCATTAATCGAGTTCGTTTTGAAGCAGAAAGAATGGAATTTGAGCCCGATGGTTGGCAAGCTACCAATATCAGCATTACTAACGATCCCTTTTCTCCTCCAGAATTAGAATTAAGGGCCGAAACCGCCAAATTTCAGCAAACCGCACCATTAGTGAATGAATTAACCACCACGAAATCTCGTGTGGTCATCGATGATGGGTTTTCTTTCCCCCTACTAAAAAACTCCTTCGTATTTGATGGTCGACCTCGAAGTCCTGGACTATTTAGTATTGGGTTTGATGGTGATGAGCGAGGTGGTTTATTTGTCGAACGAGCCTTTACCATTCTGGATCAAGATCAAACGATTTGGACGGTGACTCCCCAATATTTTCTCCAACGAGCGATCTTCACCGATGCTTTTGATTTCAATCGCGACGAAGATGGAGGAATTATTGATCCTGGGGTATTCGGAGTCAAAAGTTTTTTCAGCAATGATTTCTCCGACAGATCTAGTGTGGACGCCAAATTTTCCATTAGTGGCTTTAATGAGCCCCTCGACGATAACATCCGTGCCAAACTAGCAGCCAGACAGTTGATTGGCAATCTTCAGAACCCCTACGATTTCAGTTTGGAGTTCAATTTCCGCGAAAGATTATTCAATGGTTCACTAGGCTTTCAAACAGTTTACAACAGTATAGGTGGCATTGTTACCTCACCGATTATTCTCCTGGGGAAGACCGGGATTAGCCTGAGATACCAAGGTTCGATTCAAAATATCAATGCTGATACTGATCGCCTAGATTTGTTAGAGGTTAATCGCGATAATAATCGAACCAATCTTACTCGTTTTCAAGGAGCGGCATTTTTAGGTAAAGGTTTTTTGTTATGGCAAGGCAAGGCTCTCCCCATATCGAGGAAGGAAGCTTTGCGTTTTTCTCCTGTGCCAGTTGTTCCCTATTTGCAACTCAATACTGGGCTGAGTGGCGTCACTAGTTTTTACAGTAATAATGATGGTCAACATTCTTTACGTGGCAGCATTGGCATCCAAGGTCAAGTTGGTCATTTCTCCCGTTCCTGGTTTGACTATACAGGTTTCAATGCAACCTATTCTATTGGTACCAATGCGGACGAATCACCATTTTTGTTTGACCGCGATGCTGATCAGCAAACCCTGGCACTAGGCATTACACAACAACTTTATGGGCCTATTCGATTGGGAGTTCAAACGTCTTTCAATATTGATAATGGAGATGATATCAATACTGATTACATCATAGAATACAGTAGACGAACTCATAATATAACTCTACGTTATAGCCCCGAGTTGGAAATAGGCTCTTTTAGTTTTCGGATTAATGACTTTAATTGGCGCGGCAATGCTGAACCTTTTAAACGCAATGACATTAGACCCGTCACTCAAGGAGTTAGTAGATAGTTGATTACTCAATTCTTGAGTATGATCTTGAGATAGGATTTAATACAAAATGGTCGATCTTATTTGTTATTATGGTTATTTTATTTGGTATCTTATTCGAAGAACCGTTGCCTGTACGATTCAAAAGAGATTAACTGGTTTGTCCTCAGAAATGGCTTTTAACGCCATGTTGGGCTTATTTCCTGCAATTATAACTATTTTAACAGCAATTAGTTTGCTGGAAAATTCGGTAAAAGCAACTTTAGGAGAATTAGCAAATAACTTTGCTGGGATTGTTCCGGAAGAGGTTTGGAACCTACTTTTGAATTTCAAGGAATACGCTAATATATCTCAAGGTAAAAGTTTATTCTCTATTAGTTTCGTGGCCTCGATTTGGGTGATTTCTGGGGTGATTTGCTCGGCTATTAATGCTCTTGAGAATATTCATCAAATACCAAGGGAAAAAAGAAGAAATTTTTGGCACAACAGAGCAATTGCCATTTTTCTGACCATTGGCACTATGATTTTATGGATTGCAGCTAATTTTTTGCTATTGATTGGGGATTTTTTACTACGACTTGCTGTCGAACAAAATTGGGGAAACTTATTATTTATTACCTGGGAAATATTTAGTGTTATCACAATTGCAACCATATTATTAGCGGCTTTATATTTTATCTACAGGTTACAAAGAACCAGTGCTAGAGAACCGATTAAAAATCAAAACACTCTGATTGGTTTGGTCATTATTGGCGGTACTTTTTTGATTCAATTGGTCTATAGTCTCTTTGTTTTTGTTCAGACTTCAATTGTTAATCTCAACATAGAACAAAAAGTAAGTTTTTGGTTAGTTAGTATTTGGCGTTGGCTCAGTTTTCCGATCGCTTTAGGCATAGTTGCGATCGCTTTCGCCTTTATTTATCAATTTGGCACTAGCATTAGAGCAAAGCAAATACCTTTGATTCCTGGTGCGGTTCTAGCTGCAATTTCTTGGGCGATTGTTTCGGTTGTATTTCGGTACTATGTTTTCCATGCCGGTATTTATAACAAAATTTACGGAGCTTTGGGGGCTGTGATTATTCTAATGTTATGGCTTTATCTTAGCTCTTTGGTAATGTTGTTGGGAGAACAAGTCAATGTCATTATTGGCGAAGCGATCAATAACAAAAAATATGAAGAACATAAGATTAGGCAATTAAGACTCTAAATATTCTAAGATATAGTGAATACATGTAGTTTTGATAAAGAATATGTAATATAAGGTAAAAAAAGTGAAAAAAGTGATCTAGAGAGCAAAAATAGCCTAATGTTATATGTATAATGACTGCATTGAAATATCTCTAGACCTAGTAAAAATACATAAAAACCTCCACTCAAATATTTGGCTTTTGACTAATTATGACTACAACTTCTAGACGCCTTATGCTCCGTCCAGTGAAGACGTTAAAGTATTTAGGGACTGCGATCGCTACAACAACATTGCTAATATCCTCCACTGGCTCAGCTGTCAAAGCGACCTTAGAAGATAGTCCGAAAACCATTGTGGATGAGGTCTGGCAAATTGTCCATAACGAATTTGTTGATCGAGAATTCAATGAGATTGACTGGCTAGAAAAACGTCAAGAGCTTCTCGAAGGTAACTATGCAAATCAGGAACAAGCTTATCGCGCTATCCGTGAATCTCTAAAAGAATTGGGAGATCCTTATACACGGTTTCTTGACCCTAAGAAGTTCGAGGAGCTAACTAGTCAAACTTCTGGGGAACTATCTGGGATTGGGATTCGCCTCACCATAGAAGAGGAAACTAGCCAAATCACTGTAGTAGAGCCTTTAGCTGACTCCCCGGCAGATGAAGCAGGGATTAAACCTGGGGATAAGATAGTCAGCATTAACGGCAAACCAACTTCTTTGATGAGTCTGGAGCAGGCATCAGAAGAGATTAGAGGAGAAGTTGGTACCGATGTTAGCCTAAAAATTGCTCGTTCAGGGAACTCTACCTTTGATGTGACGCTGACAAGAAGTCAAATTGAATTGCCTTCAGTTAATTACAGCATTAGTAAAGAAGGGCAAACTAACGTGGGTTACATTAGACTCGACGAGTTCAGCTCCCACGCAGCAGAGCAAATGCAGGAAGCGATCGAAGATCTGTCCCAAGAGAACGTATCAGGTTTTGTCTTAGATTTACGAGGTAACCCTGGGGGTTTACTTTTTTCCAGTGTTGAGATTGCCCGTATGTGGTTAGAAGAAGGAGCGATTGTTTCGACAAAAGACAGCAAAGGCGGGGATCAAAAGTTTTTTGCTAACGGCAAAGCCTTAACCGATTTGCCACTAGTAATCTTAGTTGATCGCTATTCTGCAAGTGCTAGTGAAATTTTAGCAGGAGCCCTCAAAGAAAATAATCGCGCCACCATAGTGGGGACCAGAACCTATGGTAAGGGAACAGTACAGTCAGTTCATTCTTTATCCGATGGTTCGGGATTAGCTGTCACGATCGCCCAGTATTATCCTCCCAGTGGCATGGATATCAATTTCAAAGGTATTGCCCCAGATATCGAGGTTGATTTGACCTCAGAGCAACAACTAGCTTTTAATGTCAATCCTGCATTATTCGCAACTCCTGCCGATCCTCAATTCGCTAAGGCAATTCAAATCCTGAAAAATATCTCAGCAAGTCAGGTGGGGCAGCCATCCAATTCGATTACAATCCGCTAAAATTCAGCATTGCTCAGATTGCAAACATAATTATTCCATTATTTATTTAGAGACGTAAGGTTTACGTCTCTATTTTTCGCTATAAAATCGACAATTAGTGCTGATGCAAAATTTAGATGTTAGCTTGGGTAGAACAATTAACTAAGCAATTAAGCCCTTGTTTCTATGCCCACATCAAATTTAGAAGCCAAACAGGAAAACTCCGTTTCCGTACAAGCTATTGAGGAAATAGCACTCACCATTGCTGCTAAGGATTTGAATCCTACCATGATGAGTCAGGATTTTTTGAAAATGAGTGGTATTATCGACCAAGATTGGGAACTAGCACAGCAACCAATTTTAAATCCCAACGCCGCACAATTGAGCTTTAAAAATGGCATTAATATTACTGCTCAACCAAATTCAGTCACGATCACAGAATCGATTTCTCAAAAAAAATTGGAAGAGGTTACTGCTGGTGCAGTAGCGACAAAGTTTGTGGCCAAATTACCCTATGGAGATTATTTGGGTTATAGTTTTAGTCCCAAAATGTTATTGCCTTTTCCCAAAAATCCCCAGCAGGCTCGCAACTATATTACAGGGAATCTATTAGCTCAAGGAGCCTGGAAAAATATTGGCAAAACGCCAGTTCAAGCAGGAATTAACCTCATGTATTCCCTAGAACATTGTCAATTGAATATTAGTATTGCCGAAGCGAGACTACAGCAAGCACAACAACCTCCAATGATGGCAATCCTCTTCTCTGGTGGATTTAATTACAATCTCAGTACAATTAGTGATTCCCAAGAGAAACTTGCTCAATTAAATAAAGCAATTAGTTCCTGGCAAAATGATTTTGGTCAGTTCCGCAATATCATTACCCAAAAATTCCTGGGTTCCTCTGCGGTGCCTGAAACTCAATCGGCAGACGACACAAATCTCTTTCCTATGGGGGACACTTTATAAGTGGGACAGAAAGCAATTATAATAGTAAAGCTCTTTTTTGATTTTTAGATTAATATGGCTGTTCCTAAGAAGAAAACCTCCAAATCGAAACGCAATAGTCGTAAGGCTCATTGGAAACATAAAGCTGCGGTAGAAGCGCAAAAAGCATTGTCTTTAGGGAAATCAGTTTTGAGCGGACGCTCTAACAGTTTCGTTTACCCTCAAGATGAAGATGAAGACGAAGATGAGTAGGGTTATTGCCACGAAGTCTCATATTTTTTAATAAGGGAAAAGCCGATTGACGGGCGATTTTGCCGAGGTTTTTCCCTATAATCTCATTTGATAAAACAAGACCCATCAAAGCAAGACAAGAGTACCATTGGTACTTTTGCAAGCTAAATTCAGGGTTATTCCCCTTCATTAGCCCTTCGTTTTGACTATAAATCAACAACTTATCTAAAATTAAACAGGCGATCACTTTTGTATTTTCAAGTGATCGCCTGTTTACAACTAAAATCAATGAAATTAGTTTAGGATTCTAGAAAGAGAAAGTTGTCCGAATAGCACCAATAACTAGATCATCATTGTTACTGTTATTATCTGGCGAGGTAACCCAAACAATCCCAGGAGTAATTGCAATATTGTCATTAACCCGATATTCGAAGAAAGCCTCAACATGAAGAGAAGTATCTTCATCATCTCCTACAGAATCAATATTAGAATCAGTTACCCAAGGTTCCATCCCCACAATAATTCCTGCCATATTACCTTCTTTGATAACATCAGGAAAAGCTAGAGTTGCTGCCCATTGCCAGATATCTTGACTTCCACGATTGAGTCCATCGTCAGAAGCTAAAGTTCCCACATTAGAATAGCTCCCCCATCCTCCGAGAACAAATTTTTCCGATAATGCCCAAGAAAATGCTCCTCCGTAGGAATTGCTGAATGTAGGCACTCCATCAGGAAAAGCATCACTAACGGTAAAGGATCTGATGTTAGCTCTGTTGCTTCCAGTTTCGGTGTCACTCTGCTCATAAGAGTGATTGTAGGTGAGGGCAAAAGTTAAACTATCACTTGGCGTTAAAGTAACCTGTCCCATCGCACTATAGGGGCCATTAAAAAGACCACTACCGCTCGAAGGTTCATTGGCAGGACTCGCTAAATATCCCGCATTGACTTCGATCAAATCGTTAAAGCTGTGGGCAACTCCCAAACCAGCATCACCCTGAGACAGATAAATTGGGCTGCGAGTACCAAATGCCGAAATTGCTCCCGCACCACCATCTCCATCAAGAACACTAACCGTATTCATAATGTCATCAGCTGCTACCCCAGCAGGTCCTACGATAAAGCTTGTCTTATCACCAACAGGGAAATTATAAAATAAGACCTCTAAAGCAATATCATTGCCTTCTGGTTGGGCAAAGGATAAATCTCCTTGAAATGTTCCTGTTTCATCGGCAAAAGAAGGGAAATTTCCTGTAGAAAGACGTGTGAATAGTAAATCCTCGCCAGAGAAGCTAGTCTCCAACTCTAGTCTTACGCGATCGCCGAAGACTGTTACTTGATCGATATCATCATCGCCATCATTCGTAGTCCCACTAACTACGCCACCCAAGCCAAAGATAACTTCTCCAACTAGCTTAGTTGTCGTGGAAAATTGGTGATCTTCGAGAAACGCTACCCGGCCTTCAAGATTATCAACACGACCACCGAGGGCTGCTAGTTCGGCTTCAAATTCTTGAAGTAATCTATTGATAGTTTCAATATCTTCTCTTAAGACAGCTTCAGAAGAAGCAATCAATCGTTCGATTTGATTCAAGCAAGCATTTAAGCCCGCAGCAAATTCATAACGACTTAGTGCTTGATTGCCTCTGTAGGTTTGATCGGGATAACCGACAATACAACCATAGCGATCTACTAAGCTTCTTAAGGCTTCGTAGGCCCAATCGGCAGGAGAAACATCTCTTAATTGATTGACGTTGGTTACTTGATTAATTTCTGCTGTTTGCCATTGATTACTATAGCTTTCAATTTGCTCTAGGCTCGACTGAGATCTAGTTTGTGCGATCGCTGGACTAGTAATTCCTGCAAGAGCAATTGATGCTGGCAAAATAGGTAATCCTAACTTTGCCGCACGGGAAAAAATTTTACGAGATAAATTTGTCATAGTTAGAGATCCTCACGCCAACATTTTAATAATGATTGTCATTCTACTTGTTAAGCTACACTTTTTTATTCTGTTCTGACACTGAAATTTTAGTTTTCGAAAAACTTTTGTATCTTTTCTGTATCATTTTTAATATTTATCATTCTTGGCCAAAAAAATACTTACGTATTATGTATAATTACCGGAAGTGAAATATATTAAACTACAGAATAAAAGTAAATGTGTCAATTTTGTGATGCCTGTGCCGGGGATAATTCTGGGAAAAATTCTATTTATGGTACTAATGATGCTGATTTATTAATTGGAAATTCTCTTGCTAATTCTATATTTGGCAAAGCAGGAGATGACTCCCTGTCTGGTCACGCGGGAGATGATTCCCTATATGGAAATGCTGGCAATGACAGTGTATTAGGAGGTTTAGGAAATGATTATCTGGTTGGCGATCGCTTTTCCAATGAGACTCTTGATCCAGAAAATAGCGACGATACGCTGCGTGGTGGACTAGGTAATGATGAAATCCATGGCGATCTTGGTAATGATCGCCTTTTTGGTGGTCACGATCAAGATGCCCTTTGGGGTGGAGTTGGTAATGACTGGCTTCACGGTGGTCTAGGAGATGATTACCTAAACGGCGACGAAGGAAATGATAAACTTTTCGGCAATGCTGGGAATGATACATTGTACGGCGGTGATAGTTTATTTGCCCTTGAAGAACGAGATTTTCTTCAAGGTGGAGATGGTGAAGATTTGCTAGTGGGTGGAAGAGGTAACGATACTTTGGTTGGTGGTAATCAAGGAGATCAATTTGCTTTCACTGGTTCAATTTTTGGTACTAGTTCTTTTGCCGAGGCTGATTTTGGAGTTGATCGGATTAGGGATTTTGGCAATGGAGACGATCAGATTTTTCTAGGGAAAAGAGTTTTCAGTCGCTTAAGTAGCGATGCCTATGGTGATTTTGATGCCAGTGAATTTGCTGTCGTTAATAGTAATGCAGCAGCCACAGCAGCCGAAGCATTAATAGTTTATAACAGCAGTTCAGGAAATCTGTTCTATAACGAAAATGGCACCGAAGATGGTTTTGGTGATGGTGGTCAGTTTGCTGTGCTACAAGGAGCACCAGAATTAACCGCAGCAGATCTCATGGCTGTCTAAAGGCTTTAGCCATCTCAGAGTGAATTGAGAAATGTGATTAAAGCATCTCGTTCAGTTTGTGATAGCTTCAGGACAAATTCTTTAGCAGCTTCAGCTTCGCCACCATGCCACAAAATTGCTTCGGTCAAATTGCGAGCTCGTCCATCATGGAGGAAAAAAGTATGTTTGTTAACATTTTTCACCAGACCAATGCCCCAGAGTGGTGGCGTGCGCCATTCTTGACCATTAGCTAAAAAATCGGGACGATTATCCGCTAGATCTTCTCCCATATCATGCAAGAGCAAATCCGTATAAGAATGAATGACTTGATTGTTAAATTCTTCATGGACAGAAGCATTTCCCGTGACTTGTCTTGGGGTATGACAAGCAATACATTGAGCTTCATAAAAAAGCTTTTCTCCCAACTGTTCTTGGTCTCCTGCTAAATTACGCCTTGCCGGTACAGCAAGTAGGCTAACATAAGTGGTAACTTTATCTAAAAATTCATCGCTGACCTCCGGTTGCTCCCCTAACATTTTTTCTTTTTGACATTGGGTTTGCTCCTCACTACAACTTGCGCTAGGAAATAATGAGGTTGTTAAACCAAGATCGCCATTAAAAGCCCCAGCAATTTGCTGTTTGAGATTGGGTTGATTTGCCTTCCAACCAAAACGACCTAAACTTTTGCTTTGCTGCTCTACATCCCAGACATAGTTAGGACGTCCAGAAATCCCGTCGCGATCGCGATCGCCTGGGTCGGCATTTTGCAAGATATCTGCTTCCCGAATGTTCTCCAGCAGAGCCAGTCCAAAAACCGCCGGTGCAACTCGGGGGGAAAACAGAGCATCTTCGCCTAAAGCTCCATAGGCCAAGTTGGTAAATTCATAGCTAGGACGACGCAGACTAAAACTAGTGCCATCGGCAAATTTTCCTGGTTCTTCTTGCCAAGTAATCAGAGTTTTTCCTTCAGACTTAACACCCAAAATTCCTTGTTCTTGTAGTTGCCCTCCATAAGTCGGATGAGGTAACGGCCCACCATTGTCATCTTCACCAGGAACACTCAAGCGAATCAGCTTAGAAAGCATTAGCTCTTCATGGGGTAAAGGAGGGCGGCCTCTGCCATCTCGGATATGACAACCAGCACAAGAACTGCGATTGAATAAGGGCCCCAAACCATCCAAAGTCGCTACAGAACTAGGCGCTTCGACCCATTTAGTATTAAACAGATGATCCCCAAAATTAAAAACCCTTCTGCGATCGCGGTCCAGATTTGTAATCGGTTGGGCAAAAGCTGTTTGAGTTTTCTTGAAAACAGTTGCTAGCTCGCCACCAGAAAGCGCCGTCCGATTTTCTGTTATCGAAAGCTGACTTGTGGTGCCTACTCTGGGGAAAGTAATAATAATAATTGCGGTCAGAGCAGCGAGCAAAACTAACAATGGGCGCTTTGTGATCATTCTGCCAAGATTTCTACTTCAATTCCTAGAGCATTACCAACTTGTTGAAACATTTCAGCTTGATCCTCAAGACTTGTAATTGCCGCCTCAACATCTTCTCTTTCTGGACTACCTGCGGGAGATGCTAACACCTGATCAAAGGGCTGAGCGATATTCACAACCGAGCTCTGAGTCTTATCCAGTGCGGCAATCATTTGTTGATTCAAATCAGGATTAATCTCGCTTACAAGCTCATCGAACCCTTGTCCTTGATAATCTTGGTAGTTCCCGGTGTAGACATTGTAAATACCCTGGGTATTGTAAACAAAATCCTGATACGTCGTATCACTAAAGCAGGAATGTTCGTCCTCTTGATTACCACTATCTAGGGCAACTGCCATACGTTCCGAGGATATTTCAAAGGCACTAAGTGTTGCGAGGGAAGTGAATATTTTACTGATATTTTCTTGGGGATCACTATTGACAAATTCAGCCCGAAAATTATCGGCCCCAGGCTTCCAGGATTCCTCAAGAAAAGCCAAGTCTTCGAGCAACTGAACTGTCACCAGTTGGAGATATTCGCGCCGGCGATTATTATTGCCTTGATCGGGGATGAAATCTTCGTAACTGCGTTGGCCAGGGCCTTGATCATTAAAATCCTGTCCCCATAACAAAAACTCGATCGCGTGCCAACCCGTTGTCACATCGGCTTCATCCGTGACTTGATCGTTTTCTAAAATGCCTTCTAGAGAAACCTCAAAATCTGGATTATTAATCAACCCAGCATCTGACTTCCCTTTAACATAATCGATAAAGGCTTCGTTCATCGGCCAAGCATTGATGCGACCTTCTGGCCCTTCTTCTCCGGTCTCGGAGTCAATATAGTCTATAGGGCCTTCATAAAACCGAAAAGCTTCTGTTTGGAGATAGCTTTGTCTCGCTTTGATCCAAGCAGTTTTAGCCTCGCTATGAGTAGTTTCGTTGGGCTGAGCCAAAAAGTCAGAAATCGCACCTGCCATCGCTGCAGCCTGGGTGTGAGAATCACGATAATTTAAATAAACTAGCTCAGCATAGGTTTCTATATAAGGGTCAAGATCGACACCAGAGAGTACTGCGACTTGCTGAGTTGGGGTTGCAAGATTTTGATTGGCTTTAACAGAATCGATCCCGACTATCGATAAGGCGATCGCACCTAAGCATAGCGATCGCACTAAGGAGCGAATTGAGCCCCGTTGGTACCTATTTTTTGATAACATTGACATACGTTATTTTAATCACTTGAGGAATTAGGGCAAATCTGCCCGGTTCCTCGTTTTTTTATCTCTGGTTTTTCCCAGTTGTGAATTATCATATTACATTTTTTGCTATTAATTCTCAACTAAAAATTTTTTTATTATAAATTCAGAATTTTACTACAATCACACAACAGTAGCCTTTTCAGGGATATACCCGCATTGGATTCAGGCTCAACTTAAGGATTAATTCCGTATTGCGATCGCAGAATAAGGGGAGAAATCAATCAAAGGTATTTGATAATTGTTACTAATAAGCTGAGATTGTGATATTACTAGAGATAGTATTCTATCGGCTGATTGCAAACATATCCCCGATTGCCGGTAATACCAGTTGGTGATTGTCTTCGTTATTTTTAGAAAAAGAGTACATTAGATGCAAGTTCGAACCAAGATTAGAGAATTATCTCTAGGTACAATTGCTACGGTAGTTGGCTACGAGAAGGCTTATGGCGGTTATGTTGGCAAGTTAATTGCTGTGGGATTAACGCCTGGGAAAAAATTTGTTGTCCTCGATAGTCTTTCCTTAGACAACCGTGTAGTAATACTATTGCAAGAAAAAATTATTCAATTGTATAAGCCAGAAGCCGACGCCATCTGTGTCGAAGAGGTTAAAGAGGAGCCAGAAATGTAATTGGAATTCAGTATTTTCTCGGAGTTGAGCACATATTTTTTTGGTAAATAATCATCAAACTTTTACAGTTAATTTGTCGTATTTTATTAATTGCTAGCTTACAATTGAGTTAATTGAATTATCTATTTAATATCTTTTGTAAAAATGAAAAGTAATCTATTGAGAGTTAACTCTCTACTTATTTTTTGCGCCTTGGCCATTTTGAGTACGTCCTCTTCGTCAAGTAAAGTGATTGCTCAAGAAAATACTAATGCTCATGGGGTTTCTGCCACACCATATAAAGTTATGTTTGACCCTCCAATGGGGGACAAACCTAAAACCAGTCAAGCAGGAGCATCCCGTGGAATTGGAAAATGTCTCCAACAGGCAGAAAATGTTGATTTACCTTTTTCGCCTTTGCTTCCTATTTCAGAACAAGCTTTAACTGCTGCTTCTCATCCCACAGTATTAGCTTATTTACCTCAGACTTCTGCGAACAAAGCGCTCTTTAGCTGGCGGGACGAAAATAACAACGAACATTATCAAACTATTCTGCCAATCAATAATCAAGGTGGCGTAATTAGTTTGTCTCTTCCTGAGATTGCACCTCCTTTAGAAATAGGGACAAATTACCAGTGGGCATTAGCCATTATGTGTGATGGTCAATTACATCCAGATGCACCGATAATTGAAGGCCAAATTCGACGAACAGCACTAGATGCAGCCATACGCGATCGCCTAAAAACTGCTAGTCCCCTGGAAGCTGCTATTATCTATGGCAAAGCTGGCATTTGGTATGAAACAGTTGCTACTTTAGCCCAACTCAAAACAGCAGAACCACAAAATCAAAATTTAGCATCTAATTGGCAGGATTTATTAACTTCTGTGGGTCTAGAAAAGATATCTCAAGCTCCAACTGCAACCGAGTCAGTTGTGACTGATGAATAGTCAAGAATTTCTCTAGTTTTGTAAGATACAGACAGGTAACATGATTAATGTTAATAATTACCAAGAAGACCATTGAGCTTGTCCCTGAGAGAAGGAATAGGGCTTAATATTTGGTGAATTCTGTAAAAAATAACCTAAAAACTAGAGAATTTATGCTATCTGCAATTCTGTTCGATTTAGACGGAACTTTGGCCAATACTGACCCGATACATTTTAAACTTTGGCACAATATCCTCAAAGACTATGATATCGAACTAGATCAAGATTTTTATCAGAAGAACATTTCAGGTAATACCAATGCTCAAGTTGTAGCTAAGATTTTACCTACATTATCAGCCCAGGAAGGTGAGCAAATGGGCATCGATAAAGAAGCAATGTATAGAAAACAAGCCAAAACTTTGTCCCCCACACCCGGCTTGGAAAAAATTATTGCTTTGACTGATCAAATACCCTTAAGGCGCGCTGTTGTGACTAATGCACCCAGGGAAAACGCCGAACATATGTTGGAAGCATTGCAACTAACCGAAACATTTCCCATTGTGGTCGTATCTGATGATGCACCTCCAGGAAAACCAGATCCTGCTCCTTATAAATTAGGTTTAGAGAAAGTTGGTGTAGCTAGTAGTAATGCGATCGCGTTTGAAGACTCTACCACAGGCATTTGTTCTGCTGTAGCTGCGGGAATTTATACTATTGGGGTCGCATCAACTCATGATCCCAAATTATTACTAGCAGCAGGAGCCAATATGGTGATCAAAGATTTTAATGACCCTCAGCTTTGGGCATTTTTGGAACAAGAAACTTCTTCATCGGTAGCACTATAGACCTTCTTTAATTAGTGAGATATATAAGATACTGTTTTGGGGAACAGGGAACAGGGAATCGGGAATCGGGAACGGAGAACAAGAAACTGAATCCAGTGTCTTACTCTTCTCTTAAATTGGTATCACCTTATTTATTATGAATTCCATCACAGGCAATATTGTTGTAGGTATCTCTAAATTATTTTCGAATGCCGTATTTTACAAGCAAACATCATCGCCAGTAGTTTCATTAACAATTGATGATGTTGGTGACTCGAGTACATTCAAAATCCTTCATATAATTGATAATTTTAACCAGGAAATAACAAATGAGCAGGAAAAAGTCAGAGCAACTTTCTTTGTTATTACAGACAAAGTTAAAGATCCTAAAATACTCGAAGAGATATTAAGCAAGGGTCATGAAATTGGTAATCATGGGCAACTAGATCACTTTCATGTTTTGTTGGGAATTGATAAGTTTAGAGCTGAGATGAATCAATTACATGAAATACTGTCCTCAAATTCAATTGAAGATAATATTCGGTGGTTCCGCCCTGGTAGAGCTTTTTACAATGGTTGCATGTTCAAAGTTTTGCGGGAGATGACCAGCTATTACGATAAATTTGCTTTGGCTTCTATGCTGCCCTTAGATACTTTGCCTATAGTTAATAACCCGAGATTTACCATAAAATACTTATCTAGATTTATCTTTCCTGGCTCAATTTTATTGCTCCATGGGGGAGATCTAAAGCGTACTAGTAACACGGTAGAAGTTCTTGAGACATTGCTGCCCAAACTCAGACAGCAAGGATATCAAGTTGTTACCTTGTCAAAACTTTGGGAATCTTAACTAGGGAATTTTAAGCTTTATCTTGTCACAAAAAACTAAGGCGATTTCTCAAAATATTTGTACCAGGTTTTGATCAGATTTACCGATAATCTGTAAGGACGATTCGCGAATCGCCCCTACGTCAATGGTATGTTCTTTCCCAGAAATCACCTAACACCCCAAAACTCAAAATCTACACTAGATACTTACTAGCTGGCATGGGTTCTTTCCAACAACAAATTCCTGATTAATCTTGCTGCCATTTTTTGAGTGAATTTTCCGGCTACAGTTTGTCCAAGCTGCTGAGTTTCAGGTTTAGAGATTATTTTGACGACAACGGAAACTACGCGAGTGGGATCAAACCCTGGGGTCTGTTGCAAAAGTCCCAAAATATTTTTGAGATGAGTAACCGCATAGGAATCTTCCTGTAATTCTGCGGGAATTTCTTGTACAGCTAAGCCCACTCGCTGACGCACAGTAGCTGAGACATTGATCCAAGTTTTGCGTCCTAGATTATCTAAAGTATTCACAATCTCATCAGCCAAGCGATCGCGTATATAAGTCCCTCTTTCAGAGAATAAATAATCCAAAGCCTGATTAACTATCTTGTCAAAGTCATAATCTACAGAGTTATTAGCATTGCGCATCAAGTTCTCTAAACGATGCCAACGGAAACCTTCTTCTTTAAAGAGTAAATCCTTAAGAGAGTTCCGCAATTCGGGAGCTGGATCGGTTAATAAACGTTTTGCTACATAGGGATAAGCCTTACTGAGAACTTTAAAATCGGGTTCAATACCGATCGCAATTCCTTCTAGAGTTACCATTGAACGAATAATCAGAGCATAATAGGCAGGGACACGAAAGGGAAATTCGTACATCATTGCCGACATCTGATCAGTAATGCTCTTAAAGTTCAACTCAGCAACACTAGCACCTAAAGCATTGCCAAAAACATTGGTTAAAGCGGGAATAATTGGCTTGAGATCCGTATCAGGAGTCAAAAAGTCTAATTTGACATAGTCAGTTGCTAAGGATTCAAAATCTCGATTAACCAAATGGACAATTGCCTCAATCAAACCATAACGTTGATAGGGCTTAATCCGACTCATCATGCCAAAATCTAGATAGGCTAGTCGGCCATCAGGCATGGCTAATAAGTTCCCAGGATGGGGGTCGGCATGGAAAAACCCATGTTCTAACAATTGTCTGAGGGAACATTCGACACCGACTTCTACTAAATGAGTCGCATCAATGCCTTGGGCTTGCACTTCCTCTATATTAGTCAGTTTGGTTCCCGTGATCCATTCCATGGTCAACACTCGACGCCCTGTATATTCCCAATAAATTTTGGGAACATAGATTTCTTCCATGTAACCGTAGAGGTTTTTAAATCTTTCGGCGTTGCGCCCTTCTTGAGTGTAGTTAACCTCTTCAAAAATTCTTTCTGCTAGTTCGTCGGTAATGGCAATGAGATTGGATCTGACCTGCTTGATATTGTTTTGAACCCAACTAGCGAGCGATCGCATGATAAATATATCTAAGGCAATGCGACGCATCAAATCAGGACGTTGCACTTTTACTGCAACAACTTCCCCTGTCTTGAGTTTTCCTTTATATACTTGCCCCAGAGATGCTGCGGCGATCGGCTCTTCTGATAATTCTGCGTAAATATTTTCTGGTGCTTGGCCTAACTCTTCCTCGATGAAGCGAAAAGCAAGTTCGTTAGGGAAGGACGGTAATTGATCTTGTAGTTTGGCGAGTTCTTCTAGATAAACAGGAGAGACCAAATCGGGTCTGGTGGATAGAGCTTGTCCTACTTTGATATAGGCAGGGCCGAGTTTGGTTAAGATTGATCGCAGTTGAATTGCTCTAGAGCGTTCGTTCTTCTCAGCAGTCCCTCTAATCTTGTCCCACCAAGAAGCGATCGCGTAAGAGGCAAAGCAAAAGACAATGTTGATTAGTCTAGATAAAACTTGAAAGGGACGTCGGCGATATTTGCGGTTAATCCTCTCTGAGTCATAGCGCCATTCCGCATTTGGTTCTTCGATATCGATATCAACTGTCGTTTCAGGAGCAAAACTAGACTCAGCCTTATCAAGAGGGGAGACATCGCTGAGATCTGATTGAGGCAGGGCAGGAGCAGATGTTAATGTTTTTTGAACCATGGGATTGGGGCTGACCTTAGGAAGATTTGTAAACAATTGTAACAATATATCGGGCGATCAGGTTTAAATTCCTGGAAAATCCTTTCGCTCCAGTCTTTGGGCGAATTCATAATCTTGGCAGTCTGAGATATCGATGGTACTTTTGCCGACAAGTAAATGAGGGAAAAAATTGCGATGTCTGACTCACCAGAAGAACAAACAAGAAAATTTTTCAATGCTTCCAGTATTACAGAAAAGACCTTGTGGGATTGGTTGGAGTTACTCATTATTCCTGTCATATTTTCTTTTGGCGGATATCTGGTGAGTGCCGCCGCCGAAAAAGTCCAGGAAGCAGCGGTGGAGGAGCAATATCAACAAAGATTATTTAGAGGGTATATCGCGCAAATATCAGAACTACTGATCGATAAAGGATTAACTACAGCTGATGAATTTTCCGAGGTTAAGGTAGTGGCGCAATCTCTTACGGAGTCTACTCTTAGAGATTTGGATGCTCAAAGACGCAATTCCCTGATGTTGTTTTTGCGATCGACAGGATTAGCGACCCCCTTGCCAGGCTCCGAAAGTCAAAGCGGCATCTTAAGTTGGTCAAATTTAGCCAATATAGATTTGAGTGAGACTATTATGAATGCTATTGATTTACATTATGCAGATTTGGAAAATGCCAATCTTAGTCAGGCTTTTTTGGGGGGTGGCTCTAATTTGAATAATGTGAAATTTAATAATACAATTCTCGATAAAACTGATTTTCGAGATGCTAGCCTTCAAGAGGCTGTTTTTGCCTATACCAATCTTGAAACGGCTGAAAATATTACTGAAGAACAGCTCCGAACAGCATTTATCTGCAATACTAAAATGCCTGACGGTTCAGAGTCAGATCGAGACTGCGCTTTTCTGATAGAGCAACTGCTTTGTAACATTGCTCCTCCTGAAGGCTCAGATCCTGGGGCTTTTGACCCTCCAGATTGTAATCAGTTAATCGCTAATTATGCTGATCGTGATTATGATCCTAAGCATAGTTGGGATCATAAGAAGAAGTTGTAAAAATAATCTTTTATTTATCTTGCCGTCTACAAAATTGAATTCTGTCAGAATTTAGAATCTTTGCAAGATTGTCGTCTGAATTATTGAGATACTAAATTTTGCTACTTAAGTTGGGAACTATAAGCATATATGAAATCAAGTTTAATTCAATATTTCTTATTGCTTACCAATGACTTACTCACCCACTCTTGTGCAAGAGAAACTAGACTACGGGTTTCTTGTGCTTACTCACATAGTCTGTGCGGATCGGCAAATTGATTCTGAAAAATTGCAGTACCTGAAAGAATTAGGCGATCGCAGAAATATTTCAGAGCTGACTAAAGCCAAGATGAACAAAATTTTGGCTCAAAATAATCCTAATCTCACAGTTGACTATATTGCGAATGCAACGATCAATGAACAGCGATCGCAAGTTATGCAACAAATCCTGACTACATTTTATAAGCAAGGTTTATTTGGGCTCCCTGAACAAGAAGCGATTATGCGGATAGCCAATGTATGCAATTGGTCACAAAAAGGAATCAAGCGGATTATTCAAGCACAAGGGTTCAAGTCTCCAACTCGTCAAATATCACCAGAGATTGAAAAAACACTGGTAGAAACACTACAAAATCTTCCAGAATTTGCAATAGAGGAAGTAGTCAAGATAATCTTTATGCCAACATTTTTTGATGCGCTAGGATTTGCTTTGCTAGAAAGAAAACCAGAATTTATAACTGAGGGAAGACTTAGGGTCGATTATGCACTTCGCCATAATGCTGAAGACAATATTTTTTTGAATGACAAAGTTAATCCTCATATCCTAGTAGAGTTAAAAGGAAGAAATATAGATATTGCTTGTGATAAGCCTCAATATAAAACAACAGTTAATCAGCTAAAAAGTTATTTACTAGGCTCTAATTGTAAATCTGCACAATGGGGTATTATTACTAACTCAAAGCATATTCAGTTATTTAGGAAACACGGCAAAGCAATTTATCCTGCAACTTCTTGTTTAGAAATTAATCCTGAAAATATCGTTGATATTACTCGTAAAATTAGGAATAAGATTGAAAACCCTTCAAGAGCCTTAACAGTAGCTGTTTATAACAATAAAGGTGGGGTAGGAAAAACAACAACAGTAATAAATCTCGCTGCGGCATTAACGAGAAAAAATAAAAAAGTCTTAGTTATAGATTTCGATCCTAATCAAAGAGATTTAACTAATTCTTTGAATATTAAGCCAGGAACACAGTCATTATATGATTGCCTAAGAGACAAAAAAGATACTATAAGCTTAAAAAAGGTAATTAGTCCTTATACAAAACAATTTAAAGGAGGAATATGTTTTAGTTTTGATGTCATTCCTGTTGATGATCAATTAGCTCAATTTCCTGAAGACAATCTACGTAAAGAATTTAGCTTCTATAGTTTTCGTAAAAAATTAGATAGCTTAAAATCTGACTATGATTATATTTTGATTGATACTCCTCCAAACTGGAGATTCTTTAGCATAGGTGCTGTTTATGCCTCAGATGTTGTGCTAATTCCAACCAAGCACAATAATATTTGTTCTTTACAAAATGCGGCAGTTACTATTCAAAAATATATTCCTCAAATTCAAAAAATTAGACAAGAAAAAACGGAAGGGATAGAATGGGGAGTATCTGCTTTACCTATTTTTTTTAATAATGAAACAACCGTTACAAATGCATCCAGAAAAAGAGCTAAAATAGAAATTGATTTAATTGTTGATAAATTTAAAAGTGAATATAAATACGATCTAACTTATTATTTTTTCTCCCATTATGATATTGAGGAAAGTACTAAAGTTTTTAAGTTACCTTATAGTGCATACATAGCTTCAGCTATTTGCGAAAAGACACCAGCTGTATATAAAAGTAGCGTCGCATATAGTTATTACACAGAATTAGCCAAGGAGTATTTTTTACAATGAGTAATTTAAGTGACATTGGTAATTTAATGTATCTAGATTTGGAGATAATTGAACCTGGTGAAATAGCCAAAACTCCTGAGTATCTTATTACAGCAACAGCTAAAGAATTACATAATACAGATGGGAGAAACTGGATACCTTTAGTCGTTAAAGAACTTGCTGAAGATAGCTACCAAGTTATTGGTAATTCTTTTATTTATGCCGTAGCTGAGGCCGCAGGACTAGAAAAAGTATGGTGCATTATTGCTGACGATAGCGAGCAAACGGCCAAAGTAACTAAAATGCTTGCAGGAGAAGAAATCCCCAAAATTAATTTATCCACAGCATCTAGAGATGAAATCAAATCTGCCTTGGAGTATTTAATAGAACAACCAGATACTGTTCTTAAAAGAGTAAAGCTACCTGTCGCAACTAACAGAATTGATGAGTCGCCTCGTCAATATTGGCAGGACTTAAAGCCCATTACCAAATTAAAATGTGGCATTACCGCAGGTAAAAAGATCAAAGCCTTAGAAAAAGTTTTTTATCTTACTCCTGAATCTATGCCTGATGATATTAAAGATCCTAAAATTTTAAATACTTTAACTATCACAGAATTAAGAAAGCTTGCTAGGCAACGTAAGCTGAAAAAATATAGTAGATTAACTAAGAGTAAGCTCGTTAATTTATTAAGTCATTGATTTGATTGACCTAAAGGAAGAATATGAAATTTGCCGATCGCATACAACCCCTTGCAAATAATGTATTTGCCGATATGGATCGAGCGAAAACGCTAGCAAGAGAACAGGGAAAAGAGATTATCGATCTTTCTCTAGGTTCATCAGATTTGCCAGTGGCTGATAATATTCTGAGCGCGATCGCAGATTCTTTACGCGATCGCAATACCCATGGCTATCTCCTCTTCAATGGCACCAGAAAATTTCGAGAAACCGCAGCAGCTTGGTACACAGAAAGATTCGGCATTGCCGTAGATCCAGAAACCGAAGTATTGCAACTGATTGGCTCCCAAGAAGCGACGGCCCATTTCCCCCTAGCAATTCTCAATCCTGGGGATATCGCTTTATTACTCGATCCTGGTTACCCTTCCCATGCAGGAGGAGTTTATCTCGCAGGAGGGCAAATCTATACTATGCCTTTGCTCGCAGAAAATCAGTTTTTGCCTGTGTTTGAAGATATTCCTGCTGAAGTATTGACTCAAGCCAAAATGATGGTTTTGAGTTATCCCCATAATCCGACTACCGCGATCGCACCTCTAGCTTTTTTCGAATCGGCAGTAGCTTTTTGTCGTCAACATGATTTAGTCCTAGTTCACGATTTTCCCTATGTAGATTTGATATTTGAGAATGCAGCAAAACCCCCGTCAATTTTGCAAGCTGATCCGAACAAGGAAATTTCTATTGAATTTTTCTCCCTCTCCAAATCCTATGGCATGGGAGGATTTCGGGTTGGTTATGCCATTGGCAATCGAGAACTGATTAAAGCTTTACGGCAAATTAAAGCAGTGGTTGATTTTAATCAATATTTAGGAATTTTAAATGGTGCGATCGTCGCCTTATCTGGTTCGCAAACTCCTGTTACCGAAACGGTAAATATTTTTCAAACCCGGAGAGATGCTGCTATTACTGCATTAGATAGTATCGGGTGGCAAGTCTCTAAACCAGAAGCCACAATGTATATCTGGGCGAAATTACCCGAACCTTGGCAAAATAATTCTATTGATTTTTGTACGAAATTAGTAGCGGCAACTGGAGTTGCTTTAGCTCCTGGGGCAGGTTTTGGCAAATCAGGTGAAGGTTATGTCAGATTTGCTTTAGTTCAAGAACCAGAAACCTTACGAAATGCGATCGCGAAAATCTCCGCTTTTTTATCTGGTAAATCTTAGTAATAGACTTCTTGCAGAAGTCGGGAACAGGGAACGGGGAACGGGGAACCTCACAGGGGTAGACTTTTTACAAAGGAGTAATTAACAACTTTTAACTAGATCAAAAAGCCAATAGAAAAGTTTTTTTTGCACAATAAGTGTCTCAAAATTTCTCCTAGCCTTTTTATTTTCAATGTTTTTAATCAAACTTTACATTAAAAGTAAAAAACCTACCCTTGTAAGGAACGGGGAACGGGGAACAAAGAACAATAGTTTTGCAAGAGATCTAATTTTGATTAAACTCAAATATTTTTGATAACTATGGGAATCTTTAGTCTACAGAGCAAAATTTTTAATTACTTATCAGCATTTGCCCAACACCTAAAACCTAAAACCTAACACCTTTCCCCCTGTGTCACAAGAAAAAGCTTATTGGTTAGCCTGGTCTCATGTCCGAGGAATTGGGCCCACTTTACTCAAAAGAATTGAACAAAAGTTTGGTTCGCTGTCTCAAGCTTGGCAGTTGCCAGTTGCCGAATTAGGAAAAGTAGAAGGTTTTGGAGGGGCAATAATCTCTAAAGTGCAGGAAGAACGCCCTAAAATTAATCCTGCTCAACTATTAGAAAAGCATCTTCAAGATAATCCTCAATTCTGGACTCCAGCAGATCCAGATTATCCTCGATTATTATTAGAAATTCCTAGTCCACCACCGGTTTTATACTATCGAGGCCAAGTAGATCTTCAAGAAAATTTGGGGAAAGTTCCTGCGATCGCAATTGTGGGAACTCGTTATCCCACAGCATATGCAAAAAGTTGGACTCGTAAAATCGCTAAAACCCTAGCCGAACAAGGATTTATCATTGTTTCAGGCATGGCAGCAGGAATTGATGCCGAAGCCCATTGGAGTTGTCTAAAGGCAAACCGCAGAACGATTGCGGTTTTAGGGACAGGAGTAGATCGAATTTATCCCCACAGCAACCAAAAGCTTTATCAGCAACTAGAACAAGAGGGTTTACTTCTGAGTGAATATCCTGCGGGAGCTAAGCCAGAACGAGGTAATTTCCCCGCACGCAATCGGATTATTGCCGGTTTATCTCGTGCTGTTTTAATTATGGAAGCACCCCAAAAATCTGGGGCCCTAATTACAGCGCGTTTCGCTAATGATTTTTGTCGAGATGTTTATGTATTACCAGGTACTTTAGACAATCAACAAGCGATTGGTTGCCTAGATTTATTGAATCGAGGGGCTCATGTGATCTTGAGTGAAACTCATTTGCTAGAGATGTTGCAAACCATTCCCATGCTAGATCCTAGTACAGGTGATCGCAGTTTTCCTTCTAGCAAGAAATCCCAACTAACCTTAGATTTTTCAGATTCCAAACTAAATATCACCAGCCCACCACCACAAAAACGAGATTTTTCCCATCTAGAGCCAGAATTAGCCCAAATTATGTCGATTATGAGATCTGAATCACTTTCTCTAGATGCGATCGCAGAAAAAACAGGTTTAGATACTGGAAAATTATTAGCTTCTTTATCTCAATTAGAAATCATGGGCCTAATTTCTCAATTACCAGGGATGAGATATGTTGCAACTTAAACCGCGCCCAGTTTGAAAACCCTTAGTTATCAGGCTAAAGCGATCAGACCTTGCGCCATGGACCGCGGCTTGTTCTTGAAAAATACATATTAGTCGGGAATAAGAGTGATGTGCATTTGGCTTCTGCTTCTGAGGTTAAGCTCATAGACTTTTGCAACATCTTCTAATTGTGCGACAATTCCTTCCAGTTTGGTTTTACCTAAATGAATAAATGCCTTTTCTCTACCTCTAAATCTCATAGAGAATTTAACCTTGTTGCCATGAGATAAAAAACCACGAGCATGTCGGAGTTTAGTTTTCAAATCACCAACATCCGTACTATATCCAATCTTTAATTCTTTGACTGCGTTGTCACGTTGGTTCTTTTTAGCGTCTGATTCTTTCTTTTGTAATTGATACTTGTATTTACCGTAATCTATCAATTTGCAAACTGGAGGATTAGCTTTAGGGGCTATTTCTACTAAATCTAGATTTTTTTCTTTGGCCAGCGTTAAGGCTTGGTCTAAAGATTCAATCCCAACCTGTTCCCCATTTTCATCTATGACTCTAACCTGCTGTGCTTGAATCTTCTCGTTTATCTTGTGTCTTTCTTTTTGATGTAGTTGCTTAATGAATTTGTTTCTTTTTACTCTTTTCAAAAAATACTCCTAATGGAACTATACTTCAACAGTATAGATCATCATTTTGTTTTTAGCTAAAGTTGTTCTAAAAAATCAATAACAGCCAAGACTAGAAAATGAAAGTCAAATCAGAGCATTTCAAAAATGTACTTGCCAAAATGAAACAATAACGTTACAATGTGAGCCAATATTAATCCGGTAAATTATTAGTAATAGACTCTTGTTAGCTTAGGTGTTGCAAAATAATTCCCAAAGAAAGCAAGGACAAGAAGGTTGTTACTTCGAGTCTTTATTTGCACAGAACCAAGCCGTATCAAGTAAATTTTTTTAGATAGTTGCAATGGGTTTTAGAGGGACTGTAAGTTATAAATCCTTGATCTACTGTTTTAGATGCTGTTTTTTTATGAAAATCAGTTGTAGCGAGGGTTTAGTGAGCTTTAGTTTAAGAGAATTCGAACCCGCAGTTACTAATAATTTAGACGATTAAATACGAACTGCCGAATTACAAATATAAAATATGCAAATTGATTTGCCTTTATTGATTCCGTTCCTCAGCACGATCTATCTTTTGAGCGTTCACATTCTATTAAAATTGTGTCAGCTCAAGATATCCAAAAACTTATTGCGCAATTTTTGGAATGATTAATTAATATAGTTTTGAATTAGTATTTAGGTTGAGTCAAGAGGATTGGTCGGTCTCAAAAATACTTAAAAATCAAATTTTATGAAAGAGACTCGTGATTATGTACGACTGGAAGCGAAAAGTCGCGCCTTAGCTTTTGATTATGCTCTTGGTATATCTATTTTGGGCCTAATACCCATTGATGGCCTACTAACTGCAAAATTGCTCATAGCCATAAGTTTGCTAATTAAAATGCTCTGGGATATTGGAGTGAAATGGAAATTTGCCAAAGGACAAGATATCTTAGCAATTGCAGGTTACGTTTTTGGTTTTATTGGCGCTTTAGCTATAGCTTTTATGGCCTGGTTAACTTTATTAGCAATTGGATTATTTATTCCTTATGTAAGTAGCCTGAAAGTCGCTGCGGCCCTATTCACATTAACTTGGGTTCTTGGTCAAAACACAAATCAATTTTATGCTAGTGGCCACAAAAAAATTAACAAGGAGGCATCAAAGTGAAATTTAACCGCAGACAGCTTTTAATGGGTGGATTGACAGCAGGAATCGCTACCACAATGGGGGCCGATTATAAAGCACATCAAAAACAAAAGCAGTTACAAGCTTTAGCTAAAGAACAAATGCCACAAGACCAGGAAAGTCTCCTAAATGCTGCTTTTCAGGCTGATGCTGAAAAAATTTATCAAGGACAGCAAATTATGGATTCCTTGAAGCTGAAACCTCCTGAGGTTCCCTATGATCGAGAGCTGTCAAAGCTTCTAATTCAGTGCAGTAAAATAGCTACCCAACAATATCTAACTGGGAAAACAATCCCCACCTATGATGGTTCAATTAACAGTCTTTCTGCCTATAGCTCAAATCTTGATCGTTACACTCAAATAGCCTCTTTTAAAGGCAAAGAAGCGGAGACATCCCAAACTGTTATGGTTGATATATCGAATAATCGGAGTGATTCTTCAGATCCTTTGCAAAGAAATCTGGACAATGCGGAAACTCAGGTAGGAAACACTATTGGCGAGATGGTTAAACTAACCAAAGAAACCCCTGTATATTTAGGATTCGTTTTAACTTCTCCAGAAAATAATATTATTGTCTTTCGCGGAACTCAAACCAGAGTGGAATGGGTCAATAATCTCACAGCTGTTCAAAAAGATTTTACAGATCCAATTTCCGGTCAGTATTTTGGTAAAGTCCATCAAGGATTTCTCAAAAATTACCAAAGAATTCTACAGCCTCTTCCCAGAGAAGTTGCCCAAAATTTTGATTTGGCAATCCCTTGCTATGTTACCGGACATAGTTTAGGTTCTTCCTTGGCAATTTTAGCGGCTTTAGATCTAGCACTAAATATCCCTAAATTAAAATCACAAATTCAACTCTATACCTATGCTAGCCCACGGGTGGGAGATCCCACTTTTGCTACGCTTCATGCTGAACAAGTGCCCAATAGTTACCGAATAGCAAATCTGGCAGATGTTTTTACTTTAGTGCCTCCCACTCAAGCAGTCGGGACTTATGTTCATGTAGGACAAGAATGGTCGTTTTTATCTCAAAACGGGGATTTTATGCCTAATCATGTAGTAGATACTTATCGAGCAGCAGTTCAAAGGGAAGTTGAAACTGACAGCTCTCGCAATTATCCAATCTCAGGCTTGTAAAAATTATCTTTGACTATCATAATAAAATCCTTGGAAACCTTCTGAAAAAAGTCTTCTATTCGCCCCAGATGGCCTCTTTACACCAATAAATCCTGGAGTAGTTGTAGGCTAAATCCAAAGTTTAGATTTGATGGTAAATACTAGTGATACTAAATCCTGTTGAGACACAAAACTTACGAGTTGAGGGATGGCAGAGGGCAGAGGGCAGAGGGCAGAAGGTTTTGAGTCCATTTAGATTTTCTCATCTAAACATGTGTTTTCAGAATCGGATTTAGTAT
>NZ_ALVZ01000178.1 GCF_000332055.1 Xenococcus sp. PCC 7305 | reverse complement strand
TATTCTCGCCAATATTCCAGGGTGACTAAAATTTGCTCTTCTCTTGCTAAATCCCAAGGTCGTCCTGCTTTTGGTCTGTGAGGAAATTCTTGCTTAAATGCTTCAAGTATTCGTTCAAAAGTTTTTTTCTCGACCCCAAAGCGCCGCTTAAACTTTTTACCTGATAGAGATTTGGCATTTGCGTAGTTCATAAATGAGGTACAAGAGAAGTGCAAACCCTTTACTCTACCACAAAAATATTTTGCAAGAGGTCTAATCAATTACTACACAATTAATAATTAGGATGATTTGCTATTGTCTTTATAATAAAAGAAATTGAGCAAGATAATCGCATTGCATTAGGAATCGCTGCTTGTTGTTCCGTTAGATCTTCATTGCGATTAAAATTACTCTTATCCCCATAAACTAAATTCGCGATCGCAACAGGATTAGCATTACAAACTCACAGTCTAGATGGGTTCAAAAAAAAAGACTGCCTTTGAATAAATCAAAAGTAGTCTCACAAAAATAAATTAGGGTAATCATTCAATTAAGTTAAGAGGAGATTTAATAGTTATAGAACTATAACTAACCTTACTTAAATTTAGATGGATAACTTGTTTTGGGTATATCCCTAATATAGGTAAATTTATCGTCCTAAAGGTTTCCAAACAATAAACTTCGATTGTATATTGATGAAGTTTTCATTAAAAGTTCTGAGTTTGCCTGTCGAAGTATCGTTCCTAAAGACAAAAGGTAGAGAGCATAGGACTAATGATTAATTATTTCCGTTACCGACAAAACTAAGAGTTAAGCTGTCGGAAGCCAAGAAATGACCAATGTGATAGGCTCTTTCTTCAGTTTCTAACAAAATCTTCTCATACATATAACGAGTAGCGCGATCGCCAAGACTTTCAGCCTGAGCAGCCAAAGAGCGCAAGACTTTGATAATAGCTTGTTCTGCAGCCAAATCATGCTCCAAAGACTGACGACAGTTATAAACCCCATCCATTTCGGGGTCAAAACAACATAACTCAGCTAACTTAGTAAAACTTGCCGCAGGAATTCCGCCGATCCCATCTAGTCTTTCTCCCAGTTCATGAACATGCTCTTGCGCTTCCCCGTAACAGTCTTGGAAAAACTGATGTATCGAATAAAACTCTGAACCCTCAACCACAAAATGATGCTTTTGGTATTGCAAATATAGTCCTTGGAAACTAGCTAGTAATATATTTAAACCTTCGCAAATAGGTTCTGTGACGGATTTATCTAATAAAACAGGGTTATCCCCAACAGTGCCAAAAGACCGAACTAAACCAGTGGTAACAGTCATAAAAAGCTTTATCTCCAATATATTAAGATTATTTGCCGAGACAAGGTAATTCTAGCACTACGGAAATTTTCGGATATTTGGTAGAGCTCAACAAGTTAGGCAACTGCACATTGACGATAGATTGGGGATTGCGTCTAAGCTTATCACTAATTAGCATTCAAAAAAGCCTGATCCGTCTTGGCTGCCATTACAAAATCATTCCGATGTAGTCCATTAATGGCATGAGTCCACCAGATGACCGTAACCTTGCCCCATTCGGTTACCAACACAGGATGATGCCCTGCTTTTTCCGCCGCCTCTCCTACCAGATTGGTAAAAGTTAAAGCTGACTGAAAATCAGGAAATTTATAATTTCGTTGTAGATGATCTATGCCATTTTCTTTGACAATATTCCAGCCTGTAAGTTGAGGCAACAACTCTGAAATTTCGGCAGCAGTAATAGGCGCAACCTGTCCCTCACAGGGAATACAAGTCTCTTTTTGTAATTGATCCATGATCTGTTGATTGATAATAATTAGTCCAATATATTTGATTATTAACCATTATTCCGCAACTTCTACTGATTCCGAGGAAATTTCTGAGGTTACTTGTGGATGTATCAGCAATACAGAGCAAGACACATGGTGTAAAACATAGTTACTAACACTCCCCAGGACCAGTTCATTCAATCCTTTTCTGCCATGGCTACCAATTACAATTAAATCAGCGTCCCAAGTTTTGGCAAATTCTGTAATTTCGCGTTCTGGCTGACCAATCTTCTGGGTAAATTCGGCAATTACCCCTGATGCCTTGGATTTTTCCCCCAAATCTTGCAACAAACTTAAGCCTGCTTTCTCAATAGTAGACCAGGTTTCTTTGATTACTTTATCCATTCCTCCAGGATAAAAGCCACCAGAAAAGGCAATTAAGCTCGCATCCTGATATTCTTGGGCTACAGGCAATATGACATGAATTAGATGAAGCTGCGCAGAAAAAGCTTTAGCCAAAGATACAGCTTGATTAAAAGCTTGTCGGCTAATAGAGGAATCATCAACAGCAACTAAAATTCTTTGATACATTTTTTTCCCCAGACAACAGTTCCTATCTCCTTCATCGTAGATTAAAGAATCTTGCTTGAAAGCTTTTTGCAATCTTTTTTGATGAAAAATTGTGACTATCCAACAATCATCTGCCATCTGCCTTCTGCCTTCTGCCTTCCTTCATTAACTGGCAAATAATCGTCTTTGCAACTTTTGATGCTGCATCTGAGCAATATCAATAGTAGGAGTAGAGCTACTCATCTCTTCTAGTGTGAGCTGGGATGCTATTTGATAAGCTTCCTCCATATTAGGTGCCAATTGCAATAATAATTGTTGTGCTTGAATATGACCTAAAATGCCCAGACGAATAGCTGCACCTAGTGAGCCTGTGACAAAACCATGGAGGAAAGCAAGCACCGCGTCTTCTTCTCCTATCTTTGCTACCTGGCTGACTACAGCAAAAATAATGGGATGTAAGCAATAAATGCGCTTTTGAGCTACATCTTCTTTTACAGTTTGCAACTTTTCATCTGGCCAGGTTTCACTAGCTACCATAAGTAGGGCGCGTCCAGTTTTCCGCTGCACTTCTCTCGTTGTTTCAATCAAAGTTTGAGCAAATAATTGCTGATCAATCAATCTAATTTCTGGTAAATTATTTTCTCTACTTGCTTGATAAGCTGAGAGTAAGGCTACTAAATCACAAGTAGCAATTTTATTTTTAAGTAGTAATTGCAAAAAAGTTTTCAACTCTGAGCCTGTTTGTATCTGTCCTTTTTGAACTAAAGCTTCTAGCCCATGAGAAAGAGTAAAAGAACCGGCAGGAAAGAAAGAATCGGCTAATTGGATCAAAGCAAGTTTTTGAGCAATATTAGAATTTTCAATTTTCAATTTTCAATTTTTAATTATTTGACAGATGCAGTCAATATACTAGAAGCAGGAAAAGTCACCTTTGGGCTTTCCTCCAATAAATAATCTAAAAATGTTTTAGCAATAGTGGAAAGCTTTTTTCCGGCAATATAAGAAACATACCATCTTCTCTCGATGGGAAAACCTTCAATATCTAAGATAGTTAATTCTCCTGATTTTCCCTCGGAAATCAAACAATGTTCTGATAATACAGAAATCCCTAGGCCACCTGCGATCGCCTGCTTGATAGCTTCATTACTACCTAGTTCTAGACGAACCCGAACCGAAATATCATGTTGATTAAATAATTTTAAAACCGCTTCTCTCGT
The DNA here is from genome assembly GCF_000332055.1 of Xenococcus sp. PCC 7305. Taxonomy (GTDB): domain Bacteria; phylum Cyanobacteriota; class Cyanobacteriia; order Cyanobacteriales; family Xenococcaceae; genus Xenococcus. Next base: position 34,946 of record NZ_ALVZ01000178.1, on the reverse strand, counting down.
GCCAGATCCTTGTTCCCGCATAATAAATGGTTCCCCGTCAAGTTCTGAGATCGCAACCATAGATTTACCGGCTAAATGATGTTTTTTATTAGCGACAACTACCAAGGGATTATCCAAAAAAGACTGACTATATAAATCTATTTCTTGGGGAGGATTACTCACAATATATAAATCATCTTCATTGTTGAGAATTCTTTGTTGAATTGTTTTATGATTTGTAACTTTTAAAGTCACATCAATGCCCGGATACTTTTGACAAAAAGAGCCCAATAAGCGAGGAATAAAATATTTAGCAGTAGTAATTACCGCTAGCTTTAATTGTCCTTGCTTCATACCCTTGAGATCGGCGACCGTCATCTGGAAATTAGTTAATCTCTCGAAAACATCTTGACAGGTGGATAGTAATTCTGTCCCCGCATCAGTAAGATAGAGGCTTTTGCCAATTTGTTCAAATAATGGCAATCCAACAGCTTTGGTCAGTTGTTTGACTTGGCTAGAAACCGTTGGTTGAGTTATCGATAATTCTTCCGCAGCGCGAGTAAAACTACCATGACGAGCAACAGTTTCAAATACTTTAAGTTGGTGTAGAGTTGCGGGTATCAATATTTGTTTCTCCTTCAGATAGTTTTAAATCTAGAGACTTTTTGTGGTCTATTCGCCATGAATCATACATTAAAATCAATGCAAAAGTCCATATTCATAACTTTTCTTATGGGTTTTTACCACAAAAAGCTAAATTATAATAGTTAAAATATGATAGTTCGCGATCGCTATGACTATTTTTTAATCAATTGCGGGGCAAATTCTGAGAGCAGCTCACAGACCTCCCGATCTGTGGTTTCGGAAAAATCTTCGTACCAAAAACTAACAGCAGAAAGAGATTGTGGTGAGTTGACACAGATAATTTCAATCTTCTCCAATTGATATTTTAACTGTTTGATAATTTGCAAGGAGATAACTGGTACGGCAATAATAATTTTTTCTGGCTTATGTTGATTTAAGGCAGTGACGGCAGCATGAATAGTTAATCCTGTCGCAACCCCATCATCGACTAAAATCACCGTTTGATCACAAATTTCCCTTGGAGCACGAAAATGTCGGTAACAGCGATCGCGCCATTGTAATTCGGCTTTCTGTTGCGCGGCGATCGCGTTAATCTTTGCTTTATCTAACCCCTTGATTTTCCTTGTGTTTTCATCAACAATTATTACTTCACCGCTGTAGTTAGTAATTAGAGAATCTTCTGCGATCGCACCAATGGCAAATTCTGGGTTTTCAGGCAATGCTAATTTCTTGACGAGACAAACATCCAAGGGAAGATTCAAAGCTTTAGCAATCTCATAGGCGACTGGCACGCCACCACGGGGCAACCCCAATACTACAGTTTGAGGATGGTTAGCATAAGCAGAGAGTTTTCTGGCTAATCTTCGACCAGCTTCTCGCCTATTGGTCAAAATGATACTCATATCGCTGACCTCCGTAACTATACTGAGAGTGACCCAGTTTTAGAATAAGATATAAGTCTGAGGAACTTGTGAGCAAAGCTAAGCCATCTGCCTTCTGCCCTCTGCCTTCTGCCCTCTGCCTTCTAAATCATTTCCCCTGTCAGGCTGAAAGCACGATATTCCGTAATTTTCACTTTAACAGTTTTACCCAATAAATTTTCAATTTTGCCGGGGAAGAAAGTCAAACGATTACCCCTAGTTCGCCCCATAACTTGAGCGGTATCCTTGGTGTTTTGGGCTTCGACCAAGACTTCTTCGACTCGATTTAAATATCTTTGTGAACGTTCTGCCGCAGTGGTTGCCACCAAATGATTTAATCTTTGCAGGCGATCGCTTTTGACCTCTTCGCTTAATTGATCTTCCCATAAGGCCGCAGGAGTGCCAGGACGAGGAGAATAAGCTGCGGTATTGATCAGATCAAAACCAATATCCTCTACCAACTTGAGAGTATTGTTAAATTGCTCTTCTGTTTCTCCAGGGAACCCGACAATTGCATCAGCACTGATGGCAGCATCGGGCATGTAATGGCGAATTTTATCAATGATTCGGCGGTATTTCTCGTGAGTGTAACCTCGTTTCATCGCCTTGAGAATTTCATTATCTCCCGACTGAAAGGGAATATGAAAATGTTCACAAACCTTAGGCAGTTCTTGACAAGCTTTGATCAGCCTTTCGGTGAAGTAACGAGGATGACTGGTTGCAAATCTGATGCGATCGACAGTTTCTACATCATGGACATAATAAAGCAAATCGGTCAGAGTATGCTGATGTCTACCCTCAGGAGTGCTTCCGGGTAAATCCCTGCCATAGGCATCAATATTCTGCCCCAACAAAGTAATTTCCTTATAACCTTGCTTGCCAATGTCACTCATTTCTGACTTAATCGCCTCAGGAGTGCGCGATTGCTCCGTCCCTCGAACATTGGGCACAACGCAATAACTACAGCGTTCATTGCAACCATAGATAATATTGACCCAAGCAGTCACCTTACTATCACGACGCGGTTTAGTTATATCCTCAACAATATGAATGGGTTCAGTAGCAACTACCTGATTACCATCAAATACTTGTTGTAATAAGTCTTCTAACCGATTGGCATGTTGCGGCCCCATTACTAAGTCTAATTCGGGAACTCGTCGCAAAAGCTGCTCTCCTTCCTGCTGAGCGACACAACCAGCAACGACTAAAGTAAGATCGGGTTTTTGATGTTTTCGTTTGGCCTGTCTCCCAAGATAGGAATAAACTTTTTGTTCGGCATTATCCCGAATCGTGCAGGTGTTGTAGAGTACTAAATCTGCATCATTAGGTTCTTCCGTCCATTGAAAATCCATCTCTTCGAGGATGCCAGCCATACGTTCGGAATCGGCTTTATTCATCTGACATCCGAAGGTTACTATATTGTATTTTTTGCTGGTTGTATCCATAGGGTTGGCGCGATCGCTTTTACTATTACTGAAGATTTATCTGGGCTTATCATCATAACATTCATTGATTTCGCAAGTTTTGTCGATTAGTCGCTAACAATTAACTAATCAAGAGTTAAACCAACAATAATCAAATTGATTATTAGTAACAAGCATAAATTTGCTCCAGTCTCATACCAATTTAGCGGTAAATTAATTAATTTTTCAAAAACAATATCAAAAAAAGCAGTGCCGGCACTTAAGCCTCCAAAATATATACCCAATCCCAAGCCAGATTGCGAGGAACTAATTAGTTCTAGAACGAAAGGAATTACCCCATTCAAAACAAAACTAAAGCCCCAGATTATACAGAGAGTCAAAGCAATTGTTGCCTGAGAAAAAATCCCCATAATTAGTAAGTTGGAGCTGACAATGGTCAAGATGCAGCCAAATAATACCCCCCAAGAGTTACCTAATCTTGTTGCTAATATCCCCACGACTAAAGCAGCAAAACCCAACCCGACATCAAATAAAGTCATGGCAATTTCGGTATTATCTTCTCCCCATTGAATAGTAAAAAATTGCTGTAATGCGGGGTTCAAAAAATGCAAACTCCAAGCAATACTAATTCCCGCTAAACAAACCAGAATAAACTTAGCGTAATGACTTTTGCCCTCTTCTTCCTCTTCCTCTTCCTCTTCTTCCTGTTCGGCAATTTCCTCTTTAGCAAATTGGGGCATTCTCGGAGGGTTAAGCCATCTTAGTCTAGCTCCAGCAATTAATAAGGCAATTGAGCCGATCGCAAAGGCAAAACTAGCACCAATACCGAGAATAAAATCATGGGCGATAAAACTCAATGTGCCCACAACTTCACTCACCAAAGTCAGAATGCTAGCAGCCTGGGGCAGCTTATCCACCGGGGCAGTTTCTTCTAACAATGCCATTGTCGGCGCACGAAATATTGCCATACCAAAGGCCCAGATTACTGCTAGTACTGGTAAACTCCATCGCCATACTTGACTGGGGGTTGTAAAAATTGCCACCACAGGAAGCAAAATAAATAAAATCGAAGAGAGGACTATTCCCACAGAAATTAGAGGTATTTTACTGCCAATTTTTTGTTGTTGCTGATCCGAAATAGCCCCAAATACTGGTTCAACAAAGGACTCTAAGATATTTTCCACAATAAGGATAGTAATGGCAAATTCTTTAGTGAAACCAAATTGCACAAGTAGTATGGGGAAATAAAGATTATAAATCACCCAAGATAAAGTGATAGCGCCTTGGGTTGTGGCGACCCCCCAAACTTTCGCCCAAAGAATTATGCGATCGCTCATATATATTTGCCGATAAAAATAATTAAGGATAATTCTATCAGCAATTAACTATTCAAAATTAGAACTAAGCAGAATCCAAAGGATGATTAATAACAAAGCGAGAGTTGACCCAGTCAAATTAAAATCTGATGACAACTTCATCAAGTTCTTAAAAACAATATCAAAAAAACTAACACCGGCACTTAAACCGCCAAAATAGACACCAAGTCCGAAGCCAGATCTTGATTTATTAATCAATGCGAGCACGAAGGGAATGGCTCCATTCAAGACAAAACTAAAGCCAATAATTATTATTAAGATCAAGGCAATTTTTGCACTAGAAACATCTAGATTTTTTACCAAATGAGAACTGATGATAGTTAGACCACAGCCGAATAATATTCCCCGAGAGTTGCCCCATTTTGTCGCAATTTTTCCTACCGGCAAAGCAGTCAAGCCTAACCCGACAAAAAATAAAGTCATGGCAATTTTGGTATAGGCTTCTCCCCATTCAAGAGTTAAAAAATTGTTAACTGTGGGAATTAAAAAACGTAGGCTCCAAGCAACACTAATCCCCGTTAAAAAGACTAAAACAAATTTTAAATTACTTTCTGGTTCCTTCTGTGGTTGGCGATCTTTTATTTTCGGGAAACCGGGAGGATTTAGCCAGCGTAACATTGCTCCAGCAGCCAGCAGCGCGATCGACCCGATCGCAAAGGCAAAACCAGCACCAAGGCTTATAATCACACCATAAGCGTCAAAACGAAATGCTCCAACCACGCCACCCACCAGACTTAAAATACTCGCGGCTTGAGGCAACTTATTGGTCGGAGCAGTTTGCCTTAATAACGCCATTGTCGGCGCGCGGAATATTGCCATAGCAGACGCCCAGATTACTGCTAATGCAGGCAAAACCCATCGCCATATTTCAGTAGGAGTGGTAAAAATTACCACTATAGGCAGCAAAATAAATAAAACCGATGACATCCCTATTCCCAAAGATATCAAAGGTATTTTACTGCCAATTTTTTGTTGTTGATTATCAGCAATGGCACCAAATAATGGTTCGATAAAAGCTTCTAAGGCATTTTCTACAATGAGTAAAGTGACGGCAAATTCCTTACTAAAACCAAACTGAACTAATAATATCGGGAAGTAGAGATTATAAATCACCCAGCATAAAGTCATCGCTCCCTGGGTAGCAGCTATACCCCAAACTTTAGCCCAAACAATTATGCGATCGCTCATAGGATTTACCGATAAAATTAGACCTCTGGCAAAATACAAATTTCAGTTATTCTATAGAGTTTAATAGCAATGCTCTCGATGAGTTATGCAAGAGTTCTATTCTGCGAAACTGATCAACCCATCTTAATACCTTGGAGCTGATGTTGTTCTGGAGTCAAATTCTTACCTTGAATTAATACGCCAAACCCGCCCAATCCATCAGGATTAATTAGTTGATGAAGTGCGTCTCTTCTGTTAAATATTTCTTGGAGATTATATTTACCAGTAGATAGTTCTTGAAGGCGATCGCTTAGACCCAAAGCCATTAAAAATAGTGCTTGTTGGGTAAAGCCAACTGTTGCCAATCCACATTTGATCCCTTGATTTTCTAAAGCAGTAAAATCAACATGTGTCGTAATATCTTGTCGTCCCAAATTGACATAGGGATTATTATGGTGACGATGCTGATAATAGCATTTTAAAGTTCCCTGACTTCTTTGGGGATGATAGTATTTTGCGGCCTGATAACCGTAGTCAATAGTCAAAATATATCCTCGCTGTAACTTCTTTGCGATCTCTTCAACCCATGACAATGCCATCAAATTAACCTCGGTACGATAGTCTTGAGGGTAATCTTGTTTTATAATATTTATCCCTATCAAATCAAAATATTCTCGCAGTTTGGCTGTAGAAGGATTATCATATTTCTCTATTATTTTTCCTGCTTCTTCTGTGACAAATACTTCCTGTAATCTTTGATGATTAATAACTATTTGATGAACAGGAAACGCATCTATCAATTCATTAGAAAAACAACAGCCAATTAACTGATTATCAGGGATTTCAGACCAGGATTTCCAAGTAAGATTAATATTGTTAATATTTGCTAGCTTTTGTTCTTGAATTTCTCTTAAAGCAGGAGATTTTTCGATAATAATATAATCGATAGTATCGATAAAATCAGGATAATATTCTTGTAGATAATTAAGAATATCCCTAGCTAAATCACCATTGCCGGCCCCCATTTCTACCAAAGCGAAATTTTTCGGGCATTCCAACTTTTGCCACATCTGCCATAACTGAATTGCTAACAATTCACCGAAATCTTTGCCGAGAGAAACTGCCGTAAAAAAATCTCCCTGAGCTCCAATTCCCACGGAACCTGAACTGTAGTAGCCATACTGAGTATCATATAAAACCAAATCTATATACTCGGCAAAAGTAAGCTGTGACTTAGGAGATTGACGAATTTTTTCCAGAACAATCTTGTATAATGCTTGGGAATTATTATGTTCCATTGAAATCAAAAAGAGTCAGTTGTGGTAGCTAAGAATCGAGAACCCATTGCTAGTTTAGTACTTTACCACCTGTTGAAATGGCCAGTTGTTAGTCCTTTATTACATACTTATTTTAGAGCTAATATTTATGGGGCAGCCCATGTCCCCAAATCGGGTGCGGCGATCGCAGTAAGTAATCATGCAAGTTACTTCGACCCACCGATTATTTCCAATTGTATTGGTCGTCCTGTAGCTTTTATGGCCAAGCAAGAATTATTCGAGATTCCTGTCTTTAAAAATGCGATCGAGCTTTATGGCGCCTATCCAGTTAACAGAAGCATCAGCGATCGCTCAGCAATCCGCTCCACCATGCAAGCCCTAGAATCTGGTTGGATCGCGGGAATTTTTCTGCAAGGGACTCGCACCAAGGATGGCAAAATCACCAACCCAAAATCCGGTGCTGCCTTGATTGCAGCCAAAGCGCAAGTTCCCCTCATTCCGATAAGTTTATGGGGCACAGAAAGAATATTATCAGGATCATCTGTCCCGAAACCAATACCTCTTACCATTAGGATTGGAGATTTGATCGCTCCCCCACAATCTACGAAAAGAGAAGAATTAACCGCTGTCACTACAGAATGTGCCAAAGTTATCAATCAACTTCATGCTCTGGGAAGATGATCACTCAAAATGTTTTATATTAGCCATCATCGCATTCTGGAGGCATTTTATCAAAAATGCGAGTTGAGTAGCGGCTGATTGCGCCCTCGGCTCTTAAACGCTGATAATCAGTTAACTTTTCATTCCCCAGTCTAGTCGATTTTTTCTGGGGAGAATCTGAAGTTTCCTGTTCGGGGGAATCTGGAGTTACTTGTTGGGGATTATCTTCTTTCTGCTCAGACTGTCCCTCAAATTCGCTAGGAGAGTTGGTTGGCTCCTGGGGGGGCATTTTATTAATTATTTGAGTAGAGTAGGCGCTAATCTCTCCCTGGGATCTTAAGCGCTGATAATCGGTTAAGCTATCTTGACTTATTCTAGCCGATTTACCCTGTTGTAAATCTGGAATCACTCTCTGGCGATAGCCTGCGGTCCTGTCTTGCTTCAAACCTTTTGACTGATTAGTCTGCCCAACAAAATTCCCGGAAAAAATCAGATCTCTTATAGAAATGACCCCCAAAAGTTTTTTCGGGCTAAAAAGTCTTTTTTGAACAATCGGAGCAGCACAAATACCAGTTTTAGCAAATAACTGAGCAACAGATTGGATATCGAGATCTGGTTTGACTTCTATACAAGGCTTAGTCATAATTTCACGAACAGATAACCTTGCGGGATTATGACCCCTGGCCACCACCTTAGATAAAACATCTATTTCCGTGATAATGCCATAGCTGTCTTTTTTATCTAGAGGCTCAATTATTAGAGAGCTCAAACCATTTTCTTCCATGATTATGATGGCATCATCGACTTTAGTCGACTCATCAATAGTCAAGACATCCGTAGTCATCACATCTCTTGCTTGCATTAGCCCCTCCTGGTTATTCAGTCACTACGCCTATTGTGCCCATAATGCCTCTTCAGCTTTTATTATCTCTTTGATCTCTTTGGGGTTTTGGGTTTCTTGCTTTGGTAATTACAAAAGTTTACCTAATCACGCTTATTTAAAGGCTAAAAAAACTGAGCTACAGGACGAATCATGAGGATGAAAGAACCAAGTTTTTTCTTATTCCTCTCTTAAATTCAGACTGTCAAAGCTTTTGATCGCTCAACATTATTGTTAGTGGAACGAGAAAAATAGCTCTTGCCATATCTTGCACAGTAGGAGTAACGGTCAAACTCTTTAGGATCAACACCATTGATTACCATGCCAAGGACTTTTTGGCCTGTGGAGATGAGTGTTTCTTGCGCCAGCTCAGCACTTTCATGTTCTACGACTCCAGGTCTACTGACGAACATAATTCCATCGACTAATTTACTAAGAGTCAAAACATCTGCTGTTACAGGTAATGGGGGGGCATCAATCAAAATTAAGTCGTATTCTCTTCTTGCCTTAGCGACTAATTCACTCATCTCCAAAGAATCTAGTAATGATAGAGGATTAGAAATAATTTCCCCTGAGGTCAGTAGATCCATATTTGGCATGGGCTGTTGGGTGATTTGATTTAAGGCGATTTTTTCAGTTAACAGTTCTTTAACACCTTTTTGGTTACTAACTCCCCATAACTGATGTTGTGATGCTTTTCTCAAGTCACCATCGATCAAAAGAACTTTACGACCCAATTGGGAAATAGCAGCAGCTAGGTTGGCTGTCACAGTAGATTTTCCTTCTCCAGGGATTGAACTTGTCACCAAAATAACTTTAGGAGGTCTCTGGGAGGTCATAAACTTCAAATTGGCCTGAATCATACGATAAATCTCACTGGTGTAAGAATCAGGGTCTTGTTGCACCATGATGCCATCTTCTCTTTTGGCAAACTTGTTCTCTGGAATAATGCCTAATACTTTGTAGGGAAGTTTTTTCTTGACCTCTGAAATATTTTTTAGGCTGCGGTCTTGCTTATCTAAGATAATTGCTGTCAAATTAGATAGCAGCAATCCGGAGAGGATTCCTAATGCCATCAATGCTAATTGACCTGAGCTGCCTTTCTCTGGAGCGATCGCAGGTTCGATGATTCTAGCGTTAGCAGTTTGCTTATTTTGCAAAATATCTAACTCAACCTGGGTATTTAAAAGATTTTCATAAGTTGTCCGAATATTTTCTACTTTACGAATTGCTTCTTGTTCTTCTTTCTCTAAACGGGGCAACTCTTTAGCTCTTTGAAGATAGGCTTGCTGATAATCGTTCATTGAGGCAAACTGTTGCTGCAAACTCAATTCATCTATTTTCAGACTAATAAATCTTTCTAAAGGATTTTCTTTTTGACCTAAATCGCTTTGTAGCAAACCATCAGAAATCTGCACGTTACTGCCAACTTTCTGAGCAATCTGCTGTTGCAACTCACGGCGCAAGCTAGCTTTGGTATCTAACAAACTGACAATCTCTGGGTGATTATCGTTAAATCTTTGGCGCTCTTGACTCAATTGAGATTCTGTATTGCCCAATTCGGTAACAATACTTTGGACAATGGGGGTTCTTCCTAATTGATTAGCAGAGATGGCTTGCTCTAAGCTCAAACCCAATTCTTGGCTCAAAGCGCCAGTTTGAGCTTTGGCTCCTTGCAACTGAGCACCAATAGCCGAGATTTGACGATTCAAAGTACCAATTTCCTGGACTAAGACTCTCTTTTCTTGGGTTAAATCAACAATGTTATTTCTTTCTCTAATATTCTGTAAAATCGATTCATATTCTTCTAGTCTCTTTTCTACCTGAGGTAATTGACTTTCAACAAAGAAATCTGCACTTTCAGTATCTTTTTGATTATTCGCAATTTTGTTTTCGAGGAAGATATTCATCAAAGTGTTGACGACATTAGAAGCAATTTGAGGGTCTTTGTCTTCATAGGTAATCTCGATGACATCACTCGCCCCAACTAGATCAGCTTTTAATTTTTTTGTCATTTTCTCAGGAGTTAGGGGTTCTCCCTCGGCATCCGTGAGACTGAGTTGATCAATAGTCTTTTGCAAAATCGGGCTAGAAGTTAGAATCTCCTTTTGACTTACCAAAGGAGTCGCACCGACAGTTAATGATTGAAGATCGTTGCTAGGATTGCCCAAATCAGTAAGATTGTCTTGGGGTTCAAACAGGATCTTGCCTCCTGCTTGATATTTGGTTGTCAAGAAAACACTAGCTAGACCAATAGAACCTGCAGTCAACAGAAACACTGCCAGGGCAGGCTTCCAACGTCTTTGTATTTTTTGCAGATAACTTAAAATTTCTACTTCAAATTTTTCTTTAGATTCAGGATAATTCCCCTGTGTGTATGAACCGTTTGAGGAGCTGTTATTTACTGGGTACATGGTTTTAAAATTTTTTTGATATTTAGTGACTATATATTCTCTGTGATTTTTTACCTTATATAGACTTTTATAAACTATAAAAACATGATACTGCTTAAAGTTTCGGTAAAGTTATAAGTAAAAACTATGAAAACCTCAATAAGCATTAGTTAAAATCACTTAGTGTGCTGTTTTGTGTTTCCTGAATACTCTACAAGTTTACCCTTAATTTTTCTCTTCGAGGTGTCCTACCCACTAGTCCAAAACTTTATGGACTAAACTGTTTAGGGACTGGAACTCCGATTCGGATATTAACGTCTTATGATTGAGTGACCTTAAACATGCATCTTATCTTGCCTGGAACATTATTATCTGTAGCTTTTAATTACCAAAATTTCTACAATTCATGATATGAAATCATTTATTTCCCCTAACTTTAGGCTCCTTACTACCTTTGCTCTGATAAGTTTGATAGTGATTGGGGAAAATATCTCTCGGATAGAACCTGCTCAATCAGGTAGTGATTTTGACCTTATTCCTGGGTTTAATAATAATCTAATAGCTCAAGTGATTCAAGGTGATTCGGGAGGCCCAGTTAATAGTGTCAATTGCGGTTTTATCGCAAATTCCCCCAATTATTCGCTCAATTTACCCCAGAGAGTAGATTATATGCGGATTACTGTTCAAGCTGTTGGTGGTCAGCCCACTTTGCTGGTGATAGGGCCTCAAGCCAATGATAGTTTTTGTGTGTTGGGCGATCGCGGATCGGGCTTACAACCAGAAATTTCGGGAGTGTGGGAACCGGGAACTTATAATATTTTCATCGGCGATCGCACTGGCACTAGGCATAAGTTTAAGCTAAACATTTCTCGCTCAAAATAGCTCAAAAGATATTTTCCTCATCCTTCATCCCTCATCCTTCATCCTTCATCCTTCATCCCTCATCCCTCATCCCTCATCCCTCATCCTTCTTCTGGTTCGATTACTTGAACTTGAACATCAACGGCTTCAACATCAATGGTGCCAGGGGGGGTAATTCGGACAAACTTGCCATGCTCCACTTCTAGGGGCTCACTGCAATTTGGGCATTGGAATTGGTTATTTTTCAGCCCAGTAAACTCATAATCACAGACAGGACAACTATCTTGGACAAAATTGCGCTTCAACCACCATTGCAGGCCGAAAAAGGCAATGACAGGAGTGAACAAGAGAAACAAAAATAAAATTAAAACCCCGTTAATAATCCAACCTAAGCCCACAGCACTAAGTAGCATTGCAAAGGCGATAATTGTTAGCCAACATCCAAGGCCAGAGAAGTTATATTGAAGAACTTTGTTATAGCGATCATTCACAGGCTTGAGTTATTTGTAACCTCTAAAATTATCTTTGCTTTTTCATGGTAGTGTAAATCGTTATACTTCCAAAGCCAAATCAGAGAAACTCTCAACATTAATTCATAATTGCGCAGTTTTAAGTAATTCGATTTCAAATATGACTGTCACTCTCAACAAAAAAACCTTAGGATTAGCTTCCCGTTTAGTCAATGGCATCCTGGCAATCAAGCCTTTAGCCGATTTTGCCAAAACCAGAGCCAGGAAAATGATGATAGATAGAGCAGAAGTTTTAGGTGTTCCCTGGCGTAAAAATGTTGACGAACTCAGTAAACGAGACTGGGATCTTGAATGGAACACAGTTGTCAATCCTCAACTTCAGCCTCCCGACTATTATCTGACTTCTTTTCATGCTTATCCAGAAGGTAATCTGAGCTGGAAAGCAGCTTGGGAAGTGGAGTCCGCCGCCTATGCGGTTCATGCCAAAATATGGCCTGAAGCAGGAGCTAAAGGGGATGCTGCGCTTCGGCAAAGTTATCACCAAGTCTTACAGGAGCAGTTGAGTTCACCTCCACAAACTATTGTTGATCTTGGCTGTGGCGTGGGTATGAGTACCTTGGCACTGCAAAATATTTATCCTCAAGCTCATCTGACCGGAGTCGATCTTTCGGCTTATTTTCTGGCAGTGGCTAGTTATCGAGCGTCCCAAGTTCAAAATAGCAGTCTCAATATTGATTGGCTTAATGTGGCAGCCGAGGACACAGGATTACCCGCTAATTCTTGCGATCTAGTTTCTGCTTGTTTGGTCTTCCATGAATTGCCTGCGATCGCGGCGAAGAAAATTATTACCGAAGCTCGCAGAATATTGCGCCCCGGTGGTCATTTAGCAATTATGGATATGAATCCGCGATCGGCAATATTTGCTAAGATGCCCCCTTATATTTTGACTCTTCTCAAAAGCACCGAACCTTATTTAGATCAATATTTTGACTTGGATCTGGCAGAAACTTTTGTCCAATCAGGATTTACTCGGCCTTTAATTACCAATAATAGTCCTCGGCATCGCACTATTATTGCTCGGCTCGCGCACGAATAGATTAAATACTTATTACTTATTACTCATTACTCATCATTACTTCCGCGCAGGTAAAGTCCGGCCCTGGGCGATCGCTTGGGTGATACGGTCCATCATAATTGCCAACAGCACAATTCCCAATCCGCCGATCGCTGCCAGGCCCACATCTAAACGGCCTACCCCCTGTAGTACCATCTGTCCCAAACCAGGTACCGCAATCATCGAGGTTACCACAGACATTGATAGCGCCATCAGAATAGCCTGATTGACTCCTGTTAAAATAGTGGGCATTGCTAAGGGAATTTGCGCTTCCCACAATAGTTGCCAAGGCGTTGACCCAAATGAGATCGCAGCTTCTATGACATCGGAGTCAACTTGTCTAATTCCCAAATTAGTCAGACGTATCAGCGGTGGGATGGCGAATATGATTGTCGCAATTACTCCAGGGACTTCTCCAATACCAAAAAGCATCACCACAGGTACCAAATAGACGAAGGAAGGTAATGTTTGCATGATATCGAGAAGCGGACGAATAACTCGATCAACTTGATCATTTTTTGCGGTCAGAATACCGATGGGAATACCCACAACTAGGCAGAATGCGATCGCTGTCACCACGAGAGCCAAAGAGACCATTGCTTGTTCCCAGATATCAACAAAACCAATTAAAAGTAAGGATAAGATGCTATAGATAGTAATTTTTTTACCTGCCAATTTCCACGCTAACAAACCAGTGATCATGATAAATATCAAGGGTGGAATCACAGTCAAAACCCATTCTATATTTTGTAATAACCAGCGAATTGGTAAGCCAATAGCTTGAAAAAAAGGACGAAAATTATCAACAATAAAGTTAATACTTTCAGTAATCCAATCATCAAGAGGAATTGTATACAGTTGGAAGGGATTTAAAATATTATCGATGGCAGCCATGGGTAACTAGTCACTTAAGGATTGAATTTAAAAACTTAACGAGTTGGGATTTGGGGCTTTAGGGGTTTGGGGAGTAATAAATAATAGCTGGATTTCCCTAGTTCCCTACATCCCTATTTCCCCAAGCGAGAACTATTACTCGCTTCTTCAAGCCAACTATCAAATAACTCTTGATTATTGGCGACCCATTCTTGAGCGTGACGACGAATATCTTCCGGCTTATTTTCGCCCTCTTGAATGCGGAGGCTTTCCTCATTAATGTCTTCAGCAGGGATTTGAACTAATTCAAACCAAATTTTCGCTTTGGGATTAGCTTCCAAAAATTTTCGATTAGCAACAATGCGTTGTTCGGTTTTGGGAAAACCATGATTTTTTCCTTTTACAGAAGTATCCTCTGCGGTGAGCTTCGCCATTTCTTCCGGTAAAGAAGTAAAGGGGACTTCTAACCAAACCACATCTTGATCTGGTTTTAAGACGGCACTAATCCAATGGGGATTATAGGCGTAGAAAATAATTGGCTCTCCTTGTTTGTAGCGAGTAATGCTGTTTGCCAGCAAAGCGGTATATTGCCCCCTGTCATGTTCTACCGTCTCTTGAAGTCCATAAGCTTCAAGATGATGATCAATGCTTAATTCGCAAGCCCAACCTGCGTTACAACCTACTAAATTTGCCTTCCCGTCGCCGTCAGAATCAAATAGCCTAGCAATTTCAGGGTCTTTTAATTTTTCAATATTGTCAATATTATACTGATCGGCTGTTTTTTTATCGATTTGATATCCCTGGAAACCATTGGGCGTCAGAAGACCGACTCCAACCAATTTAGTATCTCCTCCAGCATTGTTAAAAAAAGCTTCATGCCCAGGATTATAGTAAACAGTGCTATAGTCCAAATCTCCGTTGGCCACGGATATATAGATTGCTGGGTACTCAATTTCCTGAGGAGTTTCAACTTGATAACCAAGTTTTTCTAAGCCAATTCTGACAATTTCAGTTTGAAAATGTTCCTCTACCCAGCTACTGTGAGCAGTTCGTAGGGTAGTTGATTCCTGAGAATTTTCAGAAGATTCAGGTACTGACTGGCAAGCGATTAAGCCTGTGCACAAAAGAGCAGAAATTGCGACTAAACTAAATTTTGGCACTTGTTTTTGACGAGGATTCGTGGATAATTAACCTATTTTATGATATCCCTTGCATTGTAGATATCTTGGAGAAAGGCACGAATATAATCATTGGCCGGTTGGGTCATAATCATTTTTGGGGTGCCAATCTGCACAATTTTACCCTCTTTCATCACGGCAATGCGATCGCCAATTTTGAAAGCTTCGTAAATGTCATGACTAATAAAAATTATTGTTTTATGAAGTTCTTTTTGCAGATGGAGTAATTCCTCTTGCATTTCTCGTCGAATGAGGGGATCAAGGGCACTAAAAGGTTCATCCATCAGGAGTATTTCTGCATCTGTGGCTAGGGCCCGAGCCAAGCCAACTCTTTGTTGCATCCCGCCACTCAAAGAAGAGGGAAAATAATCTGTCCATTGCTCCAACCCAACTTTTTCCAAGGCTTCTATGGCTTTGTGACGACGTTTGACTTTGTCAATCCCCTGAACTTTTAACCCATATTCCACATTCTCTACCACAGTTTTATGGGGAAATAGCCCAAATTGTTGGAACACCATCGAGATTTTCTTTAAACGAAGCTCTCGCATTCTTGGCTCATTTACATGGGCAATATCTTCTCCATCAATATATATATGACCACTGGTCGGCTTGATCAAACGATTAATACAACGAACTAGAGTTGATTTACCCGAACCAGACAATCCCATAACGACAAACAATTCCCCTGGATTAATTTTGAGGGAAATATTCGCGATGCTGACAACCTGATTCGTCAATTCTAAAATGTCATCCCGGCTTTTCCCTTCTCGAAATAATTTGAGTGCTATACGGGGTTTATGACCATAGATTTTAATTAGGTTTTCCAGATGAATCTTGGGTGCCAAATTATTCATTAATTTTCTAGTTGGATTTTTCCCAGGATCTCATAACTTTATCTTTCTGGAATTTTCACCGATAAATTCAACCAATTCATCATGAGGGAAATAATTAAATTGATTATGAGATAAGTCAGCATCACAATGAGCAACATTTCTACAGATTTTGATGCTTGCTCGGAAATTGTAATGGCAACCGCGTAAATATCCTTGTAGGCGATCGCACTTGCCAAACTAGAATTTTTAGCTAAATTTAGAAATTCACTAGTCAAAGGCGGAATCATAACTCGTAGAGCTTGGGGAAAAATCACCAATTGCATCACAGAACCTGGTTTTAAGCCCAAAGCCTTAGCCGCTTCCCATTGCCCCTCGTTCACCGATTGAATGCCTGCTCTGACCACTTCCGCAATAAACGCTGAGGTATAGATACTTAAGCCAGTTAATAAGGCTAAAAATTCTAGGGATAGATTGACCCCACCAATAATTGATTGACCATCAAATTGCGGAATATTCCAATTGATCGCCAAAATAAAAATAACCACAGCTGCGATCGCATTTAACCATGATAAATTAACCCATATTCTTGCCGACTTTCCTGATTCGATAACCGCATTTCTTTTTTGCCACAAAATAATTGCCACAACAATTGCCGCAACAATAAATCCTAAGGCTAACCAAGTTTGCAATGTACCCCTAAACCAAGGAATATCCATACCGCGATTAGTCAGAAAAATTTTTCCGCCAATAGTTATTGGATCATCGATTTTTGGGAGATTCAAAAAAACCACAAAATACCAGAAAAATAATTGTAATAATAGGGGAATATTTCTAAAAGTCTCAATATAAACTGTGGCAATTTTGCGCACCAGCCAATTATCTGACAAGCGTCCAATTCCTATGGTTACCCCAAGGATTGTCGCTATAATAATCCCCAAAAACATCACCTGTAGTGAGTTAATCAATCCCACCAAAATTGCTTTAGCATAAGGATCAGTGGGACTGTAGGGAATAATCGGATTAGCGATGGGAAAAGATGCCGTACGGGAAAGAAAATTGAACCCAAAACTCAAGCCCAAGCGCTGAAAGTTATTAACTAAGTTGCTACCAAAAAAGAAGATGACAGCAATAAGAGCCGCCAAAACAGCTGACTGAACTAGGAAATTTCTGACTATGCTATTGCGCCACCAAGGAATTTTGTCCTGCTGCTTAACCACTTGTGCAATTTTGACTATAAAGTTAAATTATTATCCGGATTAACTAAACGAAGCAGCTTTTGTTGGATTTGCCGGTCAAACACTTCCC
Source organism: Xenococcus sp. PCC 7305 (assembly GCF_000332055.1). Taxonomy (GTDB): domain Bacteria; phylum Cyanobacteriota; class Cyanobacteriia; order Cyanobacteriales; family Xenococcaceae; genus Xenococcus. The sequence continues at coordinate 17,651 of NZ_ALVZ01000178.1, read as the reverse complement.
ATTTCAACTTGGCATAACTGGAATTATCATTAAAACTGCCTAAAAATCCGATCGGAATTTCAAACCCACCAGCCATATAACGACCACCACCGAAAAACCTTCCCTGAGCATCTTTACCCAAAGCTTCTTTAATAAATTCATCAGGATCTAAAGTTATTTTGGCTGTTCTGAGGGAACCAATTACCAATTCAATGTCATTATCCTCATCATGAACGATTCCATAAACCACCGCAGTGTGAATATCTTCTTCGGTAACTAAAAAATCCGCCGCTTGAGGAATGGCATCGCGATCATCGTAACGTAAATAGCCGACGCCTGAAAGAGAGAAGTTATTCTTGATAATTCGATTGCTGAGAGCTCTTTCAATGACATCCATTACTCTACGAGAGCGAGCAGATTGTAAGACCGCATTGAGAAGTTGGGAATCGTAAAAACGACTCAGATAAGCAGCAGCTAAAAAATCTTCCTGTTGTGCCTGCATTAAACAATTAGTGTCGGAACGCAGCCCATGCATCAAAGCCGTAGCACATTGAGTATGCTGTTGATTACTACTATTAAAATTCAGCAGTCCCTGTTGGATATATTGAGTCAATATTGTCGCCGTAGCACGGGTTTGAGGTCGCAAGTCGATAAACTCAGCATCCAAATCATTTTGTTTGGCATGATGATCGATCACGACAATCAGAGGTATTTTGGCTTGTTCGACAACAGAGTACAATTGACTATTAGTCCCCTGACTATCTATCAAGACAGCTCCTTGGTAAATAGATAAATCTTCTTTTTTAAGTGATTCGGCGCTAATTCTCTTGATAGGCAAATTAGTGAGCTTAACCAAGGCGACATTTTCCTGATGGGAAAGGATACCTCCATAAACAATATCGCAGTCAATACTATGTTTTTCAGCGATTAGCTTATAGGCCCAAGCACTAGAAAGAGCATCAGGGTCGGGAAAATCTTGAATAACGACTATTTGACGCTCCCCTTGATGTTTTCCCAAAACGATTTGTAGTTTTTTAGTTATCAGGTCAAAATTTCCCTCTGTCTCAAGTTCTACAAACCCTTCTTCTTTTTTTGCGGAAGCATCAACTATACCCATAGCTGGCCTAGGATGATTTTTTTCCCGACGATTGTTTTTAGAAGTACTAGCAGATATATTAGAGGACATTTTAGATGGATGGTAATTTCCGAATTACCGAGATACAGGTATAAAATTTACAATACTTAGGATTTTTATATCTTACGAGTTTATCATGGGTTTTCCGGATTATGTGGTGATTTAATATCTCAAGATAATACCTAAATTCCGATCGCGTATTTCTTCCATTCTTGATTGCGATCGCCCTGAGTATGTTTAATCAACTCGAAATATAAACTACTGTGAGGTTTGCGAGGTTGACGAATCAAAGTCATTCTTGCTTCTTTAGGGGTACGGTTGCCTTTTCTGACATTACAACGAACACAGGCCGCCACCAGATTCTCCCAACTATCTTTTCCGCCACGAGAACGGGGCATGATATGGTCTAGGGTCAGTTGATCTCCTTTGAGTGTGCAGTATTGACAGCTATGGCGATCACGCTCTAGAATGTTGCGCCGGGTCAGGGGGATTTCCTTGTAAGGTATCCTCACATAGTAAAGCAGACGAATTACTGTCGGTAAAGGAAAATTCGAGTAGAGAAAATGATCCGTATATTCGAGTCGTTCAGCTTTGCCCTTTAATAGTAGCACAACCGCCCTTCGCCAACTAGTTATGTTTAGTGGCTCATAGGAGGCATTCAGCACTAGAACCTTACCCATGTTCCCAAAGAATGATGAATTTACACAGATATTAGCACAGACTACAAAATTGCACAGATAGCAAATGTGAGCAAACCATTAGAAATTGAAAAACTTATTACTTATTACTTACGCGCAGCAGCATTAGCTGATAAATGAGGAAATTGTAGTTAATAGTTCTTGAGGTTGCAGGGGTTTGCCGAGATAAGCATTTGCGCCCAAGTGCTCAGCTTTTTGTCGATGGCGATCGCCTGTTCTGGAGGTTACCATCACCACGGGAATTGTCTGACCCTCAGCATGGGTTTTGATTGCTTCTAATAGTTCAAATCCATTACGCCTGGGCATTTCGACATCAGAGATTACCACAGAAATTTTTTCATAATGAAGCGTAAATTGCTCTATTGCTTCTTGTCCATCACGACATAAGATAACATCACAACCGACAGAGATCAGGATTTTTTCGAGTAACTTGCGAGTAGCAACAGAATCTTCTGCCACCATAATAGTCGGTACTGTATTTTCGTCTTGACGGCTAGAGATCGCGGCAGGCTGAGCCGAAATTGCCTTTAAGTTAGATATTTCAAATCCTTGAGGTAAGATGACGGGGACAACTTCACCTGTACCTAAAATAGTACAGCCGGCGAGATAAGGCGGGATGGGAATCGTGTCATCAAAAGGTTTGACAATGAGATTCTCTGTGGAGACTAGGCCATCTACAGCGATCGCAAAATGACCAAAACTTCCCTCCAAAATAATTCCCACCTTGGGCTTGCCAACACTTAGGGGTTCTCTCGGACAAGGTAAAAGACTTGCGATCGAAGCTAGAGGAATCACTTGCTCTTGCCATATTAGAGTAGGATTTTCGTGATCGATAATTGGCAATTCTCCGTAAAGTAAGGTTTCTCGAATACTACTATTGGGAATAGCAACCATTCGATTCTGCAATTGCACTAGCAGCACGGAGACTAAACTAATATTTAGCGGTAATTTCAGAATAAAGGTCGTACCAAAATTTAATTTGGTGTCGATATCTAAACTACCTCGTAATTTGAGAATTTGACTGCGAACAATATCCATTCCCATGCCTCGACCAGAAATTTCACTTACCTGATCGGCGGTGGAAAAATCCGGTTGAAAAATCCAAGTCAGCATCTCTTTGCGCGATAATTGCTCAAATTCAAGATCAGCATCACAAATACCCTTATTGATGGCTTTTTCGTGAACTTTGCTTAAGTTGATTCCTCGACCATCATCCTGTAAAGAGATGTCTAATTGATTATTTTTAATTACGGCTTGCAACAAAATATGAGCTATTTCCGACTTCCCATTGGCAATGCGCTCTTCCGTCGATTCAATCCCATGATCAAAGGCATTATTTAATAAATGAGTCAAAGGAGTTTGCAACTGTTCCAATAATATTTGGTCAATTAGGGTATCTTCACCTTGAATCTCTAAAACCACTGATTTGTTGTAGCGACGATTGAGCGATTGAATTTGAGGAATAAACCTTTTTGCCAGAGCTTTGAAGGGGACGAGACGAGATTCTGTGACATTCTCATAAAGACCACCCAGATTCTTTTTAACCTGTTCCAAATTTTCAAAAGAATTACGATTAATTAACTCAATATCTCGACGGGTCTCTTGAATTTGCAGCATCAATTCTTGGAAGGATTGCAAACTACTATGAAGTTCAGTGTAACGATCTAATTCTAGAGAGTCAAACTCGCGAGCTTGTGTTTGGTGGGTTTTATGCTCTCGGTTCGGGTTAGATGAGATGAATCGATTCGAGGAATGGGAAAATGAAGAGAAACTTCTGCCTGCTTTGACCGTGCCAAATTCTGAATTAATAGCTAATTGATTATAGAAATTTTGCACTTGTTCGCGGATTGGCTCAAATTGACTATTAAGCTTTTGGAGTCTTTTTTGAGCTTGCTGCAATTGTTTTTGCCCCAAATTGAGTCGAGATTCAATGATTATTAACTCCTCAACATTATTGGTCATATTCTCTATATTTTGCAGCGGAATTCTCAGTTGAATTTTAGGTTTGTTGCGGGTATTGGCCAAATCTGATTGATTAAATTTAAAGATTGCCGAAGGGGTATCGGCATCATCTGATTCTGGGAAAAACTCATCTCCTGGGGTTTTCGGCTCTTCTCCAGTGAGTTCTTGAAGATATCTAGCTTTCTGCGATCGCAATTCGCTAATGACTTCTTTAGCGAGGAATAGAACTTGAAATGGCGGAAAAATCTCTAAAACCTCTTCTAGGTTAGAAATTTTGGCAGCAATCCAGGGTAAATCCAAAGTCTCACTTAAGAATAAGCATTTTTCGTGAAAATCAGCCAAAAAATCGACAATCGCATCTTCGGGCAAATTTTCACTCAACTCTTCTATTACCGAAAATGCGGCTTCAAGCTCTCCATTCAAAGCATTGATGACAAAGTCATGATTTTGAACCTCATTCTGCTCTGTTGCTAATTCAAGGTCTCCAGTTGCTGTCGAACTAGTTAAAAATAAATCTCGTTGCTCCCGTATTTCTGTAATAATCCCTTTCGTTATCTCTAATGCCCCAACAGCGTCCATATCCGAAGTGAGATTTTGAGCGATAGAGATGGTTTCTTCTAACCAAGAGACATTCAAGGTTTCGCTTAAAAATAAGCATTCGTCATAAAAGTTAGCTAAACCTTGAGAAATAATCTCCTCTGGAAAATCTTCAGCCAACTCTTCTATCTCTAGGAGTTGACGTTCAAGATCTTCATTCAAAGCATTAACAACAAAATTATTGTTTTGAACCTCATTTTGCTCTATTGCTAATTCAAAATCTGCAGACTCAGTTGAATTCGTTAAATATAAATCTCTTTGATTTCGTATTTCTGGGATAATTTGCTTTGTTCCCAACAAAGCCTCAGCAACACTCATTTCAGATATGAGTGTTTGAGCGACAGAGATGATTTCTGCTAACCAAGAGACATTCAAAGTTTCGCTTAAAAATAAGCATTCGTCGTAAAAACTGGCTAAAACTTGAAGGATCATCTCCTCGGGTAAATCCTCATCCAACTCGTCGATCTCTAGTAGTTGGGTCTCTAAATCTTCATTTAAAGTTTTAATGACAAGATCATTGACTTGGTTTTGCCGGTGAATTGGTTGATCTTGAGGTTCGACTCTTTGTGAATTAAGCTGATTAAAAGCATCCAAATCAAGGATTAATGTAGGGCTAACTGCTACTTCAGGAACTGTTCTGGCTTGAGTTAACACAAAGGATGTTTCGTCGATCACCTGGGAAACTAAATCCCAACCCAAATCAATACTAGTAATCTCACCTTGTTCTAATAATTTAAGTACATCCTCTAGTTTATGAGCCAGTTCTTGCAAACTGGGGATCCCCGCTAACCCAGCTCCACCCTTGAGAGAATGAGCGGCTCGTAATAATGAGGTAAAGTCGGGGGAGTTAGCCTGTTGTTGTAAACCCTCAATTAGTGTTTGAAGATATTCTGGAGCATCTTCATCGAGAAAACATTGACGGGCTTCTTGAGTAATACTAGCAAGAACAGCGGGGTCTAATTGGAAGCTCATAAGTAGCTCTACAGGATAAATTGCCTAGTTTCAATAAATTCGAAATTTGCGGTTTGAGATTTGATTTTTTAGGTTCTGGCTTCTACACGGAACTGGGAAACAGATAGCCTCAGCATTTCCGCTTCTTTGACCAATTCTTGTAGGGAGCGGGCCACCTCTTTTGCTTCTGTTGAAGTATTTTCTGTAATACCTGCCACATCAACCATTTTTAGGTTAACGTCTTGAGAAGATTGACTTTGCTCGGTTGTATTAGAGGAGATGAATTGTAATTGCTCGTCAATCTGTTCGCTAATCGCCACAATACTATTGAGAGTTAGTTTTGTTTTATGGACAAGATCAGTGCCATGAACGACTTGGGCATTACCCTGCTCCATAGCTTGCAACACTTCTGCAGTTTCTTTTTGAATATTGGTGACCAAATGTTGAATATCCTTAGTCGATTCGGTGACTCGATCTGCTAGCCCCCTTACTTCTTCCGCGACAATGCGGAAACCTTCTCCATGCTCTCCCGCGCGCGAAGCTTCAATCGAAGCATTAAATGCGAGCAAGTTAGTTTTTTCGGATATTCCTGAAATAATTTCGACAATTTGGGCGATTTCCTGAGAGGATTCGGCTAGTTGTTTAACTTTTTTCGTTGTTCCTGCGACAGTAGTCCTAATATTTTCAATACTTTCTACAGTTTGCTCGACAATCCAATCGCCTTTTTGGGCTTTGTTGCGAGCGACCCTAGCAATTTTGGCAGCTTTTTGAGTGGAGCCATCTACTTCTTGAATAGAATTATTAATCTGGGAAATCTTATTGAGGGTCACGTTAATGACACCTACTTGATCTCCTGCTTTAGTCGATAGCTGATTGATCGAATTTTCACTATTTTGGGAGAGTTCATTAACTTCATTGGAAACCTTTTGCACTTTCAACACCAAGTCTCTTAAGTTACTAATCGTAGAGTTGAATGCATCGGCAATAGAACCAACCACCCCTTCTGTCATCGGAGCTTTAACAGTTAAATCTCCTTGTTGCGCGCCTTCAATTTGCAGCAGCAGACTCATCACTTCTTGTTGAAGGCTTTCTTTGGCCTGACGTTGTTGCTCAGTTTCTAATTGTTGTTCCTCAGAAATTCTCATTAATTCTGTTTCTGAGGCCACAATGCTATCAGCCATGCGATTAAAAGTCTGAGTTAATCGACCAACCTCATCCTGACTTTTTACTTTAGCTCTCACATTGCGATCTCCAGAAGCAAAGTCTTGAGCCATGCGCTGCAGCTTCTCAATCGGTTGGGAGATCTCATTGCCTAAATAATTTGCGATCGCGCCGCTAATAGCAACTACTACGAGTAAGACAAGACCTTGGATAGCTAAACTGTTGAAGATCAACGCATTGAGGCTATCATGAGCTGTACCTCTGACCAGAACAGCGATCGGTCTTCCAGCATAATTTGAGATAGATTGAGCGGCTAAGGTATGAGTTTTGCCATTAATTTTGCTGATTCCTGTAACCATCTCATTACTGGCTGCGGCCTGCTCAATCAGTGAAATATCAGAAATCAATTGTGATTGAACTTTGCCATTTTTTGCTTGCACTAGAGAAACTGCCGGCTTAAATTTACCATCGGAGTCAATCTGATAAACTCCACTATAACCACCTTTAAATGATTCTAATGTTTTGGCCACAATAGGGGATTTGACAATATCGCCAGAAATCAAGGCTCCAAGTTTGATTCCTCCATCATCCTTTACTGGAGTAACAGTATAACGGACTAACAAAATATCTTCTTTACTAGTGGTACTTTGTTTTTCCTTTAAAATTAATTCTGCAAAACGGGGACTTTCCGCAAAAAGATCCTGATAAGAAATAACTTCTGTACTTTTAATCTGACGATCATTTTTCAATGCTTGAGTTACTAACCCTTGGGGGTCAAATTTTTCTCCATAACGAGCTAGCCCAGCATTACTGATTATTTTAGCATTCTCATCTACTAAAGTTGCGAATTCAATTTGTCTTTTCCAAGTCTCTCGAATCAAAACCAATTTAGCAGCAGAACTCGGTTGTTTATTAGTTGCGGCATCAATTAAAATTTTATTGTCGGCCTGACCTGCAAAACCAAATCCCATTTGGTTAATTTTAATTCCATAGTTAATTTTCGCAACTTCTAACTCAGAACTGGCCTGTTGCAACAACTGATTTCTTCCTGTATTAATAATCAGCAAAGCACCTATACCGACAACTCCCAATACGGAGAATAATTGGGTAGCAAGCACTGTTGTAAACTGTTTACGCCGAATTGGCAAATCGTAGAAAAAATTTAGTAATTCTGGGCGATTAGGTTTCGATTGGGCAATGGGATTTTCTACATTAATAATTGTAGGATCTTCCCCAATAATTTCTCCAACATTTGCCGTGATAAATTCTGAAGAGACATCGGAAATATCATTTAAATTATCAAGAGCTTGTTGCGCAACATTTCCATAGGGACCACCTTGATCCAACTCAACAATTTCCTGATAGGCTGCAATTGCTTCAGCAATATTCCCTTCTTGCTCTAAGCTATTGGCAACAATGACCTTTTCAACAATATTAAGATCAACATTTTTATTATTACTAACTGCGTAATTATCAGAAGAAGATTGACTATTAGACATGATATTTATCTTTAAAAAATAGTAATTATATAGACAACAAGGATTGCTGTGATAATTGTTCTAATAAAATTTCTGTATTAACAAGGTTAATCACTTTTTCATTTTGTTGAATAACTGCATCACATATATTCTGCAATCTTGGAAAATCAGTCGAGAAAGATAATTGCTCTTGATTTGAATTCAGCTCGACAACGCCTTCCAAACTTTCAACAATTAAAGCTACTTTTTTCTGGATATTTTCCATTGAGTAATTTACAATTAATGCAGTCTGTTCCGATTTTGTTTTTAGCTCATTTTTACTAGGATCACACAACTTCTCTATGTCCAAAATCCACAACAAAGAACTTTTATAGTTAATAACTCCCAGCCAAAAATCTTCTATCCCAGGAATCACGCAAATATCTGTTGCTTGGAATTGAATTAGCTTATCTACATGTTCCAAAGATAGCCCTAAGTAAATATTGTTAGAAAGTCCGGCACAAAAATATTCTTGCATTATTTCAGAAGATAAATACTCAATAATAATAATCTCTAAAATGTAAAAACTAAAATAAGATTAACTGCTATCTAATTTTCCAGATCAGACTACATGTTGAGCTACAGCTTCAATTAGCTTTTGTGGAGCATAAGGCTTGGTAATATATTCATTACCACCTTGTCTTAAAGCCCAAAAACGGTCAAAATCTTCTGATTTTGAGCTACAAAACAGAATAGGAATATCTTTCCATTGCTCGTGATCACGAATTTTACGGCAGAGATCTAAACCACTTTCTCCTGGCATAACGATATCTAACAAAATTAAGTTAGGAATAGAATTTTCCTCTAGCCATTTCCAAGCAGATTCTGCACTATCAGTTATAGCTACAGTAAATCCTGCATGAGTCAATAATGCCGAAATCATTTGTTGTTCAGCATGAGTATCTTCAACAATCAGTATCTTTTTTGCCATTTTCCGATGAAACTCCTAATAGAATTTATTAGTATTTTATGTAAGTAATCAGTATATTCTCTATTCTTCCCAAAATGATTAGCTAGCTAACAGATAAGAGATTCATTAATAATGGCCAATTTATCAATGGTTAATTACAAATAAGGTATTTTTTCGTACCATATTGATCAAATCCTGAGGATCAAAAGGCTTAGTTAAATATTTATCTGCCCCTACCAATTTTGCTCGCATACGATCAATAATTCCATCCCTACCTGTCAACATAATTATGGGCACATCATGAAACTTTTGAGAACGCTTTAACATACTACATAAGTCATACCCATTAATATCAGGCATATTAATATCCATTAAAATTAGAACTGGCATATTACGAGACAGTTCCCTTAGCGCATTGGTTGCATCAATCACGCTAATCACTCGATAACCGACCGGCTGCAAAGTCATTTTAACTTGCGTTTGCACTGTCTTACTATCATCAATACAAGCTATAATAGGAAGTCTTCTTTTTGTTACTTTATCTTGAGATTTTGCTATATTTTTTTTCGGTATAGATGGATGTTCAACTTGATTTTTTTGTTTGCGAACAGACTTATTCGGAGTAAATTTAGAGGTAGACTTAGTTACTTTTCTATTATTACGAGGTGCTGTTTTAATTAATCCTTGTTCAAGAAAAGTCTGTAAATATTTAGCCATCGTTAAATAATCAATATTTAACCTTGAAGCTAAATCGTATAAACAAATTTTCTCGAATAAAGGATTGACAAAGTCTGATAATTTTTGGGCTTCGGCAAAAGCGGAGAAATCCGAATTATTCTGAGTTATCTTTTTCCAAGATTTATAAAAATCAAACGCTTGATTTTGGGCCAAATAGAGCAAAGATAAAGGAGAATCAAGATAAGTTCTAACTTTTCTCCAAGAATCAATATACTCTTTTTGAACTAGTGTTTGCCAAGTAAAGTTCGGCATAGTAGCACCAGAAATACATTCATCAGTAATAATAATAGATGCTTGCTCAATAGTTAAAACCTGGTTTAAGGCTTCTTTAGATAATTCCAATAAAAGCTGCTTCAATTCTGTTTCTGGTAAATCTTGTTCGGCACTCCATTGACACAATTGTTGATAGTCTATTTTGTTGTTGGTAAATTGGGGGAAAGCTAATTTTGTTTGCGTTATCTGCCACAAATAAGTTAATCTTTCCTTCTGCGCTACAGTACTAGTCGCATATTGTATGTTTCCGCCTTGCAAATAAATTTTCCACCCCACAGAAATATCTTTTGCTTCGGGAATCATTAAACAACCAGACCAGCCTTGTTGTGATTTTTCTTCTAAAATTTGACTTAGACTCTTGAGGTGATTATTCATGAAACTCAGATGAATACTAATTTATATCGGGAGTGCTTAGTCTATATTTCCCAAAAAGATTGTAGAAATCGCACTTGCTCTTGCTCATAAATATTTCAATTTTTCCGTTAATATTATTGTCTTTATGTCTTTATGTCTTTAATCATTGCAGGAGGGCGTTCTGGAGTAGGAAAGACTACTATCACTCTGGCCTTACTTGCCTTTTTATCTCAACAAAAAAAAACCATTCAATCTTTCAAGGTCGGGCCTGACTATATAGATCCGATGTTTCATCAGGCTTTGACCGGAGTTGCTGCTCGTAACCTCGATCCTGTTTTGACTTCTCCTGAATATGTGAAATCTTGTTTTGGACGTTATAGCCAGGGTTCAGAATATATTCTAATAGAAGGAGTTATGGGATTGTTTGATGGGATAGAATTTCCCCTCTCCCGCATTCAAGACTGCGACTCCAGGCCAATTGGCAATTATGCCAGTACAGCCTATATTTCACGACTGCTCAATATTCCAGTTTTACTTGTTTTAGATTGTGCCAGCTTATCTGGTTCGATTGCTGCGATCGCCTATGGTTACGCTAATCTAGACCCTCAATTACAAATTGCTGGGTTGGTACTAAATCGAGTAGGTAGCGATCGCCATTTGGAGTTATTAGAAAACGCCTTGAGACCACTTAATATACCGATAGTAGGGGTATTACGTCGGGTTGATAAAATAACCATTCCCGATCGCCATCTGGGGCTAATTCCCACCGCCGAACTCCCTCAACTAGCAGCAATATTTGACCATCTTGCTCATATCGGGAAAACTTGTTTTGACTGGGAAAAATTACTTCCTCTGCTGAAGAAATCACAAGTCATCTCCAATCCATTACCCATTACCCATTACCCATTACCCATTACCCATTACCCATTACCCATTAAAAATCGCGATCGCCCGCGATCACGCTTTTAGCTTTTACTATCAAGATAATTTAGATATTTTTAAGGAGTTAGGGGCCGAAATCCTTTACTGGAGCCCGCTGCGAGATGAAACCTTGCCAGCCGATGTGACGGGCCTATATTTTGGCGGCGGTTTTCCAGAAATATTTGCCGAAGAATTAGCCGCTAATTTGCCAATACTCCAAAAAATTTCTCAGGTTATTGCTTCTGGTATACCTGTTTATGCTGAATGTGGGGGGTTGATGTATCTATGCAATCGCTTAGTTGATTTAAATCAAAAGTCCTGGCCAATGGTCGGGGCAATTCCTGCTACGACAAAGATGATGCCTCGTTTAACTCTTGGTTATCGTCAGGCTAGCCCCTTACAATCTACTGTTCTATTGAACAAAACCCAACAAAATCACAAGTCACTCTGGGGACATGAATTTCATCGTTCTCAAATTACTCCTCATTCTGAGCAACCCATCTGGGAAATGAAAGGAGCTAGTCCCCATAGCCCAACAATCTATGATGGTTGGCAAATCAACCAAATACATGCGTCTTACCTCCATCTTCATTTTGGGGAATATAAATTTTTACTTAAAAACTTTCTTCAGCGTTGCCAGAACTATCGAGATCAGTTAGCATGAGCTTGGACTTGAAAATATTAAAACATACCGTTTAGGGATATAGGAGGTGATGCCCATGATTGAAAGTAGTAGTAGTATGATGGGTCTTCTGGTTGATCATAGTCGGCTGTGCGCCGGAGCTGTTCTGTAGAACAACAGCTTGTAACCTTCTGCAAGAAGTACGGAACTAGCTAGTCTGTTCAAGTTCCTTCCGGCAGTCAGATTTCGACCAAGAGATCCTAACTAGACCGCCCTCACATCATGATATTTTATTTGGTAAGCTCGTTCTTACTGGGTAACCTATCTGGAGTGGGGGCGGATAGTTTTAGGGATATCAACCATGTTTTTCGAAGTTAGTTATGAGCTATTATCAAGTACTCCAAGTTCACTCCCAGGCAACGCAGCAAGAAATTAAACAATCCTATCGGCGCTTAGCCAAATTATTCCACCCAGATACGCAAACTTCAAGTGCCAATAACCAAAAAATCATCGAGCTCAACAAGGCATACGAAGTGCTCAGCAACCCGAAAAATCGTCGCCAATACGATTATGAAATGCAGTCGGGGATGAATGGGCAATTCATTAGTGATACTCAAGAAAGAACAGCCCAAGCCACTCGACAATACCATCATTATCGTCGCACAAAAGGGTCAGAAGGCTTAAGTTATCAAGAATGGATGCAAAAAGTGTATCATCCTAGCGATCGCTTGATTTGTCAAATTATTCAGCCCCTCACCTCAGAAATCGAAAATTTAGCAGCAGATCCTTTTGATGATCAATTACTTGAAGATTTCCAACAATATCTCGAAGAATGTGGTCAATATTTACAATTATTGCAACAAAAGTTTTCTGCCTACCCCAATCCTCCTCAACTAGCTAATGTTGCGGCCAATCTTTACTACTGTCTTAATCATCTTGGTGATGGCATTAAAGAGCTAGAATGGTTCACCCTCAACTACGATGAGCATTATCTGCATACTGGTCAGGAAATTTTTAGAATTGCCGAAAGACTAAGATACGAAGCCAGCTCCCAATTCTAAAGATACTCCGATTTCAATCAAAAATAACTCTTTTAAGCTTAAAATATAACACCTAAAACCCAACACCTAAAACCTAACACCAATCTTGACGAGTAAATAAATTACCAAGTCGTGTAAATTAGTTTATCCTAGAATAAGTAACTTTACATATCGTTACGTTTGACCGTACTAATTTTTTATTCATGAAATGTATTATTAATCGTCGAGCTGAGTTTTCCGCGAGTCACCGCTATTGCTTGAGCGAATTAACCTCAGCCGAAAATATTCAGCTTTTTGGTGATGGAAGCCGTTTTCCCGGCCATGGACATAACTATGAACTCTATGTATCTCTTGAAGGGGAGCTTGATGATTACGGCATGGTGGAGAATTTATCTACCGTCAAAAAAGTCATCAAACAAGAAGTTACTAGTCAACTTAATTATTCTCACCTAAACGATGCTTGGCCAGAGTTTCAAGAAACTCTTCCCACAACAGAGAATATTGCCAGAATTATTTGGCAGAAGCTAGAACCTCACTTATCTCTAGTGAATATTAAACTTTATGAACATCCCAAACTCTGGGCAGATTATCAAGGAAAAAATATGGAAGCATCTTTAACCGTTAAAACTCACTTTAGTGCTGCGCATCGTTTGGCATCACCGCAACTCAGTTTAGAGGAAAATACCGAAATTTATGGCAAATGCGCCCGACCTCATGGCCATGGACATAATTATCATTTGGAAGTCAGTGTTGTGGGAAAAATCGACTCTCGCACAGGAATGTTAGTCGATCTTGGGGCGTTGCAACAAGTAATCGATGATTATGTAGTAGAGCCTTTCGATCATACATTTCTTAATAAAGATATTCCTTATTTCGCCCAAGTGGTTCCCACTGCCGAGAATATCGCACTGCACATTGCCAATTTGCTGAGCTCACCAATTCAGAGTTTAGGAGCTGAATTAGATAAGGTGAAGTTAATTGAAAGCCCCAACAACTCCTGTGAAATTTACTGTCGCTTGGGAGGATCGCAGAATTCTAATAATACTCTTACGAAAGAGCTAGAACCAGCTATCTCAATTTAAATTGAGAAGACAAGATCTTTTTTGTTATCTAATAAATTATTGTTTATGTTGTACAAAGGATTATACAGATAGCAAAATACCCAATATCATAATAGGAGTGATTTAAATGGAATCTCAAGAAACAACTACCGCAACCCCAGTTGGTTTAAGTACGGAGACACCTGGAGCAATTACTAACCCGTCTCCAGCCGACCAGCCAGCACAACAATGGGTAGATATGGGTAAGGATTTCTTAACAAAAGTAGTTGATTACATATCAGAATTTATATCTGACAATGAAAAGCTGTTGCTTAACTTACTCTTATTCTTCCTTGCGATCGTAGCAGTCAGAGTTATTTTAGCTGTTTTAGCTGCCATTAACGATTTTCCCCTGTTATCGCCTTTATTTGAGTTGATTGGACTGGGTTATACATCCTGGTTTGTTTATCGTTATCTTTGGAAAGAATCTAGCCGCAAAGAATTAAAAGACGAGATTGAAGTGCTCAAATCTCAAGTTATGGGCAGAAACGTCTAGAACAGCTAGCCTTGAAGCAATATTTAAGATTCTGTAGGCAGTAACTTTAAAGATTGCTTCTTCCTAACGATTAATCATTTTTGATTTACTAAAGAAATCCCCAAGAAGTTTTTCTGGGGATTATTTTTGTTGTTTGATCAATTGGAATTGACGCTCAATTTGACGATAAATGGCCTCCAATCGACTAAAGTCCCCTAAGTTGTCGTCATTGCTACACATTCTGATTTTTCTCAAGGTTTTCTCCATTTTCTCAGCAAAATAGATTGCTTGTTCTAGGCTTTTCTCTACTTGCCTTTGTTCATAGAATTCTAGGGCTTGACCTCTTAAAACTTGAATTGTAATCTCATCACCAGATTGGCCAACTAAAAACTGCAAAAGAAGTAAAACCCTTTCATTATTATAAATTCTTTCCATAACAATTTTTTTAGGTTTTTTTAATTTGCCTAAAGGCTGTTTACCCAAGGTTTTAATTTCTCGAATAACTTCTTCAAAAACATCTAATTTAACTTCATCTAAGGATAATTGGATTATGCCATCGCGACTCCAGATGATCCGCCCATGGTTAGAATATCTTTCTAAAAAAAGTCTTCCAATACCTTTATCAAGAATTTTGGCGAATAGCTCTTGCCATAGTTGTTTTGCTTCCAGCTTAAGAAAGCTATCCACTGATTCTTGAGTATTTTCTGATTTTGACCCCATCTTCAGAGGAGCAGTTGATTCTTGCCCATTTTCAATAATGGGCTTAGCAATTGATTCTTTGGCACTCTCTATAATAGGCTTAGCGATTGATTCTTTAGTGCTTTCTATTTCTGGAGCCAACGGTAGATTTTGAATTTGAGGCTCAGAGGCAATAATTTGGGGCTGTTGAGGTTGATTATTTCCCGAGTTTTTCTCAGCATCGACGATTAAAGTGGCTCGCTCATGAAGATTAGAAGAGCGAAGAGTTTGTTGTTTTTCCTCTGGGATTTCGCTTAAAGTCATAGAAGCATCTAAAGAACCTTGAGGTGGCGATGCTTGAAACATTTGCTCGTCAATCATAGTTTCTTTAGACCTATCCTGACTAGCTTGGTTTTTCTGATTTTTTTGATGACCAGGAACTAAACTACTCTTTTTTAGATATGCAGCCAATATAAGTTGATGTTCCTGGGGATCCATCAATTGAATTTCCAAAGAATAATTGAGAGATGCGGCGATGGGGCGAATAAAGTTCAAGGCGATTTTATCCTTGGTGTTAATCATGCCTACTGTAAGGTGATTATTGTCTAATTCCAAGGGCAAAACTTGATAGTGAAGACAACATTCCAAAGAAACAACCGAGTCAATCAGTCTGAATACAACTTCTTGGTTATTGGTAATCTTAGGCGAAGAAGTCTGCTGTGATGGATTGGATGAATCTTTGTATTGGGTCATTACAATAACTACACCATTAGTTGACTATGCTTAAATATCAAATATATCCATGTATTAAAGAAAATTCGTGTGTATCACAATTTTCATGGGATCTTCTAGACTTAAGTTACCCAAATAAGTTGACAAATTTAGCAAAGCTAAGTTTTAAAATCATTTGCCGTATTTTTGTAATTTATAGTCAAGACAAGATACAATTCCCCACAGTGTTTTGAAGGATTTGTAACCAATGAGTGATCAATCTCTCATCCCAGTAGTAGTTAATGGCGCTGCGGGAAAAATGGGGCGCGAAGTGATTAAGGCCGTAGCTTCTGCTAAGGATCTGATGTTAGTCGGGGCGGTGGATAATAATCCTCATCTCTTGGGGCAAGATGTCGGAGAGGTTGCTGGTTGTGGAGCGTTAGAAGTTCCTATTCTCAATGATTTACAAAGTGTTTTGGTCTTGGCGACTCAAGAAGCTATTCAAGGGGTGATGGTGGACTTTACCCATCCTGATTCGGTATATGAGAACGTGCGCAGCGCGATCGCATATGGGGTTCGTCCTGTCGTGGGAACAACAGGGTTAAGTGATGAACAATTAGAAGATTTATCGGAATTCGCCGACAAAGCTAGCACAGGAGCTTTAGTAATTCCTAATTTTTCTATTGGTATGGTTTTATTGCAACAAGCAGCCCTCAAAGCTGCCGAATATTTTGACCATGTCGAAATTATTGAGTTACATCACAACCAAAAAGCTGATGCTCCCAGTGGCACCGCCATTAAAACGGCGCAAATGCTGGCAAAAGTAGGGAAAACTTACAATCCACAATTGGTAAGCGAAACTGAACATCTGGCTGGAGCTCGGGGAAGTTTGGCAGAAGAAAATATTCGGATTCATAGTGTGCGCTTGCCAGGGCTAATTGCTCACCAAGAAGTTATTTTTGGCGCGACTGGACAGATTTATACTCTCCGCCATGACACAAGCGATCGCTCTTGCTATATGCCTGGTGTGCTCCTATGTATTAGGCAAGTGACGGAAATGACGTCTCTGGTTTATGGTTTAGAAAATATCTTGTAGTTAAGTATTTTTTAATTTCTATTGAATTTTCATGTTAAGACCTATAACTCGCGACAAGTTTGAGCAATTAATCCCCACTATTGCCACATCGGCACAGTATGCCCATTATTGGGGTGAATGGAAGGATTTGCTCAATCGTTTGCTGATTTCAGTTGTCGCTTTGGTGGTGGTCTTCCTTTTGGGTTTAGCTTTGGGACAATCTGCTGAAGGATTAGTGTTACTCATTGCAGTAATCTCTGGGTTGTATTGGTTATGGGGCCCTGTTTATTGGGCTAGTATACGGAATAGGACAATTCGTAGGTTTAGGTATAGTGGTTTTTGGCAAGGACAAGTTTTGGATGTTTTTGTCACGGAAGAGTTAATCAGTGAAGAAGAAAGCTTTAATGAACAAGGGGAATTAATAATTGTTGAAAATCGAGAACGACGTATTAATTTGATTGTTGGAGATCAAACAGGATTTCAAATGACGATTCAGGCTCCGCTACAACGTCTTCATCAAATGATTAAAACAGGCCAGGTTGCGGAATTACTTGTGATGTCTAATCGTCCTGATCTTTCTACAATTGACAAAGTTAGTGATGTTTACCTGCCTGGTCAAAATCTTTGGGTTGGCAAATATCCTTGGTTACAGCGAGATGTCTTTGTGGAAGTAAGTCGGGAATTAGGGAAATATTCTCGTTCAAGATATTCTAGGTATTGAACATTAAACATTAAACATTAAACATTAAACATT
>NZ_ALVZ01000177.1 GCF_000332055.1 Xenococcus sp. PCC 7305 | reverse complement strand
ATAGACAAGTAACAACGCAGAGGTAACGCCCTATGTACACTACTCAACTCGACAACGGAACTCTTAACAACTATGCTGTTGAGCCCAAGATGACCTATGCTGAATATCCAGCAGTGTATGAACAACGTCGCTACATCGTTCAAGGTGCGATCGCTGCTCTATTTGTTACTGCTACAGTTTTGATTTCCTTTGCTGTGAGCTAACTATTTGGGAAAATTTAGCTAAACAACAACTTTCTAACTGACATTGATTTTCTCCTCTGATACCTGGGTGCTCGCACCGAGGTTTTTTGTTTTTGTAGCTAGAAAAATGCGATCGCCAATTTCAAAGAAGAATTAGCGCGGTGGGAGTGTCATGCTAAATCCGATTTTTAAAACCAACTTTTGAGGTTGACGCGGAGACGCTGTGACACGGTGACGCGGAGAGTTTTAAACCCTTAAGGATAAGTGAGATATGTCAACAGGATTTGGTGTCAATTGTGATATCGATCACTTCAACAAGTTATTATAAGGTTAGCATGAATGAGTAATGCTTGTATTGATTCTGTAAATAGCGGAAGCTAAAAATGTTAATTGAGTACTTATTTAGTAGTCTAATTCTGTTTGTACGCATAGTTACTATTCTAATTTTTTCTATTTGTTTACATGAACTAGGACATGGAATCGCTGCTATTTATCAAGGAGATGACACTCCTATCAAACAAGGTCATATGACCCTCAATCCTATAGTTCATATGGGAGTCCCATCTCTAATTTTTCTAGTCTTAGTCGGCATGGCTTGGGGTGCAATGCCTGTTAATCCCCATAAATTCAGAGATCCTAAATGGGGTCATGTTATTGTGTCTGCCGCAGGCCCAGCTACTAACTTTGTGCTGGCTATCGTAGCTGTCTCACTGATTAAAATATCTGGGGGGAACTTTTTGGAAAATATTATTAGTTTTGACTTCCTGAGATTAATTGCGCTATTCAATTTTGCGTTAGGAATGTTTAATTTATTGCCAATTCCTCCCCTAGATGGATTTCATGTTGCTAGCGAATTTTTCCCTGAGATGAAATCCTTTGCTAATAGTCAGGCTGCTATGGGATTGTTAATGATTTTGTTCATTACTGGCGCAGGAAGTGTATTTTTCACCATATCTAACATGATGGTTAAGTTTCTGGTTAATTTGTGAATGAGTAATAAGGAAAATTGAGCTCTCGCTTCAAAAATTGCGTTAACCTGTAGATTAATAACACTAATAACTCATAGAGCATTCGAGCAGAATATTATGACATGGCGCGGTTCGACAGATACTAAAGATAAAATTTTTGCGGCTTTAGTTTACTCAGTACCTCTATACTATGGCTATAATGCATTTGGGGGTTCGATATTAAGGTCTTTTCCTAGGATATTCCTAACTTTGATCGAAATTTTCCTGATGCCACTGAACCTTATTTACAGCAGTTTACCCTTTGCTGATTTCATTCTTTTCCTGGTTTTGTTTTTAGCTGTCGTCAGAAATGATCGCATTTCTCATTTTATTCGGTTTAATACCATGCAAGCCTTACTCCTCTACATGGCGGCAATTTTGGTGGGTATGGGATTGCGAATTTTAGGGTTGGGAATCATTGCTTCGGTAGTCAATCCTATTTGTTTTACGGTTATCTTAGCGGTTTGCCTGTACTCAATTATCAAGTCTGCCCAGGGAAGTTATCCCGATATTCCTGGTATTTCTCCAACTGTTTATAATCAAGTACCTTAATCAGTGATCAGTTTTCAGTGATCAGTTATCAGTTAAGAAATCTATGTCTAGGTTGAGGGCGGGGTTGTTTTCCCAGCGATCGCCGATATGGGCATAAATACAAGTGGTTCTAGGGTCACTATGTCCTAGTAAGTCCTGCACTTGACGCAGTTCTGCGCCATTTCTAAGAGCTAAAGTTCCCGCAGTATGTCGCAAACTATGAGCAGAGATTGTCCTGCCTGGATTATGTTTGAGATCGGCTTGATTAAGATAACGATCAACAATTAACCTAATTCCCCGACGGGAAACTCTTTTTCCTGGAGAACGATTGCCCACGGCAATAAATAAAGGAGCTTTTGGTTTGAGAACGCCACCATTGTTTTCCCTGATCTTGAGATAAGTAACCAGAATTTTGGCGATTTCTGGAGTTAGGGGCACGACTCGAATACTCCTTTTCCCTTCCACTCGAATACCAAGATTGTTACCTTGTCTGACTAGGTCAGCAATATTTGCTCGGTGCAACTCAATGGTGCGAGTTCCTTCTAATGCCATGATGGCTATGATTGCGCGATCTCTGGAAGTTTTGATGGTGCCATCATGAGGAATTACTTGTAATAAAGCCTCAACTTCATTTTGTTCTAAGAAAGTAATTTTTTCTGCGGGATCTCTTTTTTCCCTTGGGGGCTTGACTCCTGCCGCAGGATTAAAAGAAATGAGCCCCCTCTCCAGAGCAGCTTGGTAAAAGCGCCTGACTACCGCCAATTTTAAAGAAATAGTTGATGGTTTATATTTCTTGGCACTAATCATCCAACGACGATAACGTTTGATATCATCTTTGCTGACGGTGACTGGATCGAGGTGGGTGCGATCGCACCACAAGAGAAACTGCTGTAACTGGCGACGATAGGTTTTTAAGGTATCCGATGCGGCATCCCCTGCACTAACATCAATATCCAAAAATTCCGCAAAGACAGCTAGTAAATGGTCTGTTGTTGCTAGAGTTATTGGCGATGATGTGGTGGCAAGCATAGACTACAACAAATTGGAGTAAACGAAGGCAGAGGGCATTCTTAAAGGATAACCTCATTCGAGGACAAGTCAATTATCAGTTGAATAAATCAAAAAACTTGAGGAAGAATTCTCTAATGCCAGCTAGCAATAGAATAGCCATTTGCATTGACTTATTTATTTTAATACTGGTATTGGCATTCATGATGTTCGGTATTGGTAATTATGGCTTATATGAGCCCCATGAAAGTCATTTTGCTATGGTAGCTAGAGAAATGCTGTTACGGGGGGACTGGATTACGCCTCATCTCAATGGCTCGCCCTATCTAAATAAACCACCGCTACTGTATTGGCTAATCGCGATCGCGACGAAGATTTTTGGGGATACAGAGTTTGCTGCTAGATTACCTTTAGCAATTGCTGGTTGGTTGGGAATCGTCGTTGTTTGGCAATGGAGCCGAGAGTTGTGGGGTATGGCAGCAGGAAGAGTTGCACTTTTGATGTTATCTGTTTCTTTAGGTTGGTTTATTTTTACCCATCAAATTTTAATTGATGTTTTACTGGGAACTTTGCTGATTGCTAGTAATTATTTTTTGTGGAAATTGCTGAATAAACCTCAGTCTTGGCTATATTTTGTTTGTTTCTATAGCTCTGTTGCCCTGTGTTTTTTTGCCAAAGGATTTATTGGAGTTGCTTTTATTGCTTGTGGCTATTTTGCTTTAGTGATCATCCAAGGGAGAAAACAAATATTTAAACACACTAAATTAACTTTGGGTATTTTATTGATTCTGGCCTTAGTTTTGCCTTGGGCGATCGCAATTGCCCAAAATAATCCTGGGTTTTGGCATTACTTTCTGGTTAATGAACATTTCAAGCGCATTTTCGATCTACGGATACCTACTGACTATGAAGTTTCAAAAGTTAGTGCCTGGGGTTATTTAGGGCTGACAGTGGTTTGGTGTTTGCCTTGGAGCTTATTTTTCCCTTCTACTCTCAAGTTTGCTTGGCAGCAATGGCAACAAGAGACTAATTATAAAAAAATAAAAACTGATAATAATAGGGCTGAGGCGATCTCGCTACTTGCGATCGCGTTTCTCTTACCAATAGTAATTTTTCTGCCTCTGTCTTCTCGTTTGATCTATTACAGCATCCCGGCAATTCCTCCCTATATGATACTTTGTGCAGGATTTTATAGTCAATATTTCATCCAAGAAAATCGCCCAGATCAATGGCAGAATTTATCGGGAATTACCAAGAAAATACATAATGCAAAATATCGACCCAGTAAAAGTCATCTGATCTATGGAGCTATCTTTATTTTCATCGGTCTAGTCTGTAGCTTAGTTATTATTGCGATCGCAGATTTAAACAATATGCTACAAAGCCTAGATTCTGAGGCTTCTTTAATCAGTCTCACGGTCGCGGTCACCATTGTTTTATCTCTGGGTTATCTGATTTCGGGAATGGGGATGCTACGAAAAAATTATCCATTATCTCTATACAGCTTAGTGGTGAGCTTTATGATTATCTATCTCGCTATCACTGTGGGCTTAGGTTTTCAGCAGTATATTCGCTCTAGTAAGAGCTTAGTTCAAATTGCCGAAAATCATCTGGGAATAGATACCCTATGGATTTTCGAGGGTTCGCGAGAAATTGGTGCGGCTGCGGGGATTAGTTACTATCTCAATCAAGGCCAAAATTACACTAAAGACAAAGTATTTGTTGGTGATATCAAACGACTTCCCATGGGATGGTTATCGGGAAAAGATGATTTAGTTTATCGGAATGTTTTAGTTTTAGAGGATGGGGGAGAAAATCGACTTCCTCCAGAGTTTCCAGGAGAAAAGCCTAGCTATTTGATTAATAAACAGCAATTACAAGCTTATTGGTATGGCGATCGCGCTGTGGTGTTCGTGACAGATTTTTTACGCCAACCGAGTAATAGAGAAGATCCTTTGAATGCTAATTTACCTGAGCCGGAGGGAAAACCATTGTTTGCGATCGGGCAACGAAGACTATATGGCAATCGAGCAACGAGAGCAAATCTGAAGTAGTTTAAAAGATCTTGTCGGCTGCGGTAAATAAGAATTCAAATTCTCTCCTACTAGATAACATGTAAGCAATTTAGAAAAAAATTATGATTACTCTTTTCCACAATGAACTTTTTCTACTTATCAGCATTATCACTCTATTTACAGCCTTTATGTCTCCCACTCTTTGTTGGCTAATCGCTGCGGGCAATCGTCACTAAAATATTTATTCTTGGGTACTCACTGCAATAATAGTGCCATTAAAATCATAGGTTCTTCCTTCTAAGCGAATGGGAGTACCAATTTTTATTTTTCTAGCTCCTTCCAAGATCACGCCATCCTCTGTCACTTGGGCTTTTCCACTTAAAGTCATAATCATATCTTTGATCAAAGCCACTTCAGGGCGAGGGTCGGGCAGAGCTTTTACCGTGCCATCGGGTTGAGGAACAGGAGTTGTTCTGGGGAGGGTTTCAGTGGATAAGATTGAGACTTCTCCTGCGGGTTGATTCCGAATCACAATACTTACTTCTTGATTGTCGGCAAACTCTTGCAATAAAGCATCAAAATCCCCAACTCTCAACCCCCGAATCATAACCCCAACTTCTACAGGTTGTAACTTGCTTTGGGCGATGCCTTGAGTTACGGGAGCCCCTGGAGAAAAGAAAATTGCCGCGATCGCGATTAAAATAACCATCGCAGCACCTAGATCCAAAATACTGATTTTCCCCAATAACCTTCCCTGAGCATCGATAATCTTCATAATGCGATCGTCCTAGCAATAACTTATACTTAGTCAACAAAAACCAACATAACAAAACAAAGTTAGTATCGCGATCTCGAAAATCCAATTCTTTCGTCAGCAGGCACAATGATTCACGCTATTATGAGTCAGGTTATTAGGAATAATAAGATCTAGCATGAGTTTACAATTACGAGTTTACGTTCCCGAACATCCCCTAATTAAGCATTGGCTGGCTGTTGCCCGCGATGCCAATACGCCGACCGTATTGTTTAAAACTGCGATGTCAGAACTGGGACGCTGGCTAACCTATGAAGCCACTCGTAATTGGTTACCCACTATCGAAACTACTGTCCAAACTCCTCTCTCAACCTGTGACGCTACTTTTATTAACCCCGAAGTACCCATGGGAGTGATTCCCATATTAAGAGCGGGCTTAGCTCTATTAGACGGAGCGCAAAATATTTTACCTGTTGCTTCTACTTATCATCTCGGCTTGTCCCGTAACGAGTCCACTTTAGAGGCTAGTTGTTACCTCAATAATTTACCTGATAGATTTCCTCCTCAAACCAAAATTCTTATTCTCGAACCGATGTTGGCAACTGGCGGTTCGATTATGATGGCAATGAAAGAAATTACCAGTCGAGGCGTAGACCCCGCAGAAATTCGTATTGTTTCTGTAGTGGCTTCTCCTCCTGCATTAAGACAACTCAGCGAAAATTATCAAGATCTCCAGATTTATTCCGCTATTATTGATGAAGGGCTGAATAGCAAAGGGTATATTGTCCCTGGTTTAGGAGATGCTGGCGATCGCGCTTTTGGCACTTAAGAGTCTGCTCTTAAATATATAATATAGTCACAGAAATTACAGGCAATCAAAGAGGCATTGATCGATGAGTCAAAAGGATGGTTTTGGTAGTGGTTTTGTTGTTGGAAGTATCATTGGCGGAATAGTAGGTGGTTTGCTCGGAGGATTGCTCGTCAACTCTCGTGAGAGACAAAGTGAAGATAGACAAAATAGACCCCTGGCTGAAGGAGGTCAATCGGTAGAATTTCCCACTGAAGAAAGTATTGAGGATGCCCGTCACCGCCTGGAAGACAAAATTGCACAACTTAATTTGGCGATCGACGATGTTCGTCAACAACTCGAAACTGTTAACGGAAACTCAGCCGAGCCAGACTAGGTTACTAAGGGATGAGGGATGAAGGATGAGGTCTGAGGAGTTAGCGCTAGTTTTACGGGGCAAGTAGCTAAAAGCAAGTAGTATTGCCTGATCTTCTGGGCCACTGGAAAACTGCCACGCAAACAGTTGCGTGACTAGTGGACGCGGCGTAAATAAGCTATCTATCAACGAAGGGCAAAAAGCTAATGCATCAATACTTATTACTTATTACTCATTACTCATTACTTCCGCGCAGCGGCACTAGCGCCGGTGCTGTACAAAGTTAATTTCCTTGATTATCCTACTCTTGCTGAATCATTTCCTGCCCAAATTGAGGTGAGGTTTCGGCATTACTTCTCGATGGCGAATAGTAAGAAATCATGAGTAAGGGCAGGGTTATTGTCGAAACAGCAATTAGAGTTCCTAAAATACTTGCCCACCTACGAGGAGGAGAATCGACTTCTTTACCAGAAAGCTGGCTGAGTTCCATATATGGAGAAAATTGAATTCGGTACGAACTACAAGAATGTTAGTAAAAACTAATATTCTCTTAATGACAATTCTAACTATATTCTGAAATAAAAATGGTATTCTGAATCACGATAATCTTAAATTTTTCTTAAGCGCACCTATATTAGGAATTTTGATTAAAAATTAAATGACAGAAGAATCACAGCAAAGCTTCCATCATCTTTCTGTACTGAGTAGAGAAATTATTGCAGGATTAAACATTGTACCCCAAGGACATTATTTGGACATGACAGCTGGTGGTGGTGGGCATACGGAGTTGATTCTCAACCATGACTCAGAAGTAAAAGTAACAGCAATTGATCGCGATGCAGTGGCGATCGCAGCAACCAGTGCCAGATTAGCCGAGTATATGCCCGAGCGTTTGCAATTTTGGCAAGGCAACTTTGCCGCTTATGAACCAGGAGATTTTTTATTCGATGGGATTATTGCCGACTTGGGAGTGAGTTCGCCCCAGCTAGATACTCCCGAGAGGGGATTTAGTTTCCGTCATACTGCCCCGCTAGACATGAGGATGGATGCCAATCAATCTCTTACCGCAGCAGATCTGATCAACTATGAAAAAGAAGTTACCCTCGCAGATATCTTTTATAAGTATGGCGAAGAGAGATTTTCCCGTCGGATCGCCAAAAATATTGTGCAAAAGCGTCCTTTTCAAAGCACAACAGAACTTGCAGAGGTGATCTCGCATTCGGTTCCAGCCAAATATCGTTACGGAAAAATTAATCCGGCAACTAGAGTATTCCAGGCATTAAGAATTGCCGTCAATCAGGAATTAGAATCTTTAGAAACCCTAATCCTCAAGTCCCCTTTATGGCTCAAACCTGGAGGAATCATCGGAATTATTAGCTTTCATAGCTTAGAAGATCGCATCGTTAAACATGGCTTTCGTAACCATGAGCACCTAAAAGTCATCACCAAAAAACCCCTCTATCCCCAAGATGATGAGCAAAGAACCAACCCTCGTTCTCGCTCTGCCAAATTAAGATTCGCGAAGAAAATTGAAAATTAAAAATTGAAAATTGATAACCGTTCCCCGTTCTCTTAAACTTCTACTTTCTCGTTTTACTACGGAACATCAGTTGATAATTTAAATTCGGGCTTCAAAAGCAATTCCTTCATCAAGAAAATTGGGGAAATTAGCTCTAATCCCATGAGCTTCGTCACCGGCAGCATAAAGGTAAGTCCCAGGGACGTTGGAATTTTGAAAGCGAGAGAAGGCATGTCCTTGATTAGATCCAGCTCCATGAACATAAAAGGCAATTCCTTCATCGGTGAAACTACTAGAAAAATTAGGATCGGCATTAATGCCATTGCGTTCTGCCTCTCCCACGAACAAATAGGTTCCTGGCAGTTGATTGCTTTGAAGACGGTAAAGGGAAATTAAATCATCATCAGGATGAATAGCAGCATTAAATGCGACCCCTTCTTCAACAAACCCAGGAAGATTACTGCGAATATTTTGGGCTTCGTCCCCTGCGGCATAAATATAAGTTCCGGGAACATTGGAATTTTGGAAGCGGAAAAACGCTGTATCTAGTAATGGATTATTGCCATTTCCGCCAGAGCCCCCAACCTCAACGGAAAAGGTATCTTCTATAAAATCACCTGATAAATCTGTAGCCCGAATTGTAATTTCTGCTGAGCCTAGTTGCTCCGGTGAATAATCTAAAACAAGTTGATTATTACTAATGATCGGATTTACTAAACTAGGATTAGAGTTCCCCACCACGGAAAATGCCAATTCAGGTCTTTGGGAAACTGAGATATTGTTATAGCGAACAAAATTCTCGTCTCCTGTTACCCCAGGATTATTTGGATCATTAAAAATGAGCGGCAAATTAGTAAAGGCACCTTGACCAAAAAAACTACTGCCATCAACTATCGGCAAAGTTGCGATCGCATCTATATTAGCAAGATCGCTCTCAGCCAATACTTCTCCAAAAACCGTGAATCCGCCGTTTTGATTATCAAGATTTACCGAATTGTCAGCTAAATTAAAAAACCATTGATTGGTGGCACTATTAGGATCACCACCGAGTTTCGCCATGGCGATCGTGCCCCGAAGGTTAGAACGTTCGACACTAAACTCATTGACGACAGGATCATCACTCGGAATTACACCAATCGCATTGGGAGGATTGTCTAAAGAGTTTGCTAATCCATCGGCGGTGAAACCGCCCCCTTGAATAATAAAACCAGGGACTGAGCGATGAATAATCGTGTTGACATAATCACCAGCTTCAACATAGCTGAGAAAATTTTGCGTAGTTAACGGCGCACCTTGACCTTGTTGATCGAAGAGAACAACCTCAGTGATGCTACCGCGCAAATTGAAGCTAGCGACGAGTCCTGTGGAGAAGGGATCATCAAAGTGGCTAAATAGATTAATCGTGGCATCTGCGGCATTAATCGGTACAGTTACATCATTAAGTGGACTTGTAATAACTGGTAAAGTGGTCATTTCAAAGATCTATTTAGTGGGTATTGATTTCCGCTAGATCTTACTCTCGAAAAAACTCAACGCACAGAAGCTATTTTAAGCATAAAAGGATAGAGAGCCAGAAAGACACTGTAAAACAATTTATAGACAATCTGAAGCGGAATTCATCCTGGCATTCCGTCGTAAATCAGCCAAATACTGCTCGATCGCCACAAATTGAGGCAAATTCAAGCTGTAATACATCCAGCGTCCCGACTGACGAGCTCGGATCAATTTTGCTTCCTTGAGAGTTTTGAGATGGAAAGAAAGCTTAGATTGATTTACTTGCAGGCGATCGCATAATTCACAAACACATAGTTCTTGTTTTTGCAGTAGCTCTACGATCGCCAGCCTTAAAGGATCGGATAAGCCATGACAACCTGCCATAATAAGAATTGTATCGGGAGATGAACTAACTACCATCAGGTTTGACTAAAACAACATCCCCATTATAAGTACAAAAATACCGCGCAAACCGTTAATCATCAATTATGAGTACTACCGTTTCTCCAAATTCCATCAATTATCCAACCGCCACCATAGCTAGAGCCACCAGAGCCCTTTCCTGCTCTCCTTTTAAGCTAAACCTATTTTCGGCAATGCAATATCAGGGGATTTCCTTACAAATCATTGCGGAAGAATCAGGCATTAAAAAAAATTACACCATTAAAAATCTCACCGAAAGTCAAGCCGAATCATATCTTGTTTGGTTAATTAATGTCGGTTTATTACGGCGAGAAGTTGATGGGCAAGGACTTACAGATAGTTTTCGTCTCACTCCTCTCGGCAGACAATTGGTTACCCAATGGGAATCGGCAGGAAAATTTCCCCAACCCACAACCTCGGATCAGCTCTACAATTTTATTAATCGTTGGTTAGAATGGTCATTTTAAATATAGCTATATATGATTGCTATAAAGGTGAATATATAAATACATATTCAGTATCTTCCACTAAGGGAAATCTAGATGAAGGCAATAATGGTGGTGGGGACAACATCCCATGCAGGAAAATCTTTTATGACTGCTGCCCTATGCAGAATCTTGGCAAGACAAGGATGGCGTGTCGCTCCTTTTAAAGGACAAAACATGGCATTAAATTCCTATGTAACATCTACAGGAGGAGAAATTGGCTATGCTCAAGCGGTTCAAGCTTGGGCGGCGGGGGTCAATCCTCGGGTGGAAATGAATCCGATTCTACTCAAGCCGCAAGGTAATATGACCTCCCAAGTCATCCTTCGAGGCAAGGCTGTCGGTACGGTTTCGGCAGCAGATTACTACGAAAAATATTTTGACCTAGGTTGGGAAATTGTCCAAGAAGCCCTGTATCGCCTCTCCTTAGAATTTGATTTGGTGATTTGTGAAGGTGCTGGTAGCCCGGCAGAAGTCAACCTCAAGCATCGCGACCTCACAAATATGCGAGTGGCAAAACATCTCAATGCCACTACCATTCTCGTGGTTGATATCGAAAGAGGTGGTGCTTTTGCCCATGTTGTCGGAACCTTAGAATTATTAGAACCCAATGAGCGATCGCTGATCAAGGGGATTGTGATCAACAAATTCCGTGGCGATAAATCATTATTAACCTCTGGAGTCGAATGGCTGGAAAAACATACAGGAATTCCTGTATTGGGGATAATTCCTTGGAGCGACAATATTCTTCCTGCCGAGGATTCTTTAGATTTATTTGAGCAACGACCGAAAAAGCATCATAGTGAATTAGACATCAATATAGTCCGCTTACCGAGGATCTCGAACTTTACCGATTTCGATCCCCTAGAAGCTGAGCCCTCAGTTAGCATTAAATATATTAATTTAAAAGATTCTTTAGGACATCCCGATGCAGTGATTATTCCTGGGACTAAAACTACTGTTGCGGATCTCGTTGCGATGGAAAATAGCGGCCTAGCGCAACAACTCAGGGAATATTCGGCCGCAGGGGGAACAATTCTCGGCATTTGTGGTGGGTTCCAGATTCTAGGTCAACGAGTGATTGACCCCGAAGGATTTGAGGGTGAGCCAGGAGAATACAAAGGGTTGAATTTGTTACCCATAACCACTATTCTTTCTCAAAATAAAATAGCTCGACAAAGACAAGTCTATTCTCAATATCCTCAAGCAGGATTACCTATAGATGGTTACGAAATTCATCAGGGTCGGAGTCGGATCAACCAAAAAATGAAAATTGCCGACGAAGAGTTCTATCAAATATTCGATGATCCAGGTTTGGGATTGGTTAATAGCAGCCAATCTATTTGGGGTTGTTATCTTCATGGTATTTTTGATAATGGCCCTTGGCGAAGATCTTGGCTCAATCATTTGCGTAAGCAAAGAGGAATGTCTTCTTTAGCCACAGGAATCCCTAATTATCGAGAGGAAAGAGAAGCTGGTCTAAATTCCCTGGCTGATGTGGTTAATCGTAATTTAAATTTAAAATCGCTTTTTTCTGATCAGTCTTATTAGGGGAAGGCAGAAGGCAGAGGGCAGATGGTGTAGAGTAAAAAAAGGGCAGAAGCTAGGATCTAGGAGTTAAGATCATTAATTGTTGTGAGTATTCAAGTTCGTTTTTTACCAGATAATGTAATTACCAACGCAGAAGCTGGGGAGCCTATGTTGGAAGTGGCAGCAAGGGCTGGAGTATTAATTCCTACAGGTTGCCTGATGGGTTCTTGTCACGCTTGTGAAGTAGAACTAGGGGATGGAACTCCTGTTTGTGCCTGTATTAGTTCTATTCCTGGAGATCAACCAGAGTTGACCATTAATCTTTATGATGATCCCACTTGGTAGTTACTATCAATTTTTGATTACTATTTGTTTATGAGTCTGCAACAGATTACTGCCCAATTAATTAATTCTGATAATTTCCAACCCTATGGACAATTGATTACCCCCTCTGAAGATGGCAAGCCCTATGATCAGATGGATGCGCAGTTGGAATTAAATCAAGGGATTCCCCGTTTTTATATTATGCGACTGCATCATCGAGGACGGAAATTTCATCAAATCACACGGCACAATCTTTGTTCTCAATGTTTGGGTTCACTAGAAGGTAAAACTTGGTACATAGTCGTTGCCCCACCCTCAGAAAGTTCGCAACCCAATATAGAGTCTATGACTGCTTTTCGAATTCCAGGGAATTGTTTTATCAAATTAGAAGTGGGGACTTGGCATGCAGGGCCTTATTTTGATGATGAGCTGGTAGATTTTTACAATCTAGAACTGAGCGATACTAATGTAGTTGATCATTTCACCTATAATTTCTCTGCTCAGCAAAATCTCGAATTTGAAATTGTTGACTGATCGATGGGTTGCGCTTCAAAAAAAGCTAATTCACTCTATTGTGTAATCCCCTGATTTCCCTCCAGTTTTACTAATCAGACGAATAGCATCAATCACCATAGATTTCTCTAGAGCCTTTGCCATATCGTAAAGAGTCAGAGCCGCAACCGAAACCGCTGTGAGAGCTTCCATTTCCACTCCCGTCTCCGCTTTGGTGGTAACAGTGGCTCGAATCACATAGCCTGGCAAATCGCGATCGCTTTTCAGCTTGACTTCAATTTTCTTTAAGGGTAGAGGATGACATAGAGGAATCAAATCCGCAGTCTTTTTCGCGGCCATAATGCCGGCAATTTTCGCAGTACCTAAAACATCGCCCTTGGGGGCATTACCTGCTTCAATCTTTTCTAGAGTAGACAGAGACATTTTGACCTTTCCCTCTGCCACTGCTTGACGACGAGTTACAGTTTTTCCTGAAACATCAACCATCTGAGCCTCGCCCTGGGCATTAATATGGGACAGGGAATTTTTTCCTTGCATTGTTAGATTCTGTTGTGTTACTATTATTCCTCAGTGGGTTAATTTGGTTCAGGTTAATCAAACCAATTGGGGCGTGTAGCTCAGTGGACTAGAGCACGTGGCTACGGACTACGGTGTCAGGGGTTCGAATCCCTTCTCGCCCGTTTCGAAAATACTAAATCAAAAAATGCTAGGGCAAATTTGTACTTGTTCTAGCATTTTCTGTTAGGTATATTTAGACATCAACCCAAATACTACCGTCTTCTACACGGGTCGCAAAAATTGATAATTTCTGTTCCGAAGAGATTTTCCCTAATACATTTCCGACCACAGGAGGCCAAGGTGTCCAGTTTGTAACTTCGCCAGTGCATAAATCAAAAGCACTACGATGAAACGGACAAACAATTGCCCCATCTTCGGTAAGTTTCCCTTTTTTTAAAGGTAGTTTTAAATGAGGACAAGCGTTATTTACCGCATGAAGCTCACCATTACTGTTTATTATTAGAATTTTTTGGTCCCCAACCTTCACGACTTTGCGATCGCCTGAAGATAGTTCGTCAGCAGTTAGAACTTTAGTCCAACTCATATTTCTCCTGTTTTTATCTTATTGTGTTTTCTCTCTCTAAATAGTTTGCCGTAATTCTGTTCCGATGGGAATCATTCCTCTATAAACTAAAATGTTTTGTAAGAAAGACCAGTAATATTATGTTTTCCACAATTAAGTTAGAAGATTATTTTGATTTTTATTCTGCCAATGACATTCGGCTCAAAGGGCATCGAGTCGGTATTGAAAATATTCTTGATTATTATTTGGAAGGATATACGCCAGAGGAAATCAATGGTAATTTACCTAGTTTAAGCTTGGAAGAAATTCACGCGACTATTACCTACTATTTACACAATCGACCACAGATTGATACTTATCTAGCAGATTTGACGGAAGATCGAGAACAACGTTATCAAGAATTTTATGTCAATCCTCCTGCCATAGTTCGAAAGTTACAAGCAGAAATGGCTCGGCGAGTTACAAAAAAAAGATGAAAGTGCGCTTCTTGCTTGATGAAAATTTATCACCTCGGTTGAAGTTAGCAATATTGCGTCTTAACCCCCACCTTGATGTTTTGCGAGTTGGGGAATCAGAAGCTCCAGCTTTAGGTACGTTAGATCCAGACATTTTGATCTACTTACAAAGCTCACAGCGCATATTATTAACCGACAATCGTAAGAGTATGCCACAACATTTAGAAGCTCATTGGGCTTGCGGCGGATTTATTTGGGGTCTATTTTGGTTACGGCCCAAAGCGAGCCTCAGGGAATTAGCCGAGAACATAATTCTTATTTGGGAAACGACTGAAGCAGAAGAATGGAAAGATCAACTTATTTGGATTCCGTTACAGTAGTGACATGACTTGGTAACTTATTCTCAGAATCGACTTCATTTTGTCAAGTCGTGTAATGAAAAGTTAACATGCAAAACTCGGCCTCTGGGAGAAACCGAGTCACTTTGTTTCGACTATCATACGGTCAGATAAAATCTGATTATGAAGTTATTTGACAGCTTAAGTTGGCAAAAAAACCTTGTGCCTTCTAATCTGCTTTTTGAGCAAGTTCAACTACTTGAGTAAAAGCCTTGGGATCGAGCATTGCTAATTGGGCCAACATTTTACGGTTGAGGCCAATCTCAGCTTTTTTGAGCTTACCAGTAAGTTGGCTATAACTTAAACCATGCATCCGAGCAGCCGCGTTGATCCGAGTAATCCATAAACGACGGAAATCACGCTTACGCTTGCGGCGATCGCGATAGGCATTCCGCAAAGCTTTCATTACCTGCTGGTTAGCAGTCCGAAATAGCTTGGAATGGGAGCCACGAAAACCTTTGGCTAGCTTAAGAATTTTTTTACGTCGTTTACGGGCGACGTTACCCCTTTTTATTCTGGGCATAATTACTAGAATTTATTTCTATAAACGTTGAACAGATAAGGTATATCTTTAAAATCCGACAGCAAATATCAGTAAAATTTAGCTGTAAGGCATCATCAAACGCACGTTCTTTTCGTCAGATTCATGAACCAAAGTCAGATTGGAAAGACGACGACGAGTGCGCTCTTTACTTTTACGTTCTAACAAGTGATTTTTAAATGCTTTACGACGGACGATCTTTTTGCCACTACCAGTGATGCGAAAACGCTTGGCAGCCGACTTTTTGGTTTTAATCTTAGGCATGAATGAATTTTAATTCCACACTTCGACACAATTTCTCATTATATCTCGGTTTTGCTGTTTTTATGATTATTGACCCCAATATGAACATAAACATTAGTTCTGAGATTACTGAGCTTGCATCAAATTAACAAACTTCTCAAATAAATAATCTGCGTCATGGGGTCCAGGACTAGCTTCGGGGTGATATTGTACCGAGAAGAAAGGCAAGGTTTTATGTTGTAATCCGGCTACAGTTTTGTCGTTGAGATTGAGATGGGTAATCTCGATGTCTGCACCCAAGGATTCTGCTGCGATCGCAAAACCATGATTTTGGCTAGTAATTTCTACCTGCTGTGATAGGCCAGTGGGTTGATTGAGGCCACGATGTCCAAATTTTAATTTGAAGGTTTCTGCTCCCAAAGACAAGCCCAAAATCTGATGTCCCATACAAATGCCAAAAGTTGGCTTCTCTAGTTTCAACAACTCTTTGGCCAGAGCAACTCCTTCTGTCACCGCAGCGGGATCCCCTGGCCCATTAGAGAGAAAAATACCATCGGGATTGTAAGCTAAAATTTCTTCAAGAGAAGCTGTCGCTGGCACAACAATCACCTTGCAACCATAACTTGCAAGACGGCGCAGAATATTCCGTTTGATGCCAAAGTCAACTGCAACCACAGTAAAAGAACTAGCTCCTGTGGCCGGGGAAAATTCCCAACTAGCAGCTGTGGTTTCCGACCATTCATAAATTTCTGAGGTGGTAACATCTTTAACTAGATTCAAGCCCGCCATGCTAGGGGCTTCGAGAACCAGCGATTGCAATCTTTGCGGGTCGAGAATTTCTGTGGAAATTGCGCCATTCATCGCCCCTGTAGAACGAATTTTACGGGTTAGCGATCGCGTATCGATCCCATAAATCCCAGGAATGTTATTGCTTTGAAGATAGTCGGGAAGCGACTGAGTAGAACGCCAATTACTAGGACGATAGGTAACGTTACGAGCGATCGCGCCTTTGACATGGGGATGGGCAGACTCTTCATCCTCTGGATTAACTCCTGTATTGCCCAACTCAGGATAGGTAAAGGTGACGATTTGACCAGAATAACTAGGGTCTGTCAGGACTTCTTGATATCCAGTCATTCCTGTATTGAATACAACCTCACCAATGACGGTGCCTTTTGCCCCAAATGACCAACCATGATAGAAACTGCCATCTGCCAAGACTAATAATGCTGCTTGTTTCTCTTCTTGTGGCATATTCACTCCATCCCATCTTTAAAACTTGCTGTCCCAGAGAATAATCTACCAGTTATCTAACCAATATCAACCGATTATCTAAAAAAAATATGTTGATTTCGATACAATTATCTCGCATTGAATAAAGATGATAACAAGATTAACCAGTTGACGTTATTATGAGGAAGCTCGACAAAATATAAGCTCGAACAGGAAAACGGACAGCAAAGGTTTTAGTGGCAAAAGCATGAGTCCTAGAAAATTAACAGAAGAAGACAAACAGAATATCCTTGAGCTGTATCGTAGCTCGGAAGCAACTACTTCCACATTAGCAACTAGTTTTGGAGTCAGTAGTTCGACTATTAGTCGTTTCCTCAAAAATAGTCTTGTCAAGTCTGAATATGATGATCTGATTCAACAGAAACGCTTGGCTCGAACGGCAAAAGGAGAGGCTAAAGTCGCCGCTGCGGTGAACAAATCCGAGAAAAAACCACCAAAATCTAAGGCGCAAGAAATTATTTTGCCACCTCAACAATTAGAGATTGCGACAGAACCTGAGGAGCCTCCCGAGGAAAAATCGCTACCTAACCAGCTTATTATTAGCCATACTCCTCTCAAGTTAGAGAATAAAGAGGTCCCCACCGAAGCCGTAACTTCCAAGCCGACGCCTTCTCTGGTGGTTAAAAATGCTCCTATTAGCAAAAAGCCCATAATAGTTGAAGAAGAAATTCTCGATGACGATGATGATGATGATGTCGATGTTGCAGTTCTGAGCGAAATGCTAGGGGAAGACCTTGATGATATTGATGATGACGACGATGATGAGGATGATGATTGGGATTTGGAAGAGGATGAAGCCGCAAGCTTTCCCCATTCTGGTGCGGGAAAAGTTAGTCTGCAAATAAGACCTCTCGCCGAAGCCTCGCTGCCTCGGGTTTGTTATTTGGTTATTGATCGTGCCGCAGAACTAATTGTCAAACCATTACAAGATTTTGCTGATCTTGGTTCGATTCCCCAAAACGAAATTGAACAAAAAACCTTGCCCGTGTTTGATAATCATCGGGTAGCTAAGCGTTTTTCTCATCGGAGAGAAAAGGTGATTAAGGTTCCTGACAGTGAAATCATCAAAAAAACAGCTCACTATTTATATTCTAAAGGGATTACTCGTTTGTTAATTGAGGGTCAGATTTATTCAGTCTCTCTTGATTAGTTTTATCGTAGGAATTCAATTATGTTTTCTACAGGCGATCGCGTATAGCTTAATGAATCTTGGTCGAATTGGGAATGATAAACTTTAACCAAAGGCCACGAGAAACCAAAAATGGAGCGGGACGAAGTACTGTTAATTATCGGGAAACATCAAAAGATTTTAGAGGAGCTTGGAGTAAAGTCTCTAGAACTATTTGGCTCTGTGGCTCGTAATGAGGCTAATGCAGAGAGCGACGTGGATTTCTTAGTTGAGTTTTCTAAGCCTGTGGGATTGTTTCAATTCAGTCGAGTACGGCTTTACCTGGAAGAAATTTTGGGATGTTCTGTAGATTTAGGAACTCATAGGGCATTGCGGCAAAATTTACGTGAGCCAGTTCTTAAAGATAGTATTCGTGTCTTCTAGAGATTGGCGGCTTCTAGTTCAGGATATTTTGAATGCGATCGCGAGTATTCAGAAATCTACAGCAAATATGACATTTGAGGAGTTTTTAGCAGAAGAAACCATTGTCAAAGCTGTTCTCTACGATTTTATTGTCATAGGTGAAGCCGCGAGAAATATTCCTACCCAAGTGCAAGCTCGTTCCCCGCAAATAGCTTGGCTCCCGATGAGAGATATGCGGAATGTGATGACTCATGAATATTTTCAGGTGGATCTAGAAATCGTTTGGGATAGTATTCATAGTGATCTTTCTCTGCTTGCTTCTCAGCTTCAGAATTTACTGGAAAGCAAATCAAATCAAGAAGAGTAAATATCTAATACTAAATCCTGTTAAGAAACAACACTTAAAAGTTGGGAGAAGGCAGAGGGCAGAGGGCAGAAGGTTTTGAATCTATTTAAATTTCTCATTTAAAAGTGTGATTGCAAAATCGGATTTAGTATAATTACCTCATTCTTATGTTTGACATTGGTCATAAGGTGATCGCGTGATCAATTCTCTGCTATTGGCGATCGCAATTCAAAATATTTAACAATCTTTATTGTGCTCATTTGTCAGCTTGATAAATTGCTTGGGCTATAATTCTTGACGAGTAACGCCGCTAGTCAAAAATCCACGAAAAATTAAATCTAGAGACACAGATGGATCGCCGGATTCCTGCACTTATGATTTCAGTTCCTTTAATCAGATATTGTGTCGATGATAAAGTACGGTTAGTGTTAGATGTGCAGGGAACTACCATCACATCATCTAGAACTCGATTTAATCCATTTGCGGAAATAATTACTGCTGGTCGAATCTTGAATTGCTTGAGCTGTGTTGAAGGCATAGGAACTCGACACAAAACTACATCACCGCGCTGCCAAATCATCAGCAAAAATCTTATCGTAAATATCGTTTTCAGCGCTTACCCAATCTTTATAAGCCTGAGAGGTTTCACTGGAAATAACACTACTTTGATTGTCTTGCATAGAAATAATTAATTGTCTTGCATAGAAATAATTAGAGGTAGTAATACCGCCAATTGCTCATCTGATAGTTGCTCAATCAAGCTAAATACTTCCCGACGTATTTTGTTCATTAGGATCTGTTTCCGTCTTTAATTCCTATTATCTCATTATTTTGACTGAGATTGTTGGAAAAGCGATCGCATTATTCATGTTTTACAACAGGTGATCGCTTTTTAACTCGGATGAAGAAGCCAGAAAGATTTTGATGATTTTAAGATTGTCAACTCGAATTGTTTCGAGATCTTTTAGTTCCATTCTTTAGAAGGGGATGACATTTAAATATCAGTGCAAGGTTAAAACCATTATAAAAGACTATTATTATCTTTTAAGTATATGATTCCTCTGTTCCCTATTCCCCGTTCCCCGTTCCCTAATCTCTACTAAGTCATTTATTTTACACAACTACTTATTCCTATAGCGATCGCAAATTACCAAAAACTCGGCAAAAACTTTGTCCAGTCTCTAATCGTTTGATTAATATTTCTCGCAACTTGAATATGGGGTTCATCAGGCTCAATCGGGATAATATTGGCTTTGCTGCCCATACCAAACTTTTCTACCACCAAATTCGCAGCCTCCAACCCAGTAACATAAGCTTTTTCCTGTGACCAAGAACCATGACGCGTAATGATCCAATCACCACTCATGTATAAATTAGGAATTTCCGTGTCTGCCGAGAGTAAATGCTGATAGCTGCCGGGGAAAAAATGAGTCACACCTTCTTTAACCCGAATTACACTACTATCTACCACCTTCGCTGCCCCAAAAGCAGGAAGACAAGTCGTAACATCACGATGGACTTTCTCAATAATTTGCTCATCGCTCATCGGTAAAAGCTGATTTGCATGATAAAAATCTGCCTCAATAACAGTATTCGGCTCATCATGATATTCATCATGGAGATCATTAAGGTCAAAAAATGTCCAACCAGTTGTGGCATCAAAACCAAAGCAAGCATTAGAAGGTAAAGGGATCTCAATCTTGCGATCAAACCAAAGACGAGTCGCTAAAACATCAATTCCTTTGAGATTAGACAAATCGCGGAATTGAGCATAGTTATTCAATGTCTTGCTACTAGCAACAATCTTTTTCATTCCTGTGATGCTTACGCTAGAGATCACCGCATCAGCAGCGAAGAATTCATCCCCACATTGAACACCTGTGGCCTTTCCCGTCTCATCAACTACGATGTCACTCACTCGCTTATTAGTTAAGACCTTGCCGCCAGCTTTTGCGATCGCAGCAATCCAGGGTTTAAAAATTTGTTCCCCAACAGTCCCACGACACCAAACCACATCGAAATCAGGCTGGTGGGCCAAAATAAAATAATAAAGCATTCCCAAGGCAGCAGCAGCCGAACATTGTTCTCCTGGGGCAAATAACCCAACCAACAACATCGGCTCAAAAGCTTCTTTGTAAAGTCTTTCGGAAACTCCATATTGTCGGAATAATTCTCTGGCGGTTATTTTGTCATAACGCTGCCAAGCTTCATGGGAGTTGTCAAAATCAATTACCGAATAGAGAAGCGGTAAAGCCGAAAGGCGATCGCTTAAAGGCAGACGTTGAAATTTTGTATAGACAAATGTTCCCAAAGGAGTGGGTAAGCGGGTTTCATCCTGAAAAATTGGGGACTCTACCTCTAAACCCGCAGGAGAATATTGAGACGATCGCGTGAAACGAGTAAAAGGTTCGAGTCCTAACTCTTTGACTTTGCTGAAAATATTGCTATAGGGATACCAAAAGCCATGAATTCCCCCTTCCACCGATCTACCTCCAGTCGTTTTCCAACCTGCGACTAAACCGCCAGGATAGGGAGCTGCTTCTAGGAGAGTAACTTCATAATCCTGTTGAGCCAAATGAGACGTAGCGCCTAAACCTGCCCAACCCGCCCCGATCACGATAACTTTCTTTTGTTCTGGCATTTTAATTTTTCACCTTACCTTAAATACTTTTGCCCTCTTTCTTTTGGGAATTACATTAGGAGACACTCGCCAAAATTCCGCAGCCTGTTTCATTTTATAGCTTAGTATCGAATCATCGACTGAGTCTAGTCTTCTGATATCTAGAGTGGTGGTATCTATGTTTAAACACTTAATAATTTCTGTCGCCAAAGACTTAGCAAGTAGCGGAACAACAGCATTCCCAATTTCACGAAATCCATGCCAGATTGTACGATGAAATTGAAACCAATCGGTGAAGGTATGGATACGAGCAGCTTCTCTTATGGAGATACATCTCGGATGTAAATAGTGAATCGGTCGAGGCGCGGTAAAAGCTCCTTTGTTACTAGCTGTACCTGCTCTTAAAGTGTTGGATAAACCATCAGAAGATAATTTTAGAAATCGACTTACAGGCTCTTTTTTTCCCGCAATTGCCTTGGCAAAACGTTGAATGGTTTTATCTGTGTGGTTTGAGCCCAAATGTCCCCAAACCTTTGTGGGTTTTTCCCTTATATGACATAAAGCATAAACTCCTTGGGGCTGGATGCTAAAGCTTTTGCCAAATCCTGAATAATTGATTGTATCGGCAAATATTCCTTTGTCTTGACCAATAAAGACAGGAATGTCACTTAAATTTGCGATCGCAGATCTGATTGTATTGAAAGGCAATAAATTGTCATCTTGCCCATGAGTTGGCTGAGGATAATTCGGTTTTGGCATATCATTTCTGTAGCCAATTAAAATCAGTCTTTTCCTTTTTTGTGGAGCACCGTATAAAGAGGAATCAAGTATTTGTATAGGCTCAACTATTGAATAGTTGTTTTGATTAAAATTTTTAATCAATTCTGTTAGAAACTGTCTATGTTTGCCTGATGCTATTCCAGGAACATTTTCAAAGATGAAATATTTGGGTCTAATTGTCGAGATGATTCTGGCATATTCAAAAATTAATTGATTTCGAGGATCTTCTAATATCCTGTCTCCCATATAGGAGTAACCCTGACACGGTGGGCCTCCAGTGATAACATCGATATCAGTTTTAAAACCTTTATTTTGAATCGCAGCTAACAGTTCTTCGCAAGAGACTTGAGATATATCCTGGCAAATAGTAACTCCATAGGGAAAATTGTAATGATGTACTAAAGAATGAATAGGGTCAATTTCTACTGATGCTGCAATATCAAACCCAGCAGCTTCTAAACCCAAGGACATTCCACCACAGCCTGAAAATAAGTCGATCGCGACTGGTCGATTGCTCAAAGTTCTTCTCAGTATTTGTTTCAATCAGTTTTGCTATGCAAAAGAGAATCTAAGTATAGATTAGGCAATAGCCAATAAGCAACAGAGTATTTCAAAAGAATAGCATTGGACTCTTAATTGAGCTCTTAATTTTGGGATAACAAGTACTCTACTGCGGCCAGTCCTGATAATACTGCACCTTCTATATTCGGGGAGATAAAAGCATCACCAGCCAAGATCAACCGAAGTCCTGGCAATACAAGATAAGGTTCCCCATAAAACGTCTGAGGTTGACTGTAGCGCCATCGATGTACTTGATAACGAGTCACATTAGCGTCTAACCAGGGTGAGGCAGCTGTGAACAGTTGATTTGCCAAATTTGCCTGGTCTGTTTCCCAGTGAGCCTCACTAAATTCAGCACTTCCATGAAGAGTCACAGCATAACCCTGGGGGGAAATGCCCTTGTGGTGATTAGAAGCAATCCAAGCAAGAGGTTTGCCATCTAAGAATAATCCCCCTGGTTTTGGAATTTTACTAGGTTTGTCCAACAGAGCGAGTATGGCAATGCATTTGTGGTAAACAATTTGTTCCAAGCGATCGCGTATTTCTGGGGCCAGAGAAATGTGAGAACTATCCAACAAAGCCAATGACTGGGGAATCGGAGCGGTCATAATTAAAATATCTCCGACAAAGTTCGCGCCATTGTCGGCTTCGAGGTTCCATTGAGAATTTTGTCGATTTAAGTTGATAATTTTCGTGCTGGTATGAACATCAAGCTCTTGCGACAGATATTTAGCAATGTTGCGATTACTGACAACGCCTCGATAGTAAACTTGGTTCTCCTGCTGAATATTGCCATCTACTGAGGGAAAACCTTTATTCCATGCTTCTACTATGTCTTTTTTAAGCCATTCGTCCACCCAGACCTGAAATTTGGGATCACTGACTGTGAAATGTTGCGCTCCATAATCAAAGATTCCTTCAACAGCTTCGGAATGCTCGATACGTCTGGTTGCTAAGCGACCTCCGATACCTCTTCCCTTATCGAGAATAGTGCTTGCGATCCCATGTCTTTTGAGTTCTGTGGCGATGATTAACCCAGAAATGCCACCACCAATAATCAGGCAATATGGTGATTTTGTATTACGTTGTTGCTGATGATTAATTGACATGATTTACACGGCTTGGTACTCTATTTACTTGTTAAGATTAGTGTTAGGTTTTAGGTGTTAGGTTTTAGGGTTAAAAGAGTTATATTTTGATTTAAAATTTTGCCAAGTCGTTTGATTTAGTTGTATTGCCTTTTTTACCAGATTTTCTCTTGACGATTACCTGTTCCCGATTCCCGATTCCCGATTCCCGACTCCCGACTCCCCAAAGCATAGCGCTAGATTTGTTTAATCTTGACCACCAGCTTTCAAGAAAGGACAAAGATGGGCTAATTGACATTGATCGCAAAGGGGTTTTCTGGCTTTACAAACTGCTCGGCCATGATAAATAATTCGAATCGAATAATTTTCCCAATCGGGTTGGGGCAAAATTTTCATCAAATCTCGTTCTATTTTGACGGGATTATCATTTTTAGTGAGTCCCAATCTATTACTAATGCGTTTGACATGGGTATCTACTGTGACCCCTTCGAGAATGCCATAACCATGGGCAAGCACTACATTTGCTGTCTTGCGAGCAACCCCTGGTAATTGTAGTAGTTCTGGCATTGTTTGGGGGACGTTGTTATCGAATTCGGTGACAATTTTGTGACAAG
The DNA here is from genome assembly GCF_000332055.1 of Xenococcus sp. PCC 7305. Lineage (GTDB taxonomy): Bacteria > Cyanobacteriota > Cyanobacteriia > Cyanobacteriales > Xenococcaceae > Xenococcus. Next base: position 13,895 of record NZ_ALVZ01000177.1, on the reverse strand, counting down.
CACCCTGAATATTTTTGGCCTTATTGCGATAAAAACCCGTGGAGCGAATTAAGGTTTCTAGTTCTTCGCGATCGGCACCAGCCAAGGAAGGGGCATCAGGAAATCTGGCAAAAAGAGCTGGAGTTACTTTATTGACTCTTTCATCGGTGCATTGAGCAGAGAGAATGGTCGCAACTAATAGTTGCACTATAGATTCATAATCGAGACTACAAGTGGCATCTGGATAGAGTTTTTCCAGAAGCGATAAGATTTCTAAGGCTCGTTGTTTTTTCGAGATTCTAGATTTAGATTTAGTTGTCACAAAATTTCCTATCAATTAGGATGGCTTGAGGGAATTAATAAATAGTATAGAAAAGTTACGCGTCATTGTACTGCGATCGCCAAACTTGATTTATTGTTTAAAAATCCTTGTCATATTCAACCTGACCATAATCGAGTTTAATCATCCGATCTGCCACATGAAAATAATGATCATCATGACTAATCACCAACACAGTCTTCCCTTGATCTCGCAGATAAGGCAATAATTTACAGTAGAAAATTTCCTTAAAGAACGGATCTTGATCCGCTGCCCATTCATCAAACAAATAAATTGGCCGATCTTCTAGATAGGCCGTTAGCAAAGCCAATCTTTTCCGCTGTCCCTGGGAAAGTGCAGTCGTCGAAAGCTTGCCCTCTTGCACTTGTACCTTATGGTCTAATTGAAGTAGCTTGAGATATTTCTGAGCTTGACTATCCAAATTATTATCTTCTAATCCCAAAAGATCTGCAAACAAATAAAAATCGGCAAAAACTACTGAAAAATGTTGCCGATACCATTCTCGATTTTGTTCGGTAATCGATTCCCCATCTAAGATGATTTCCCCCGATTCAGGAATATAAAGCCCAGTAATCAGTTTTGCCAAAGTCGATTTCCCACTACCATTCCCGCCAACAATAAAAACGATTTCTTGCGGGAAAAATTTGAGATTAACAGGCCCCAAAATAAAATTACTGTTAGGCTCATCGGTGCGATAGGTATGAGTTACATTATCCAGTTGAAAATATTCCCAGGAAGCTTTATGTTGCGGTGGCACAGTTAAATTTTCTGAGCGATTAACCAAAGATAAACCCAAAGATTCTATTTTTTCTAAGGCAATGCTAGCTCGACTGAAAATAGGTAACTTACTAATGATATTTTCCATCGGAAATACCAAGTAGGTGAAGGTCAAAACATAACCAGAAAGAGTTTGAGGTGTAATTGCCATGATATTGGGCAAGACAAAAATCACAAAACCCAAGGCAAAAAAGAAGATCAGCTGACCCCAACTAGAAGTTGCGGCAAAAAAAGTTAGACCGACAACATTATGGCGGCGAAAATTATTAACAGTTGGGAGTAGTTGCTTTTCTAGAAAAACTTGTCGTCTTCGGTAATGCAGCTTCAGTTCTTTGATGCCTGCGGTGATCGAACCCAAATGCTGGAACAAAATATCCTGATCAGTGCGAGCAAGGGCTAGCATTTTTTTGCCTCGGTTGAGCATCCATTGGCAACTCCCAATTGCCACTACTGCCAGGCCAATCACCATCAGAATTACCGACCAAGACAACCAAGTTATATAAGCCATGCAACCGATCACGATCGCGAGATTAATAAACAGAGATGGCATTTGGAACACCCCATTGGCAACTGCTTGCACATCTTCAGTCAAGGTGGCCAAGAGTCGAGGCTTGCCCAAATCTTCGAGATGGCTCAACTCCGAAGCCAGAATCTGCCGACTCAAACGCATTCGCAACTTTAGAACCGCATTCTGGGAAAGACGAATCAGCATTACCTGAGCAATAATGCTAGTGATCAGCGCCACGATCGCAAGGCCCACAAAAGTCCAGGCTGTAGTAGATAGAGATGCCCCAGGCTCGCGAGCTGCGGCACGACTAATTAGGGCAATTAGAGCTGCACTACTGCCACCACTGAGAAATCCCGTAAGAATCGCGATCGCAACCATTCTCCAAGAAGAACGCAATAGAAAAGAAATCAAACTCATCGGCAATAGAAAATAGGGTCAAGTTCTAATACTAGGTGAAAACTCACAAAATTAATGTATTCTTAATATCTGACAAACATGCTTATCTTGTAGACTATATTTTGAGATCACTTATAAGAAAACTGAAAATTGGTTTCTTTTTGGGGAATTTTTCCTGATTTGAAGACAACTATAACTTAAGTGATTAAGAAGATTAATCAATAGTTCTGGAGTGAGAGATTTATTATGAAATTTTTATCTGGCATTAGTGTAGCAGCCATCGCAACAACAGCATTAGCATTTTACACTTTACCCAACAGAGCACAAGATGCAGCCACCTTTAGTGATATTGAAGGTAATGTTTACGCCGCAGAAATAGAAGAGGGCGCGAAATTAGGGATTGTTACTGGTTTCCCCGATGGCACTTATCGACCAAATGACACAGTAAGCAAAGAAGAAGCTGTGTCTATGATTATCGATGCGATCGATAAAAATGTTACGCCAGTCGATCTTGACGAGGCTCCGACTAGAGCAACTTCAGCACAACAATTTACAGATGTTCCTGAAGATCGCTGGAGTGCCAAGAAAATTGCTTGGGCACAATGGAATTTCCTCCCCGCAGCAGGTGCGGCTAACTATTCTGGGGAGTTCCGACCAGAAGAACCTATTAGCCGCATTGACCTTATCGATTTTCTAAGACGCTCAGCAGGAATCTCCAAAGCCAGACGCAAAGAAAGCACAACTTTAACCCCTACTCAAGATCCCATTACTTTTTCTGATGTGGCTGGGTATGATCTCGAAGCGACGATGACAATGTCGGCATACTGTGGAGTTGCTTCGCCTTTAAATGAAGAAGGTGATGCTTTTGCTCCTGAGCAGCCTGCAAATCGGGACTATGCAGTTGCAGCGATCGTCAGAACAGTTAAATGTATCGAGAACGATCCTAATTAAGAGAGGGCAGAAGGCAGAGGGCAGAGGGCAGAGGGCAGAGGGCAGTCTCCCTGTTAGTCTCGTCAAGCGGGACTAGGTTCCTCGAATGGGGATAATCAGGTCAGAAAATGGATAATTTAGCCCAACTAGATGATTTGTTTTGAGCAGCCCCACCCTAATTGTAGATAAGAGATATATACTCATTACTTATCACTCATTACTTATTACTTTGTTGATTAATGTTTCCAGTAAAAAACCGCCGCCAGAAATTAGTCAAGCTAATAAACACTGCCTGTTTGCTTCTCGGCTTAGGAATTGTCCCTGCAATATCAAAACCCCAACCTGTTTTCAGTGCAGAACGGATTAAAACTTTTATTGGTCCCTTGCAGATCGCGATCGCGGTTGACTCTTTAGAAGCCTTTGCCAAGGAAGGAATTATTAACCCCGACTTGGCATTGGTAACCAACCGCCTCGATGGGGAAACTGTCGTTCAACTGCGGGAAATTTTACAGGAACGATTTGATTTGGGCCCAGCAGAAATCTATCGTGTGGCCCGCGTTCCCATGGTCGAAAGGATGCTGAGTCAATTGGGAAGAGGCGTTCAAATTAGCCATAATATTAATGGCCTCCATGGTCTGCGAGCTGCGATGATTTTAGCCGCTGCTGATGAGACCGAAGGGTTAACTATCATTAATGCCTTGCGTAAGTTTCCCAGCAGAGACATTTATCTCAATCTTGAATTTCTCCTCCAACTACGACAAGAATTGGCAACTCAATCGAGTTATCGTCAAGCGGTAATAGCGGAAATTATTAAACAGTCGGCAACAGAAGCTGCTGAATCCACAACAGATCTCGATCAACTGAGCGATTTACAGCAGCCAGGGTCGTGGGCAGTGTCGATGCAAAGTCTGAAGTTTGAGATCGAAAGTCTGCGATCAACTGATGTTGGATTATCCACTTCCCATCCCTTAGAGTTCGATCTCTATTTGCCGCAAGGAAAATCGGAACCAGCACCATTAATCTTCATTGTTCAAGGTTTTGGCTCCTCTCGGGGCAATTATAGTCATGTGGCCAACCAATTAGCATCCCATGGTTATGCCGTGGCATCAGTTGAGCATATTGGTAGTAATTTGGAATATCGGCAAGCCTTTTTACGCGGAGAATTAGGCGACTGGATTACGCCGATTGAGTTTGTGGGTCGGACTTTAGATGTAACTAATCTTCTGGATAAATTGGAGGAGTTAGACGCTAGCGACCCCAACTGGAGTAATAAGCTCAACCTAGAACAAGTGGGAATTTTTGGCTATTCTTTCGGCGGTTACACTGCCTTGGCAACCGCGGGCGCAGAGATTAATCAACCTCGATTGGATCAAAAATGCAATGAGGAGAATTTTAATATCGTCATTAGTTTTGCGCTGCAATGCCAAGCTCAATATTTGCCCCCAATCAAATTTAATATCAAAGATCCGCGGATTAAAGCGGTGTTTGCCGCCTATCCTTTTACCAATCCCATTTTTGGGCCGGAAGGCATGGGGAAAATTGATATTCCCACCATGATTTGGGCAGCGAGTGAAGACACCACTGTTCCTGTCGTTCCCAATCAAATTCATCCCTTTTTCTGGCTCAGTACTCCTGATAAATATCTCGCCTTGTTAGTTCCTGGAACTCATTATTCCACCGCCAAAGATGAGGTGATTGAAGGACTGCCTCTAGAAATGTTGAGGGGGCCTGAGGGAAGTGGCCCGATCGCCCGTGATTATCTCAATGCCATGACGGTGGCTTTCTTTAATTATCATTTACGAGGTCTAGAAGAATTTGAGCCTTATTTATCCGCTTCTTACACCGAGGAAATTTCCCGAGAGAGCATTGAAATTCATCTCACCCACTCCCTAACTCCAGAGCAATTAGAGACAGCCTATGGCAAGCAACCCCCCTCGCCATTATTCCCCGAACCGATAGTTGCAACAGCAGAGGACAGATCGGAGCCTGTTTTAGATGAAATCAATCGTACAGGAGTCTTAAAAGTGGCAGTCAGAAGTGATGCTGCTCCCTTTGGTTCTTTGGAAGATACGGGCAATTGGACTGGGTATTGTGCCGATTTTGTAAAATCCTTAGAGCAATATCTCGAACAAAAACTCAAGCTTTCTGGAGGCATTCAAACTGTTGAATTACCTTCTAACCTAGAAAATCGCTATGAATTAGTGCAACAAGATCATGTTCATCTTGAATGCGGTCCCAATACGATTCGCAATGATCTTGAACAGATCACTTTTTCCAATCCTTTCTTCGCTTCCGGTACTCAGTTTTTGGTGACGAATAATCAAGCAAGTCAGCTTAATGGCAACAGTGACCTGGCAAATTTGAAAATAGGGGTCCTGAAAGGTACCACCACCGAAACTTTTGTCAAAGAAAATTATCCCTCAACTGCAACAGTATTCTTTGATGGTTCGACTGGGAGGGCTCAGGCAGTCAAAGCTTTAAACAATAATGAGATTGAGGCTCTAGTCAGTGATAGTATTTTATCTATTGGAGAACTCGAACGACAGAGTCTAGATCCTGCGGCTTATACTTTGTTACCAAGGCAACCTTTGACTTGTGATTATTATGGCATGCTCCTGCCAGATGGCGATCGCCAGTGGCGAGAGACGATTAACAGTTTTCTCAGAAACCAAAGCGCACAACAAGCTAGCGATAAGTGGTTAGGCGACTTTTCTGAGGAGTTGTTATCGGCAATTAGATCTTGTAATAGACAGCGATAATATTGGTATATTGAAGAACTTATGAAAAATCAGAGCTCTCCCGAAAAAATATCTTCTTCTCGTTGGTGGCAGTCTTTAGGGCTGAGCGCGATCGCGCTAGCCTCATTCATGACGCCGATCATGGCGCAAACTCTTTATTTTCTCTATCCCCCAATCAAAGAACCCCTAAGAGTTGAATCCCTGGATATTTTTGTTCAAGATGGCTCGGTAAATAAAAATTTAGCCCTTTTTCTTAAAGTAGCGGGAACTAGCGAATCTGGACAAGCCAAATTTCGTGAAGTGCTAACGAAAAAAGCTGCTGTGAATCCGCGGATGGTGTCCCGCTTTTTTAACAGCAAAATCGGCGAAGCTCTTCTTGAGCGAACTGGCAAACATATTCAAGTCGAAGGTGGCAGAAATGGCAAATTTGCGATTCGCGGTGCCCTAGTCGCCGCAGCCTATGACACTGAGGGTTTGAGCCTGATCAATTTTTTCCGTAATTTGCCAACGAATATTCAGTTTGATCTCAAAGAGATTATCAACACGGCTAGAAATACCAAAATAGTAGTCAAGGCAACCAAAGTTTTTAGTGAAGAAGTGATACCCCAGTTATCGGCCGCTGAAGCCGCAGATGCTGAGCCAGTTGACTTTGATAATTTACCTGATTTACGTCAACAAGGTGGCTTGGGGTTTCAACAACAAAGATGGGAGTTGGTAGATACCAGTCGCGACAGTATAAGGCCAGATTCTCCAGGTCGTAAATTTTTCGTTGATGTTTATCGACCAGAGAGGCTCCGAGAAGGGCAAACTCCAGTGATTGTGATCTCCCATGGGTTAGGCTCTAGCCCAGAAAACTTTGCAGAACTTGCAGAACATCTGGCTTCCTATGGCTATGTTATTGCGGTTCCTCAACATATTGGTAGTGACAATCTACAGCAAAAAGATTTTTTGGAGGGCTTGTCAAAGGAGCTCTTTTTGGTTGATGAATTTATCAATCGGCCACTAGATATAAGCTATGTCATTGATGAGCTGGAGCGGCGCAACGATTCTGAATTTGACGGTAGACTTGCGACGGAAAAAGTTGGGGTTTTTGGTCACTCCTTTGGTGGTTATACAGCGCTAGCGGTTGCGGGAGCTACCATTGATTTTGATAATTTAGAACAAGAATGCGCCTTGGGTTTAGGCCGGATTAATACTTCTTTGCTCTTACAGTGCCAAGCATTAGAGCTGGAGCGCCAAGAGTATGATTTCCGGGATGATCGCATTGCGGCAGTTTTGGGTCACAACCCTGTGAACCGAAGTATCTTTGGACCCGAAGGCTTAAGCCAGATTCAAGTACCGACCATGATAGGTGCTGGCAGCTATGATCCGGCAACTCCCTTTGTTTTTGAACAGCTAAGTTCCTTTACCTGGCTCACTTCTCCGAGTAAATATCTGTTGCTCGTCGAAGGCCAGGCTCATGTTGATGTTTCGGCGATCGATGGCGGCATGAGTGAGGTGATTGAATCGGTTGAAGAGTTGACTCTCCCAGAGCCTCAATTGCTCAGGGATTATAGTCGTTCCACAGTGCTGGCCTTTGCGGAAGTTTATGTAGCGGATAATGCTGAGTATCTTCCTTATCTGCAATCTTCTTACTTGGACTATCTCAGTCAAGGGCAAGATTTTAAATCTTATCTGATTAGTGAAGAATCCTCGGATGATTTGGTGGAGGCTATTGAGCAATTTAGGCGTGAGGAAAGAATAGATTAGCTTCAGTTAAACTTGTTCTATGGCTTGAGAGCAAGATGCCATTGGGAAACTTGTGCTAACATCCTATTTGATTCTCAAACCCAAATAAGGATTTATGTTCCAGCAAGAGCCCAAAACAGTTTCTAAAGACACTGATCAAGCTCTCGAACCAATAATTTGTGAAGATGCCCTTCAGCAGCTCGAGTTGGGGATCAAATACTTGCGATCGCAAAAATTTTCTGAAGCGGAAGCCTATTTTCAACTGGCTCTAACATCTCAAACAAACAACCCGGATGCCTGGCATCTTTTGGGGGTAACATCAGTCCAGCGGCAGAAATATACCCAGGCCATCGATCAAATCACACAGGCAATTAAAATTAAACCAACAGAGGCCATATTCTACAGCAGCCTCGGGAACGTCTATCTTGAGCAACAACAGTTTCAATCAGCCTGCAAATCCTACCAAAAAGCCTTAGATCTGAAACCAACAGATACTGACACCCGAAAAAAACTAGCTATTGCTTGTGAAAAATTATTAGATTTGGGTATTGAGCATCACCGAGCAAAAAGAATTCCAGAAGCTGCAACTTGTTACCAACAGGTATTTTTGTACCAGGCACATCGACAAGATATCTGTGCTGATGCTTGGCATCTTTGGGGGGTCATTGCCTATGAAGAAAATGATTATAAAACTGCCATTGAACGGATGACCAGAGCAATAGAACTGAATCCTAACAGCTCTAGTTTCTACAATAGTCTTGGTGCAGCTTATCGAGGACAAAAAAAATTTACCGAAGCAATCAACTGCTATCAAAAATCTCTGCAACTGCAACCAAGTTTTCAGCAGGCTCATGATAATCTTGCATATGTTTTTTTAGATCAGGGAAATGCTTTAGCAGATCAGGGAAATTATGCTGAGGCGATCGCATCTTGTGAAAGAGCATTGGAGCTCAAGCCAGACTTTTCTGAAGCATTACTAGTATATGTTATGTCTAGGCGGCGGATTTGCAGCTGGCAAGGACTCGTAGCCTACGAAAAAGAGCTTCTTGATGCGTCACAATCTTCAGAATCGATATTGCCTCCCTTTGTCCCCATGGCGATCGCAGATAATCCAGAAATCCAGCTAACTACAGCAAAAAACTTCTGTAACAATGTTGTTGACCATTCATGTATACCCTTATGGAATGGTCAGCGATACAGTCATCAAAAAATTCGTCTTGCTTATTTGTCGGCCGATTATCACCAACATGCTACTGCTTATCTGATGGCAGAATTATTCGAGCGTCATGATTGTTCTCGGTTTGAGGTTTTCGCCTTTTCCTTTGGTCCCCCAAGCAATAGCCCGATGCGCCACAGATTAGTCAGGGCATTCGATCATTTTATTGATGTCCATCAGATGTCCGATCTAGAAGTTGCGCAAAAGATCCGCAATTTAGAGATTGATATTGCCATTGACCTCAAAGGCTATACCAAAGATAATCGCAAACAAATCTTAGCCTATCGCCCCGCACCAATACAAGTTAACTACTTGGGCTATCCTAGCACAATGGGAGCTGACTTTATTGACTATATTTTGGTTGATCCTTTTATTGTTCCTTCAGATCAACAACCCTACTTCACCGAAAAGCTGGTTCATCTACCCGACTGCTACCAAGTCAATGACAGCAAACGCACCATTGCCCAATATGTTCCCTCACGAGAAGAATGCAATTTGCCGCCCCAAGGTTTTATTTTCTGTGGCTTCAACAATTCTTATAAAATCACCCCAGAATTTTTCAATATCTGGATGCGTTTGCTCAAAGCAGTTCCCCATAGTGTTCTCTGGTTACTCAGCAAAAACCAAGATATGACAGAGAATTTACGACAAGAAGCCCAAGCCAGAGGGGTTGACCCTGATCGCCTAGTATTTGCTCCCAAAAAAGATTTACCAGATCATCTCGCTCGGCAACAATTAGCAGATCTATTTCTGGATAATTTACCTTGTAATGCTCACACCACAACCAGTGATGCTCTTTGGGTGGGTTTGCCTGTGTTGACTTGTGCTGGACAAAGTTTTGCTGCTCGCGTAGCTGGTAGTCTACTCCATGCTATTGGTTTACCCGAGCTTGTAACTTACAATTTGCCAGACTATGAAGCCCTCGCCTTAAAAATTGCAACCCAACCCGCTCTTTTAGAGAAAATCAAAACAAAGCTCCAGCACAATCGCTTGAGGACACCATTGTTCGATTGCGATCGCTTCAGGCGAAATATTGAGGCAGCATACCAACAGATGTGGTCAATCTCTCAGCAAGGAAAGCCCCCCAAAGCATTCAATGTTAAACCTAATTTGAATTATTTAAGTAAGATAGAAGATAGGGCAATTAAACAGTCTGATAATGAGTTAAAAACGACAAGAAATTACATTTTCACGATCGCTCCAGGACATACTAGAACAATGACTTTAGCAGCCTTATTACGCAATAATATTCCTCAATCAAAGATTCATCACGAAATCTTAGGTTATGACAAATTTGGTGTGGATACTCCTGATATTTCCCATCTCACCCTCTTCAACTCTCAGGGCAATATTCCGAAAATTCAAGATTTTTGGCGTCAGAAGTTTAATCGAATAATTAAACTTCCCAATCTCTCATTTTATGGAGAAACTTCTCATATCTTGGCCAAAGCAGGTCTGATGGAAAACCTTGAGATGTTAAGTTCCCATGGCAATATTAAAATTATTTGTTTGACTAGAGATCCCGTCAAAATTGTTAGCTCGCTAATCAAGGGAGCAGATTTTTTGAATAAAGGAAATATCTGGCTCTGGCATCTCGATCCAAATTATCCCAGAAAAATTGTTAATCCAAAGCCATTTTTCCAGTTTGGGATCAACGGTCAAAGACTTTGGTATGTCTATGAAATGTACACCAGAGCTGAATACTATAAGTTAATTTACAAAAATCACCAACATATTAGTTTTATTGACTTCGATATCTCCGATCTATCACAACCAGAGAAAGTTAGTGCTTTCCTCACTGCATTAGGCGTATCAAAAGAAAATATCATGTTGCCTGAACCGAAAAACTTATCGCAACAAAAACTTTGCCAAGAAGAATTGAGACAAGTCTCCGCAATGATTGATCAACTTATTTTTGAGCCCTCAAAACTAGCTAATGAGTTTCTCAACAAAGGTTACAGATTATCATAAATTTTAGACAGCAATGACAACCCGGAAGATATTTAATGAATTTTTATGTATTTTTAATTATATTCTTTACAATAAATCCAATCATTATTTGAATTTTTGCGGTTGCTGCTTCCCTGTTTCAAGGAATACTTTGTCTTTTCAGAAAGTTTTTAGCCAAGTATGAGCAAGTAATGTCTTAAGATAAAAAATCTTAATGATAATGACATATTTTTTTTTCGGATATAGACTGTTGGAGCCTGAATGCAAAGCTCAATATAGTTAAATTCCATGGACAAAAATTTAGATATTAGAGATCTCTCAGTTGTCGTTGCTGTAAGAGATCATAATCCAAATATGTTGACTCCCGATTTTCTTAAGGGAAGCGGGGTTGTGCCCACAGACTGGGAACTCGCAAGACCTCCTGTTCTGTCTTCTAGAACAACAAAGATTGTCTTCAAAAATGGCATTAAGATTGAGGCAAAACCAGGAATCATCACCTTTTCGGAAGGGCTAATTGAGCCCAAAACACCTCATGAGATTGAGATCACCAAGTTAGCTAGCAAGTATACGGCGGCTTTACCTAATTTGGATTACCGCGCTGTGGGGATTAATCCACGTCGTTTTAAGACTTTCGGCGATCATACTCAAGCTGCCCATAGATATCTCACTGAAAAAATTCTTTCCCCAGGTGTTTGGCAAGAAGTAGGTGAGACACCAATACAGGCTGGAATTAATTTGGTTTATACCATTAACGGGGTGCCATTACGTTTGAGTATTAATGAGGCCAAGTTACAAATTCCTGAGAAGGAGGCAATTTCAGCGATCCTATTTTCTGGTAATTTCCATCATGATTTAGTTGGAGAAAACGGGAATGATAGGTTAAGTGCTTTGCAAAATCAGCTTGAAAATTGGCTAAAAGATTGGGATAGTTTCCAGGACATTTTAGTAAATAAATTTTTGGACCAAAACCATTTAGATTCAATTATGGCTGCATAAATTAGCTTGAGAGGTGATCCAATTTGGATCGCTCCTAGATATATAGCACTACGTGCAAGTAGGAAGAGGGAAGTAGTAAGTTTATCAATGCTTGCGCTTTTACCAATGTCCTAATCAAAGTACGTAGCGCTACAAGAAATAGTTGAAGTCAGTAAATTATTAGTAATTTAATTTTTAATAGATAGGTTTGATTATGGCAGAAGAATATTTTGATGGGTTACCAGAAGCTTTACCAATTGTAGAAACAGATAAAGCAGATTATGCCCCAGGTGAAACGGTAGTTATTAGCGGTAGTAATTATGCACCGAACTCCACAGTTGAGATTCAAATCGCGGACGATCTTGCGGCGCCAGGAGATGACGGCGAGGCAGATATTTATCATCCTATTCTAGTTACAGTCGATGAGTATGGAGTCTTTACCACAGACTGGACTGTCCCCATCGACAATAATGGTACTGGTAGTGGTATTCCTGATGCTTTGAATGCGACTTTAAATTTGACTGCAACAGGTGATGGTGTCGATGGTATTTTTGAAACGGACGATGATCAGGTTGCAATAACCACCTTTACCGATGCTGGTGGTGCTTACGACATCGATTTTAGAGCATCTGACCCAACCTCCTATAGTAATTTGGTGCCTGCCCAACTACCTCCTATCAATGGCGGAACCGCTGCAGACCCCCTTGATCCACCTCCAGGGGAAGGAACAGATGATGCCAGTTCTGCCGATGTTGTCACTTCTCTAGCACCAGATGATCTTGGGCTAGGTCAGATTGTGGCATTTCAATTTATTATCACTGTTGATGGAGATACCTCTCCTGAAAATGGAGTAATTGAGCTTCTTGCAGGGTGGAACGCAGAAACTACTAATGGTGGTGACTTTGGCTATGATGAAACCTTTTTGATCTACGGAGCATTCATTGACACCAGCGATCCAGCCCATATTGATGGGAATGCCGATGGCAATGGCGCAGCAACAGTTGCAATCACCAACGAAGCCTTAATCCCCAACGGTAGTACCACCGGGGCAGACGAGATTCGAGGGACCTTCGAAGTATCCGGCCTCGACGATGGGGACACGGTTGTTCTCGAAGTTTGGGTTGTTCTCGAAGACACAATTCCCCCTGGTACTGGTGGTACTGTTCAAAGTAGATTGATCGATGCCGAAACTGCTGACGGTGATGCGATTAGTACGGGGAATCAAACTAATCCCCTTCTAAGAGTCTTCCGGTTCTTCAATGCTGAAGCTGATATTGCTGTAACTAAGACAGATGATCCTGATCCAGTAGGACTTGGTGATACTTTAACCTATTTTATCGAGGTTACTAACAACTCCACAGACACAGTTGCCAATGGTGTTACCTTAACGGACGTTCTTGATCCGAATACTACCTTTGTGCAAATTGCTTCTGTTATAGATACTGAGGGTGTCATTACAACCCCTGCCGATTTTTCCGAAGCTGGAGGTACGATAACAGGCGATCTTGGGTTTCTAGTTCCAGGAGAGACAGTAATTATTGAAGTTGAAGTTACCGTCAATGACGATGCCCCCACTATAGGAACCGAAAATTTACTTAATACAGTAACTGTTGATGCTATCACCAATGATCCGGATGATTCGAATAACACTGCAACAGAACCGACAGATGTTCTTGCCGATCCAGAAATATCTATTACCAAAACCTTTAACCAACTATTAGACGATGCAGATGGTTCTGGCGATATCAGCCCTGGGGACACCATAGAATATAGTTTCGAGGTTACAAACACTGGTGATGTAACTCTATTTGACGTCTCAGTTGATGATCCACTAGTTGGTCCAGTAACACTACTGGATACAGAGCTAGATCCCCTTGAATCGACAACTGGCACAGCAACCTATGTGGTTCTACCAGGAGACTTGGGCAACACTATAATCAACACCGCAACTGCAACTGGTGATCCTGACCCCAATACTCCAGGTGATGAAGTCACAGCCACAGATAGCGAAAATGTTGACGTCCCCGAGTCAGTCCTAGAAATTGTCAAAACTAACACCGGATTTACTGATAATGACGGTTCTGGAGACATCAGTGAAGGGGATTTTGTTCTTTACGACTTAACAGCAACCAATATTCCAGTAGCCTTTGGCGGCGCTAATTTAACCAATGTAGTCATCACCGATGACCTCACAGGAGATACTTCAACTCCCTTGACCCTAGGGCCCAATGAATCCGATACTTTATCTGTTAGTTACACCGTACTTGATAGCGATCTTGGAACTACCATTGAAAATATTGGGACAGCAGATAGTGATCAAACTGACCCTGTTACTGATCCTGAAGGCATTGATGTCCC
>NZ_ALVZ01000176.1 GCF_000332055.1 Xenococcus sp. PCC 7305 | reverse complement strand
GCGTGGAGTATACGGACAAAATGCTAAATTTCCATAAGTCTAATGAAGCAACTAATGCCGCTTCTTCTAGTTCTCTATGGGGCAATGTCACTCAACCGATTATGAAACAAAATACTAAGAAGTTTCTCAAATCGATGACTGATGAAGAAATTGAAATCTTTGAGTCTGTAGCTGGAGATGTCTTAGATGCTCTTGGTTATGAAAGAGTCAGAATTGCTCAAGGGGCAGAGATTCAGTTCACTCCCGCTGATATTGAAAAATTCAATGAGATTAACAAGGCTAGAAAATCGGAAATCAGTGAGCAAATGGACCCCGAAGATCGCGAAAGAAGAAGTATCCAAGCTAATTTGCTAGACGAAATTCAAGCTCGCAAAGCTGCATAGGAAATTACAATTTATAATTAAATTTATAACAACTCCAGACTTTAGACCATGATGTCTCGTCTGGAGTTTTTGTTTGGTTAAAATACGGGAATCGGTAACGGGGAACAGGGAACAGAGAATCGGGAACAGCAGTCAGACCTCGCAACCTAAAACCCTAATTTTAACCTCTATACAATTGAGCTTCTCTCTCTTCTTGTCGTAGACGCTGTCTTGTGCTTTTACTGCCACCTGTTATATTAGAAATTATAATAAATGCAGCTAATCCGATCAACGGGCTAATCAGAGTGGGAAATCCATCAAAGTCCGCAGTAAAAATATTATTAGGAATATATAATAGGGTATTCTCAATCCCAAATGTTGTTGGCATCAACATAAACAATATGAGTCTAGTTGCCGAACCGAGAATAATACAGGAAAGTGCACCTTGCCAAGTCGCCTTGGGCCAATAAAGCCCTCCTGCTAGTGGCACTAAAAGACCAGCAAATCCCAAATCGAAAGCTAATAGTAGTAAAACACCAGTTTGCGGCACTTTTAAGGCAAAAAATACACCTAAACCAGTTATAAAAAAAGCCATCAGTCGGGTAATCATTAACAACCTATCACCTGCTGCATTATGGTCGTCATGACGAATGCCAATAATATTATGGGCAATCACCGAAGATGTACCTAAAATTGCCCCGTCTGCGGTAGATAGAGAAGCCGAAAGAATTGCCACAATTACCAATAAGCCCAATAAAGGAGGCACAATGCCATTAAGCAGTGCATACAAAATTGGGCCATCGGGAGTGATGCCTGCATCGGCAAGAATTTGAGGAGCTGATAAGGCAATTAACGAGAAGGGAACGCCAATAATCAATGTGCCAGCACAGCCGATTAAACAAGCTCTTTGGGCAGTTTCTGGACTTTCCGCAGCAAAAATCCGTGCCATAAAATCGATCGCGACAATATCTCCCAAGCCCAAAGCAAGTAAAGTTGCCCAGTTAATGACTGCACC
The DNA here is from genome assembly GCF_000332055.1 of Xenococcus sp. PCC 7305. Taxonomy (GTDB): domain Bacteria; phylum Cyanobacteriota; class Cyanobacteriia; order Cyanobacteriales; family Xenococcaceae; genus Xenococcus. The sequence continues at coordinate 36,142 of NZ_ALVZ01000176.1, read as the reverse complement.
AGATGCTGGATCGCTTAATTGAGCCAGAGCTAAAGGTCCAGTACCAGCAGGTATTGTTAAGCCAAAATTGGTAGCCATAAATACTAGGAGACCTAAAGAACCCACAAAGGCGATCGCAACTTGAATTGCATCCGTATAGGCCACAGCAAAGAGACCGCCACTAGCAGTATAGATAAAGACGACGATGGCTAACAGCATAACTCCAGCTGTATAACTTGTCCCCAAAAAAGCTTGAAATAAATATCCTCCCGCAACCAAATTACCAGCTAATAGAAACGAAAAACTTAACACCATCAGAAATGATGCCACTACTTCAGTTTTACGGTTATATTTAACTCGATAAAAATCTGGGAGAGTTATCAAACCCATACGATTCATCGGTTTGGCAAAAAAGATTGCGGTTAAAAATAAACATAATGCCAAGCCAATTGGTAAAGACGCCCCAGCCCAAAACCCAAATTCCGCTGCCAAATCCGTATTCCCCAAAGTTGCATTGGAATCCACCGACTGCGCCATTAAAGTCGCCGCGGCTAGTGGCAGAACCAGCCCTCGCCCAGCAACAAGATAATTTTCACTATCGCCTTTGACTTGTTTTGCCGCCCACATACCGATCGCCAAAGTGGCGAACAAAAATACTAAAATTCCCCAGAACAGAAGTTTTTCTGTCATAATTACTCCTGGTCAGTTTAGACCATATAACGTTATTGAGTTGAGCTATCGAAATCCCGCCAAGAACTAGATAGCTCTTTTTTATTGTTAAATTTGCATTGCTAATTGTTGACTACAATTATGATTAATCTGATTGTTGACCCAATCACACCACTGCTCCAGACCTTCACCTGTTTTAGCTGATAGATAAATAATCGTGACTTCAGGATTCATCTGCCGCACATTAGCAGCAATAAGATCAAGATCAACATCTAAATAAGGTGCTAAATCGGTTTTGGTAATTAACAAACAATCAGCTTCTTGAAACATCACAGGATATTTTAGGGGTTTGTCTTCCCCTTCTGTGACGCTTAGTAAGGCAACTTTGGCATGTTCTCCCACTTCAAATTCAGCAGGGCAGACCAAATTACCGACATTTTCTACTAGAACCAAGTCCAAATCCTGGGGATTATATTTATGTTCTAGGGTGTGAATGCCCCCCGCAACCATTTTCGAGTCAAGATGACAAGAACGTCCTGTATTGATTGGAATTACAGGAACATCATATTGTCGCAGGCGATCAGCATCCAATTCGGTGGTCATATCTCCTTCAATTACTGCTATTTGGAACTTATCTTTTAATCTGGCCAAAGTTTGTTCAAGCAGAACAGTTTTGCCCGCGCCGGGGCTACTCATAATATTGAGGCAGGTAATTCCCCAGCGATCAAAATGGGCTCGATTATGATCGGCTCCTTCTTGATTGGCATGGAGGAGATTTATTTCTAGGGCAGCGTCAAATGTTTGGTGCATCTTTTTTAAGGGATGAGGGATGAGGGATGGAGGATGAGGAAATAAAAGTTAAGCATGAGATAGAGAGTTATTAGTTAGAGAAGAATATTCGATGCGATCGATTTTTAGTTCTCGACCAGAGCGAATATCTTCCATCGGGGAGTTGCAATCAGGACAGCTATATTGCAGTCCAATTTCTGGTTGATATTCCTGTTGGCAACTATGGCAAAAGGCAATTAGGGGGACATCTTTAATAACTAATTCAACTTGATCAAGAAAAGTATTGCGAGTTTGAACTTCAAAAGCAAACTGTAAACTAACAGGCTCTACACAAGTAAATTGACCAACAATTAAGTGAATTTTCTCGATCTTTGGTGGTTCTGGTTGGGATTCATACCAATCTTTAACTGTTAAAATTAAAGCTTTGGTCATATCGGTTTCATGCATTATTTCAGTGATCAGTAGATCAGTTAACAGTTATCAGTAATTAGGATATGTCTAGGTTGCTCTTTAACTCGTCTCATCCAGGCTAAAATGGCGGGAAATTTTGTCAGCTCAAAACCCCCTTCGTCAGCGACATGGGTATAGGCATACAGACTTATATCTGCGATCGTATATTTATCTGCAACAAAAAAATCATGAACTTTCAGATGTTGTTCCATAACATTTAATGCGGCATAGCCTAATTGTTGTTTTTGAGCTATTTGTGCTTGATATTTATCGGGCTGCTGGAGAATGCTAATCCAAAAACGCGGAGTAGCAATATTCGGCTCATGACTAAATTGTTCAAAGAATAGCCATTGCATTGCCTGGGCTTGTTGGTATTTGTCTTGAGGAAAATATTCTGTGCCTTGACTTAGATAATATAAAATTGCATTTGATTCAGAGATAAACTTGTTGGGGGCAATTTCTAATACGGGAATTTTTCCATTAGGATTCTTTTGGAGAAAATCATCTGTTCTAGTTTCCCCTTGTAAAAGATTTATTTCTTTTGATTCAAAAGGAATTTGCAATTGAGTTAATAATAAGCGAACTTTGTAGGCATTCCCAGAAAGAAGAAAGTCATAAAGTTTATACATAAATCATTGAACATTGAGCATTAAACATTGACCATTCAAGGGAGCCGGGGGATTTCAGGTGATAATTATTCCCCATCTCCCCAAATCCCTATTCCCCCAATCCCCTCTTACTTCCAAGGTTCATCGACTTTTTGCGATTCGGCATGAACATAATCGGGAGTTTGTTTACGGGGTAATTGTCCCGAAACTACTAAATGGGCCATCGTGTCACAGATTACACGAGTTGCCATCAGCGATGTAATATCACTAATGTCATAGGGAGGCGAAACCTCGACGATTTCCAGTCCACAAACTGTAGTATTCTGGACGATTCTTTTCAGTAAATAAAGAGCTTCGCGGGGTAATAAACCACCAGGTTCAGGCCAACCAGTACCAGGAACAAACCCGGCGTCGATGCAATCAATATCGAAACTAATATATACACAATCAGTGCCATCAGTCGCTTTGGCGATCGCAAAGTCAGCGGCAGCATCTAAACCCATTTCGGTAATATCTGTAACCGTCAGAATATTAGTTGCTCGTTCTCGACAAACTTTCACTCCTTGCCGTGGAACTTGCCAACCTCCAATACCTAGTTGCACTAGATTTTTTGCAGGAGCATTTTTCATATTGGTGGCGTGGAACCAAGGACAAGTATGCATTCTTTCATCTAAATCTGTCTCTTGAGTATCCACATGGCGATCGAAGTGAATAATACCAACTTTTTTATCCCCTAGATGGCGACAAACTCCTCTTAAAGTGGGAAAACCAATGGAATGATCCCCTCCTAAAATAATCGGGAAAGCCCCTGAACTAAAGACATGGGCCACACCCTTAGAAATCTGATCAAAAGATTTTTCGTTGTTAGCAGGAATTGTGAAGACATCTCCGACATCACAAAGGGTAATTTGTTCGCGTAAATCTACACCCAACTCAAAGTTATAGGGTGTATAAAGAGCTGAAACTCGTCTAATTCCCTGAGGACCAAAACGGGTTCCCGGTCGATAGGTTGTTCCCGAGTCATGGGGAACTCCCATAATTGCCACATCATATTCGCCCACTTTTCTGACATCTTCTATGTAAGGAGCCTTCAGAAAAGTATTGATTCCCGCGTAATGAGGAAGCTCACCCCTCGAAAAAGTGGGAATACTGCGATCTTTGATGCTATCTGCTGCTTCTAACCCAAATTCTAGACCGCGATCTACTTCTTGCTGCCATCCCGTTAGGGGTAGCCGGCTTTCTTTTTCTAAGGCCTTTTGGGCTTCACTAGAATTTTCACTTGGGGGTTGAAAGGGTAACTCGCTCATGCAGTTTTTCCTGTATATATGTTCAAAATGCAACAAGCCCAGGAGTCTGACGCTCTATAATGAAAAACGCCAAAACCTCCCGGGCTTTTATCCCGCCGTGTAGCTACTTAATTAAGGGCAGGATGTTCCTTACCAAAAACTCTGTCAGTAGCTTGCTTCTCTCGGACCAGCCATTCAAGAATTTCATCTTAAATCGGAACCCTAGAAGCTATTGTAGAAATTGTAGTTGCTAGCAACTTATCAGTTCCTTTCTCGTAAAAATGTGTCTAAATTTACTAAAAATGTTAACAATTGTTATCAAAATGTATTGCGATACAATCTTTAATTAATTATTTATTATAATCATAGTTAAGGTCTAAGGATAGGCAATGAAAATATCAACGATTCAGATTCCCCCCAATTTAAAAATCACCCAAGAACAATTTGCCAAGTTAGCTGCGGTTAACCGAGACGCGCGACTAGAATTAACAGCAACTGGAGAATTAGTTATTATGCCACCTACGGGAGGAAATACAGGTCGACGCAATATTGATATCTGTTTTCAACTGGAAGCCTGGAATAGAAAGGCTAAGTTAGGAATTGTGTTTGACTCTTCTACTGCTTTTCGTCTTCCTAATAGAGCAAACAAATCTCCTGATGCGGCCTGGATCGAACAAACTAAATGGGATAGCTTGTCTGCTCAAGAAAAAGATAGTTTTCCTCCTTTATGCCCTGACTTTCTGATAGAACTACGTTCTAAAACTGATAGTTTGCAGTCTCTACAGGAAAAGATGGAAGAGTATCTTGATAATGGTTTACTTTTGGGCTGGCTAATTGACCCTCAAAATAAGCAAGTATTAATTTATCGCTCTCAAGAACCTTTTGAAATATTAGCTAATCCTGATACTTTGTCTGGGGAAGAGGTTCTCCCAGGGTTTTGTTTAAATTTAAAAAATATTTTCTAGTTTTGTCTTTACTCGAAATTTTCTCTTGTCAAAATAAAAACATTTCCTTCGTTTCCTCTCCCTAATCGCATATCCTCATCCAAATAGGTAATATCCAACCAGGCTTGGCGATCGCGATTCTCGATACCAAAATCTAATGGCAAAAACTTTTTCCCCGCCTCGAGTTGCTCAATAAATTTATGGGGAGATTTGTAACTCACAAAACGCTGTAACCCGATAATGGAACGCTCAAAGATTACACTAACTCGCTTGGCAGAGGTCGGCTCAAATCTTCCTGCCACACTGACAATCCCCTCCATGAAAGGCATTCCCACAATCTCGGCAATATTGTAGACTTTGGCCTCGGCAGTGCGAATACATTGATAAATTTGCCCCAGTTTAAATAAAGGAAAACGATCTAAACCTAGTATAGATTTACTAGTAGTATATAGTAATCGCCAGTCTCCTTCTAATAATTCCTTCGCTTCTAAGGGATTAGGGGTTGGGTTGGTGTCTTCTAGTTGTTGAATAGCTGACAGAACTTGAGCATTGTCAATCTCATTAGCTAATAAACCACGGTTTTTACCTGCGATCGCTTCTAATAATGCTGCTTTTTTATTCATTGCATTTCATTTTCACTATGACAATGATACTTTATCTTCCCTTTACAAAGGCAGACTAAATTTAATCTTAAACTCACAAACTTAGCGATTAAATACAAGTATTTCTTGCGATGACAAGCTTACTTCAAAAAGCGATATTAGATATATGGAAAACAACAAGTCCTAAACACCTTTATCGATTATATTAAAAACTTCATATATTAATTTACTATAAATTTTTTGCTTACATTCTCTAGTCCGACCTTATTGGCTGGGCTTTTTTTTGCCTAAAATTTTTCAAAAAGTTCATAGAAGTTTTAGCGCAAGATTACAATATCGCAAATATTTCTGGGTGGATTTACCGAGACAATAGTAATTAATAATATTATTTAGTCAATATAAATCAATGTATTCCCATCCTAATCGCGATCGCAGCAGATTTGTTGTCAATCAGCCATTCACTCTTCCGGCTTCTATTCCCTCAGATTGTCAAGAGTCAGTTATTTTTTCTTTGAAAACTCATAGTATTTATGATGAGAAGATCTATCTTTGGAGTCCTAAAAAGGCGGAATTCATGCTTAATCTTTTATTTAGATGGGACGAAATAGATCATATTTTTTCTACCATAGAAAAATCGCGAATTTATCATTCTGATAAGGCGGAACTATATTGTTTTACTCTATTGAGATCCTACATTGAACAATTTGATCATGTAATTGAAGCAATAGTTCATGGCAGATTATTTTTGGATATTACCGTGGAAAAGGCTAATTCTATAATTCCTACACAAATGAATTATTTAACTATCTATAATTATTTAGAAAAAGTACAAGTCCATGAATTAATGACTTAAGTTAGATATTATCTTTTCAAAATTCATGTTTGGAATCTCGATGATGGAGAAAATATTCACACTATCTTCTTGAGTATTCTATTTACCTTGTATAAGGGAGCGTACCCATTCATTAGGCACTATGTCAATTGTCATGTTAATTCGCTCAGTGTTTCCCCCATTAATAATCCGGTGTGGGTCACTGAGCCTGAGATACCAACACTCCCCAGGCTTCATGGGAACCAAATTTTCGTTAAGGAAAAACTCCACCCCATCGTTAGTCAGAATTGGGATTGTAAGGCGAATTACTGACTTTGGGACTTGAAGCCCTAAAGTTGGGTCAGTGTGTTCTTTAACTGTTGCCCTAGGGGCTAATCTTAACAATCTGACCAGTGTGACCTTACTATGCTTTCGAAAAGTGTCAACTACACTCGACAGATAGGGTGAATTTCTGAGCTCAGGGCTGTCCAGCCATTCAGTCCAAGAACCATCAGCATAATCGTCTGCTGGGGGAGGCAATGGCAAAGAAGGATCAACTAAATGGGCAGGAGATCTTAGAGGTAAAACATTGTAATAGACAAAATCACCCAGAGCTAGTGCCTTAATTTCCTCTTGCATCTTGGCTATGTCAAAGGAAAGCGTTAGTTTTTTCCGATCATCAAAATTAATGTTATGACTGGCTAACTGGGTCATGACCTTCCACTTTATTGTTGTATTGTTTGGATAGATTTTTGCTTGATACTCGTTTCCCCAATTCTTCTGAACTGAAGTATATATATAAGTTCCGAAGTAATTAATCACTGAATTATACATTTAGTGTGATTAGAGATAGGCTAGATTTAAAGAAATTTTCCGTATATATACTGAGTCAAGAAGCTATCAATATATTTTTTGAAAAGTTGCGAAGAGCTAAATACCTGATGTCCTATAATAGTGGATTGCTCAAATAGATATTGATCAGAGTGTTAATTATTAAAACGATCGCGGAATTAAAAACTTACCTCAAGAATGAACAACCCAGCCTAAAAATTGGTCTTGTGCCAACGATGGGGGCATTTCATCAAGGTCATACTAGCTTGATTAAACGAGCAGTTCAAGAATGCGATCGCGTTGTTGTCAGTATTTTTGTTAACCCTCTCCAATTTTCTCCCACAGAAGATCTCGCCCAATACCCTCGTCAACTGGCTACCGATTCTGATCTCTGTGCAGAACTAGGAGTCGCGATCATATTCGCCCCCAATCTCGAAGAGATCGGCATTACAGGAGATGCCTCAACTCAAGGGCAACTTACCACAATCACTCCGCCGGCAACTATGACATCTAAACTATGCGGTAAATATCGTCCTGGACATTTTACAGGAGTTGCCACCATAGTCACTAAACTTTTAAATATCGTCCAACCAAATCGCGCCTATTTCGGTCAAAAAGATGCGCAACAATTGGCAATTATTCGTCGTTTGGTCACAGACTTAAACTTGCCTGTCGAAATTATAGGATGTCCCATTATTCGCGAAGCATCAGGACTGGCCCTGAGTTCTCGTAATCAGTACTTATCATCTACAGAAAAATCCCAAGCAGCCATAATTTATCAGAGTCTTAAGAGCGCAGCACAAGAATTTTTTCGAGGGGAAACAGAAGCAGATAATTTGATCACAATTGTTAAGGATCAATTGGCGATCACAAATGAAGTTAAACTCCAATATGTTGAATTGGTAGACCCTCTAACCTTAAAGCCTTTAGCGCAAGTGGAGACGATAGGATTACTTGCGATCGCAGCCCATGTGGGAAATACTCGTCTGATCGATAATATGATATTGCGTCAACCAATCATCGCTATTGATGGCCCCGCAGGAGCAGGAAAATCCACCGTAACTCGTCGAGTTGCCGAACAACTAGGACTGCTATACCTCGACACCGGAGCAATGTATCGTGCTGTAACTTGGTTGGTTATGGATGCAGGAATTGCTGTAGACGACGAAGATGCGATCGCCTCTTTAGTGAAAGATGTAATCATAGATTTAATCCCTACAGATTCTCCTGAAATTCCCCTTGGTGTTCAGATTAACGGCCAGGAAGTCACCAAAGTAATCCGCACTCCTGAAGTTACAGCGAATGTTTCAGCGGTTGCTGCTCAAGCTGCGGTGCGCGAACAATTAGTTAAGGCTCAACAACTTTGTGGAGCAAAGGGCGGAGTCATTGCTGAAGGCAGAGACATTGGGACTAATGTTTATCCTGATGCAGATCTCAAGATATTTTTAACAGCTTCGGTGGAAGAGAGAGCAAGAAGAAGGAGCATTGACTTAAAAAATCAAGGTCAAAAAAATATTGACTTGCCACAATTGCAACAAGAGATTCAAGCTAGAGATGACAAAGATAGTAGTCGGGCGATCGCGCCTTTAAGGAAAGCTGATGATGCAGTGGAAGTGATTACCGATGGACTAACTATTGAGGAAGTAGTCGCAAAAATTGTTAATTTGTATCAAGTTTCGTATCAGTAATATTATGAATCTTCAAAAATACCATCAAATCCCAATTGTAAAAGTATAGCTTTTTTGATCTCAAACCAATATTGGTCTTCTATAAATACTACCAAATGTAGCATAGTAATTCATCTGATATTAATTTTTAGGATTCTTACTATCCTTGCTAATAGCTTGTCACTCTGTGAGGTCTGATTAATTCACTTAAACAGGCTGGAGAAAAACTAAACGATTTTGCCAATCATCTTGAGAATAATTATCCCAAAGCCAAATTAGAGAGCGCATTATTTGACCAAAATTATTTGAAGAAATAGACAAATCGTCAATAAAAATTACACCAGAATGGGAAATTTCTGCTGCTCCCCATTCTACTAATAAAGGAGGAATAGTTCTTAAATCGTAGGTTACTAAAGTCAAATTAGCCTCATGAGCAGCAACTAAAATTAATTCATCACCATGACCTAACAATTTACCTTCCTGCCAATAAAACAGAGAATTTATCGTGATTTCAGGACGCTTTCTCGAGATTTCCGTTGCAATGGTAGGGGACATGTTTTCATCTAAAAGAAACGATAACATTATTCTTCCTCAAGCAAAACCTCAGAAGGAACTTTAATTAATTCCACCTGAGGTAATATACGTTTTAACGCAGTGTAATTGAGAGCCTGATAATCAGAGATTGCATCTTCTATTTCTAAGGGATAAGCTTCAGAATAATTAAGAGCAGCTAACACCCATTCTTGAGGACGTTGAAAATGTTGGGCGATTTTGTTGGGTTGTAAGTCATATTTTTGGGCAATTATCATGACTTGCCACACTGTCAAATTAGAATTTTTCATATATGCACAACGCCCAACAGGGGAATTACGAAATTCAATAAAGGCAAATTCAGCCTCTCGCAACGATTCCTCGATTAATATCGCACCTGTTTCACTAGGAGTTTTTCCCAAACGACGGGCAAACCTTTTTAAGCGCTCTGCTGTATCATCGGGTAATCTAGTACTTACTACTTGAGACATGGTCAAACACAATTACAATGTTTACATTGTAACTTAGAGTAGATTAAGTTATTTCAACTAGGTTTAAATTACTGATTTCTCTTCAACAGCCTACCGTTGTTAGTGGATTTGCTGCACAAATAAGACGTTTTAAAATTTGTTTTAACGCCATTGCCGTCCAATCGATATCAGCTTTAGTAGTATCTTTGCCCAAAGTAAGCCGAATGCCTCTTTTTGCAGCTAGTGCATCGTAACCCATAGCTAACAAAATTGGGCTAGGATTCAGTTTGCCGCTATTACAAGCAGAACCCGCACTAATACCAATCCCTGCCAAATTCAACTCACGCACCAGGGTTTTTCCTGTAACATTTTTAGTCTGACTAGCAAATAAATCACTCAAAACAAAACTGACATGGTGGGGCAGCCGATACAAGCGATCGCCAGTGGGAATTAGATAGGGACAATCCACAAAATGATCAAATAAGCGATCGCGTAACTCTCGTAATCTAGCCGTTTCAGCCGGCATTTCCTGACTAGCCAGCTCAGCCGCAACCCCAAAAGCGGCGATCGTAGCAACTGCTTGAGTCCCAGAGCGTATTTTATTTTCCTGCCCGCCCCCAGCCATTAAAGGAAGCAAATTTACTCCAGGTTTAATGTATAAAGCTCCAGCGCCTTGAACACCATAGATTTTATGGGCAGAGACCGATAACAGATCAACTCCTAGCTGTTGCACGTCAATCGGTAAGCGCCCGGCAACTTGTACTCCATCAGTATGAAAAAGAATATTATGTCTCCGTGCAATGCTGGCTAATTGTTCAATTGGTTGTAGAGTTCCAATTTCACTTTGCCCATAAATAATAGAAATTAAAACCGTATTGGGTTGAATCGCTGCTTGTAGATCTAGAGGGTTGATTCTGCCCTGACGATTGACTTTTAAGCTAGTAACTTGCCATCCTTGTTGCTCCAAAAACTTTGCTGGTTGGGCAACCGCAGAATGCTCGACATTAGAAATAATCAGATGTTGGGGTGTCGCATACTGTCTGGCAACTCCCATGATGGCAAGATTATCCGCTTCTGTGCCCCCCGAAGTAAAAACTATGGACTCAGAAGTGACGGCATTGATTAAACTAGCTACTTGTAATCTAGCTGTTTCTAATGCGATCGCGGAGCTTTCTCCCCAAGCATGCAGGCTAGAAGGATTGCCCCATTGTTCTACCATTACTTCCTGCATTTTTGCGATCGCTTCTGGTCGGGGCGGAGTCGTTGCACTATAGTCAAGATAAATTTGCATTATTACCTATTGTTCACTCTCTTGCTAGGGATTGCTACCTGTAATTCTAATCCTATAATTATTGGGCGTTGATTCATAGGAGCCGACCCAAAGTTTATACTTCCCTTGTTGCCATTGACCTTCTAAAGCTGGATTAATATTGTTGTAGTCGTCATTACACCAGATACCTCCAGGCCCCTGAACTAGAATTGTCGTGTCGATAGAACTTTCAACTTCGATTTTAAGAAATTCAAAAAAGGTATTGAGAATTAAGATGTGATTGGGCTGCTGCTCTACTAGTCCGTTACAAGGCCCTGTGGAAGTTTCTTTGATATTGACAACCTCAATTGCCTCGATTTGCCCGCCACTAGTCCCGTCAATCAGCATCGGATTCGGGCTTATCTGACCATCCAGGGTAATCTTCTTTACTATATCTTGTGCCAAGGTATTAGAAGATGCGGCCAACAAAATAACCATAGTAATGACTGTACCCAGAAGGCTCGGATTTTTGATAGCGACTCTTCCACCAAGATGAATTCTTTTCATGAATGACTGACACTCGCTGATGGTTAGTATAGTTGTCTCAAAGTTTACTTTTATTGAGTAAAAACTGCTACCCTGACTTGACGCTACAGCAGGTTGTCTTGTTCCAAATAGCCCATTGACCTGGCTTTGCCCTTTAGGGTTGCTGTCTTCTTTGGGAAATAGGGAATAGGGAATAGGGAACAGGAAAGACAAGAATGATGCGTGTTTTTACTGAGGTTGATTAACTGCAAATATATTAGATTAGTGGACAAAAAATACTCGCTTGGGATCAAGGACAAGCTGCTATTTTATTATTAAATATTTTGCGCTCTGAAGTATTAAGAATTGAACCATATAATCAGATGCATGTGATCAAGGTATAGAAAAGGAATTTTTATGAATAATACAATTGTTAGATCTGATTTTGTTAACCTTCCTGCTCAGGAGACAGGGTTTTCTTTGTCAGACTTTAAACAAATTTTATATCGCAGATGGAAACCAGCATTGGCTTTGGGAATTATGGCTTTTGGAGTTGTCTTAATCCCCAAATTATTGTCGACTCCTCAATATCGCTCCGAGGCCAAGATTCTCTTAAAAAGCCCCCAGAATCAACAAAGCGCGGAAGTTCAGCTTAATGCGCTAAATTCTAGACGTAACTATTATAATTTAAAGGATTTGTCCACAGATATTTTGGTCTTAAAAAGTTATTCTTTAATTAATAAAGCAATAGAAAAGTATCCCGAAACCTTTAGTGGTTTATCTGCGGCTGAGGTTAGAACAAAACTCAACATATTCCCTGCGATGATCAACGATATCCCAACGGATATTTTGAATATTTCCTTCGTTGACTCTGCCCCAGAAGTTGCGCAAGGAGTTCTAGATGCTTTGAGCGAAGTATATGTTGAATACAGTTTAGAAAGAGAAAGATCTCAAGCACTTAATGCAATCCAATTTATTGAGGAACAATTGCCAAAAGCTGAGGAAGAATTGAATAAAGCAGCTTTTGCCATTCGCAGTTTTCGTCAGAAAAATAATTTAGTTGATCCCGATGAATATGTCGGTCGAGTAGCTGATTTTAGACAGTCTTTAGAAGAGGAGTTGAAGCGGGGAGAAATTGCCCTTGATATTGCACAAACTAAGTATCGGACGATATCCAATCAATTAATTGAACTAGGACAAGATCCCGAAACCATTGTGACAACTTCCGTCCTGGGTCAAGATGGCGTTTATCAATCCTTAGCTAGTCAACTCAAAGATTTGGAAACTCAATATACTTTAGCAAGTGTGCAATTTAAGGATAACTACCCCATGATGCAAGATCTTAAATTGCAGAGGGAACAACTACGTAATTTACTATTGGAAAGGTCAACTCAAATCTTAGGAGAAGGTATTTCCCCCGCTGTTCTGGATAAAGTCTTAGTTTCTTATACTCAGACTAACATTGTGGCCGCAGGAGACTCTGGAAGCCAAGTGTCTACATCAGGTTCTACTCTACAACAATTGGCTGAGCAATTATTAAGCACTCAAACAGAATATCTGAGCCTCCAAAGCCAAATAAATCAGATTAATCAGGCAAAAGCAAATGTTGAGGCTGATTTTCAGCGACTTCCCCAATTACAAGAGATTTATACTCGATTACAAAGGAATATTAAAATACAATCGCAAGCAGTAGATTATCTTTTACAAAGAAAACAAGAATTACAAATAGCCGCAGCAGAAGAAATTACTCCTTGGCAAATTTTGGATAAGCCTTATCTTCCTGCTCAACCAATATCACCTAATATCCAAAAAGCGCTAGTCTCATCCTTAGTTGCGGGTGGTCTTTGGGCGATCGCGATCGCCTTTCTCCTTCATCAGTTAGACAATAGAATTAAACTGGTAGAAGAAGTGAAACGAATTACTCACTTGCCACTATTGGGTGCGGTGCCCCAAGTTTTTGATCCTTTAATTGTGATTGAAGATAATACTGTCAAACAGTCCTATAGCTACAGGTATTCTTCTTTTACCGAATCCTTAAGGGCGATCGCGATGAATATCAGTTATACCGTTGTGGATACTAGAAAAATTAAGTCTTTGGTCACAACATCTTCGACCTCTTCTGAAGGAAAAACTACTGTTACCTATAACCTAGCGCTAGCTCTTACTGAATTAGACGCCAAGGTATTAGTAGTTGATGCTGATTTGCGTAAACCAAAGATTCATAAAATGGCCAAGATTAGCAATGAACAAGGTCTGAGTGAAGTAATCAGTGATAATAAACATTCTTGGACTGAGGTTGTCCAAAATGTTACAGGGAATTTGGATGTCATCACCGCAGGAGCTAATGTTGCTAATCCGATCGCCTTGTTGCGATCTCAAATAATGAGCGAGCTGCTTAAGGAATGGGAAGCTGCTTATGATTATGTCTTGATCGACACTCCACCGATCGGGGCCATGGCAGATGCTCAAAGTTTAGTGCATCAGGTTGATGGAGTCATGTTGGTAACGGGAATTAATAAGGTAAATCAAAAAGCTATTGTCAATACTTTAGAAGTTCTTCAAAGTAGCAATTGCAACTTAATCGGGTTTATCGCCAATATGGTGGAAAAAGACCTCGATTACTACTCTTATTCTTATTATTCTCACTATTACAACCAACCTTCTAATGGAAATGGCAATGGTAACGGGAATGGGAACGGCAATGGAAATGGAAATGGAAACGGTAATGGCAATCGGGAAGCAGGATCAATGAATAGCATTATGCAACAATTTCGCCGTCGCTGATTCTCTTGTAGAAGGCAGAGGGGAGAATATAAGATTTTTTTTATCTCCCTTGTCTTTTTTTTCTTAACCTTGAGGATTAATAAACCGCATTACTATCGACCAAAACCAGGAATTTTCAACTTCTGAGTAACTTTTTCTGCCACATCAGAATAGCTTAATTCTCCACAAAGAATTTTACCCATCATTTGACCAGCAGCTGGTCTTTTGACTCCCAATTTATAAGCAATTTTGGGAAATTTAAAGAACATTCCTGCTACAGTTTGGGCTTTGGCTAGATTAGAACCCCATTCTGTCTTGACAACCTCACTATAGTTAGCCAGCGCTGAACTATCGCCATCTAAAGCTTCTGAGATAGCTGCTGCTGCTTTGATTCCTGTAAAAATAGCAGGACGAATTCCTTCTCCAATCAAAGGATCGACAAGGCCGCCAGCTTCTCCCACCACCAAAGCTCGATTGGTATGTAGAGGGGAATCTGCTTGCCATAAATTCAAATTCGATTCGGTATATTGACTATTTGTTAGATCAAGATTAAATTTACCAGCAAAGTTAGTTAATTGCTTTTTGATTTCTTGAGGTTTACCTTTGGGATCTCTGACAAATGCCCCACTCAGAGAATAGCCATCTTGTTTGGGAAAGCTCCACATAAAACCATTCTTAAGTGAGCCAAAGTCAAAATAAGCCAAATTACGATTCTTTTCTGTGACTTCTGTCGTCACTTCCAACCCAGCCGCGACTACTTTTTGTGGTGATTCAAAGCCTAACCAGCCCGCAGCTGGCCCATTTGCGCCATCAGCAGCAATCAAATAGGATGAGGTGAAATCGCCATTGCTTGTGCTAACTTGCCATTGCTCATTTTGAAGTTTGATCCCTGTAACTTCGGTACTGTCTTTGAATTCTGCCCCTTTAGCGATCGCTTTTTGGATCAAAAAATTATCAAATTCATCCCGTTGCACCATCCACATTGGGGCGACATCTTCGAGGGCAATTTCCACAGGATCACCGAACTTCCAAGTATATTTCACATTAGAAACTGTGGTTTTAATCACGGGTGTGAAATCAAAATCAAACCAGTCTGCGATCGCAGGAGAAACCCCTCCCCCACAAGGCTTATAACGAGGGAATTTTCCCTTTTCAATTACTAAAACAGAACGTCCTTGTTGCGCCAAATTATAAGCCGCAGTGGCTCCTGCCGGCCCAGCACCTATGATAATACAATCGTACATAAATTTTTAGTTTAATCTTCACCAACCGTCATTTTAAAGGATGAAGGATAATTTTAAGGGATGAGGGATGAGGGATGAGGGATAAGGGATGAGGGATGAGGAGATAAAAACAGCATGTTTAATGTTCAGTGTTCAATGACTTAGCTGTACGGAGGATTTGACCTGCTAAAATTGCGGCCCCAAAACCATTGTCAATATTTACCACGCCAATACCAGAAGCACAGGAATTGAGCATGGTTAACAAGGCAGAGATTCCCCCAAAACTGGCACCATAGCCTACACTAGTCGGCACAGCGATTACAGGACAATCGACTAACCCAGCAACCACACTTGGCAAGGCGCCCTCCATGCCAGCTATGACAATCAAGACATCTGCCTCAGTCAAATATTGCCAATTGCCCAAAAGCCGATGAATTCCGGCAACTCCCACATCCCAAAGACGAGTTACTTGAAACCCTGATAATTCTGCGGTGACTGCCGCTTGTTCGGCAATGGGAATGTCGGATGTGCCTGCGGTAACAATACTAATAATGCCTGGTTGTTTAGGAATAGTTTCCGTATCTGCGATCGCGACTATCTTTGCTAGGGGATAATGTTGCAAATTGGGAATTGCTGCCTGTAATTCCTCGGCGATTTCTGGCTCAATCAAGGTTGCCATAATTGGGATTTGTTGATTTAGAGTTTGATTTCTCTGCTCCATCAACTTAATTATTTTGATTATCTGTTGGGTTGTTTTTCCCGCTCCCCAAATTACTTCAGGAAAACCATTTCTTAGATTGCGATGGTGATCAATTTTGGCAAATTCTTCTAAGGTTTCAAACCCAAAGTTCTGCAATTTATCCCAAGCGCGATCAGGACTTAAATCACCCTCAGCAACCTGATTTAAAATCCGTTTTAAAATTTCTTCTTGATCCATCTCGAAAATTACTATTAATTCAAAACTGATAACTGATAACTGATAACTGTTAACTGTTAACTGACCAGGCCGGATGTTTGAAAATCGCATCAATTACTCGAACACCCCTTAACTGATTAGACAAGGGCAGATGGCCTCTAGGAGCAGTTAGATCCCAGGTGAATTCATTAGGATAACGAGTCCAACTATTCCCCGTTTTCCAATTGATTTTTGACCAAAGTTGTCCGAAATCTTGGCCTAAAGCTAACCAAATTTTTCTCTGGACAGAAAACCCAAATTTGCCTTCAGAATGAACTAGCCAAAGTTGATCAATCGTCCGGAAATCCGCGATCGCAATACTACCAACTTCAGTAAAATAAAGCCATTTTCTCTCAATTGCCGAGGCTCCGGCTAATTCACACAATTTTTGGATCGTTACCAAATCCGCTTTCTGGAAATCCTGATCCGCTAAAAGTCTTTGCAATGGTTGATAGTCAATATTAGATTCTGAATTTAGGGGCACAATTCCGGTGGGAAAGTTCTGGACGATAAATTCCTTCGTTTCAGGTGTCCCATGTTTATAGAGAATCTGATAAGCCTTCCCCATGGGAATCGTCGCCATTTTGCGATCGCGACAACCGACCATCCATTCCATTAAAGCCTGATAGCCAGATTCTCCTGTTTCAATGAGCTGTGGAATAAGTTTTAACTGGTTTTTTTCTGATTCTGAATCCAACTGGGAGCTGAGGTTGCTGATATCTTGCATACAATCGAACTTTACCCTAGTGCCAGGGATGATTTTGCTAAATTTCTCATACTTTACGCAAATACGCTCCATAGATCCTATCACGAAGAAAGGTAAGGAAAAATTAAATGAATTATGAAAAATCGCTGACTTTAAATATATCGAAGTCCTGGTAAAAGTTGGAACATGTTTTCTATTCAACACTAGAATTATTTTTGGGCGGTTTATGCAATTTTAAATAAGGAGGAATATGCTCAGAAACCGCAGGTCGTTCTATCAAAGATTGCGGTATAGATTTTTTCTCGGTTGATTCTGCTTCAGGCTCCTTCTCTTGCTGAGTTGCTTCTTCTGCTTGTCCTGTCTCTTCCCTAGGTTGGAGTGGCACTTCTGGCTTGGTTTCCGTTGCGGGAGAAATTGTTTCTTCTGTTTCTTCTAGCTGATTTTTTAGCTCATTTGGGGCGGATGATTCCGTTTCAGTGTTCGTTTCTAGTTCGGTCTCAGTCTTGGGGATTATTTCTTCTGTCTGCGTTTCAGGTTCAGTTGGGATTGAAATTTCTTTTTCGGTTTCTATAATATTTTCTTCCGCTGTAACTTGCGTGAATTTGTTGACGAAAAAAACTAATTTAAAAGATTTCCCCAGTTTCCTTTCAATAAATTCTTCGACCAAACCCACTTGGTTGGGCACTACATCCTTGCTAGTTTGCAGCAGAATATAAACTATGGGTGGGTTTTCTGTCCAATCTACTTCGATTGTTGCATTGTCAACCCCTTCTGTTACAGTAATAGTCTCATTCAAAGTCTTATTGATTCCCATTTCAAGTTGAGCTTGTCTTACCAGTTGTAAAAAGCTTGCTCCCAAGGGGATTACCAAAATTCCAGTAAGGGCTAAAGTCCAACCTAATGTGTGATTTATTCTGCTATATCCTGCCAAAATAAAGACGACCATACAGGATAGAGTGATACCCAAAAGATTAGTCAGATAAAGTAAAAAGGCACCTTTAGCATAAGCTGTTTGTTGTTGAGACAAAGCCAACCCCACAACACATAGAGGAGGCATCAAAGCCACCGCGATCGCAGTGCCGGCAATGACATCACTAACCCCTTTTCTTACTTTGGCAAAAGAACTAATCCCCCCGGCAACTACGGCAATTCCCAAATCGACTAAATTAGGTTGAGTTCGGGATAAAACTTCGGAACCAAATTGGGGGATATTCGCCGCATCCCCAGCAAAATAGGAAAGACTCAGTGAGACAATAGTCGCCCCAACAATTGATAAAAAAGCTCGCTTAAATAAACCAAAATCTCCTTCCAATGCTCCAAAAGCTAAAGCCCTCAGGGGCAACATCAAGGGCGCTACCAACATCGCACCAATAATCACCGCAGTGCTATTACTAATCAAGCCAAAAGTAGCAATTAAACAAGAACTAACGGTCAAGATAATATAATTCAGATTCCAAGTAGCATCTTGGCATAACTCCCTGTCCAATTTGCGAACATAGACTTCATTAACTTGGGTAGGTAACAGTTGTCTGACAAATCTAATTACCTTTAACCACAAGAATTTAATAATTCTGGGATTTTCAATTTTCAATTTCTTAAAATACACTCAGTACTAATTACAGTATATTGAGCATGTTTAAATACAGCACAACTGTTTTTATATGCTACTAAAGCCGGAATAGCTCCTTGTTCCAAATTAGTAACCACTTCTTGGGTGATCTTTTGGTGTTGTCTTCTCCAGCGATTTTTAGCAACATAATCAGCCGCAAAGCCAGCATCTTCAACTAACCAATGGGTAACACCATATTTATTGATAAACTGGGTCACAACATCTATATCAGGGCTAAATTGAGCTTCTATGAGATCAATTACCCGTTGACGATAGGGACGATAATATCCCATGTGATAGGGAATTGCATATTCACGACTAACAAGAACCGAACGCTGGGAAAAAGTCGGAATATTATCTGTTTCCATAGCCAAGGAGGCAATGAGAATATCTACTGGTTGCTGTTGGAAAAACTGATATAACTCTGGTTCAGTCCCAACTTTATATTTAGTAGAGGGGAATCTCTTGACAAAACTAGGGTAACAGACCAGAGAAATCGCGATCGCCAAGGCTAAACCAAGAGTCAAGAATTTTCGCACTAATGATATTTTGTTATTCGGAAGCCGAAGTTCTAGTTGAGTGATCAAAGCTTCGAGAATTACCGTCACTGCAATTCCTGCTGCCAAAGTAATAACAATTCTCAGACTATGGCCTGAGTAGCGACTAGGAAGATGCAACTTGAACAACACTGCATGGGCCACAATAAATAAACCCACCGAAACCATCATCAATTGGGGCAAAATTATAACCTGCGGCCTCACCGATTTGCTCAGGGGAAAACTCCGAGTTGCACCGAGTAACCAAGGCAAAAAGAAGCCAAAGACTAAAGTTGCTGGGGTATAAAGAGAACGGGGAATTAAACCAGCCCGCCCCCCGCCAATAATATAGGACCACCAATGGAGCCGAAAAAACTTCGATCTTCCTTTGGGAGAAAAATCAGGTAATTCTAAAGCTTCAGCCCGAGTAATCGTTGGGCCATATTCTGAGGCGTTTAAGACATAGGGTAGTAAGACAAAAAATGCTACCCCCAAACCAATAAAACAAAAATAATAATCTTTGCTTTCTTTGGATAAATAGGGCTTAAATCCTTGCCATTTGACCAATTGTAAAATTAATAATCCTGAGGCGACAAAGACATATTGAGGATAAAATATGCCTAAAAACGCGATCATAAGACAACAAGGAACCAAAGATCTCTTAGCAAAATAATAGAGAAATGCTAAGAAAAAAGGATAAACAAAAGCTCTAGGCGTTCCAGAAATAATATCATCCTTCATCCAGAGAGTTTGATTTAGCATCAAGCTAGTAGCAAAACAACCAAAAGGAATCGGCAAAATCTCTTTGGATAACAAAAAACAATAACAAGTAGTAACAATGCCAATAATAGGAGGCAATAACTTATTGAAAACCAAAGGATCAAATCCTAAAGCCACTGCGCCACGATACAAGCTACTGTAACCAAAAGGAGCAACCGATTGAAAATAATCCGCAATCAAATCATTAGGAAACAAATTGGGATTAACATATCTCATCATCCAAAAGACATGCTGTCTAGCATCATCCTGAACCACCCATTCTCCCTGAAAAGCCTTTTTTAAAGCAAGAATTGAGTAACTGAGAGCAAAAACTAAAGTAACAATAAACCAAAATCGCCAAGCGCGCGAACTCGTATCCTGAAATAACTTTTCTCTAATTTTCAATTTTTAATTTTTAATTTTTAATTTTTATTCTTGCTTTATCCAACCAGAACTCACAGGATCAAAATCATCATCAAAACGGGTGTGAGAATCATAATAAATTTCATAGGGACATTCTGATGGCAATTGCGCCCCTTGTAAATCCGCAGCCGCGAAACAAGTATTGAGCAAATAGGCTCCACTCAAATCAGCATTCTGCAAACTAGCCCGCCTAAAGTTAACCTTCTCCAAATGTGCTTCTCGTAAATTAGCCTGATTTAGACAAGCTCCTTTTAAGTTAACCTCAGTTAGAACCGCCTTATTAAGATTCGCCAGGGCAAGATTGACTTCAATCATACTAGAGTAGCTAAGATTACAACTTGTCATATTAGCTCCTTTCAAATTAGATTCATCCAAAAGAACTTTTTTTAGACTAATCCCCATCAAAGGTGCGCTGGAAAGTTTAGTTCGCCGGAAGTCAGTTTCTCCATTGGTGTAACTTCGAAGAACCTCGTAGGGCTTGGTAAAGGAAAACACCCCAGAACTATAAATATTAAACAGGGAAGCTAAAAAATAATCAACAGTTATTCTTTTGAGAACACCTCTTTCCACTGCTAGATGATGAAATCTAATTTTTCTGCCTTGTATTTTCTGTTGTTTTTGCTGTTCTTTTAGCAAGGCTGAAATTTGTGCTTCTTCTAATAAGCCAGATTCTTTAAAATAATAAACTAAAGGTTGTTTCTGCTCTTCTGCTAATAGTTTTACCCATTGCTCGACGAAAAAGTCTGCTGTTTCCTGCTTAATCCAACCATGTAATGCTAAAATTTCACCAATTTTTAAGTTGCTTTCGGATTGTTCTTGTAAGGCAATCTCTATCTGAGCCAAAGAGACTAATCCCGCTTCAACTAATATTTCCCCTAATGGTTTATTTGAATTAGAGCTGAACAATAAACTTTTATCGTCTGTATTATTCATTGTGGTGGTCTCACAGTCATAAATTAATAATTAGCAAATACTACTAGTCACGAACATCACAATTTAGTGAAATTTGAGAGCAACATTATAACAAGTCTCCGTTTAAATCGCTTCCCGATTGAGCTATGAGGCTGATGCTTCTAGAATGAGAGTTACTGATGAAGCGCAAAATATAGCTAAATGAGAGATCAAAAAGACAAACTATTAGTTGCTGTGATTGGAGATGTACACGATCGCTGGGAACTGGAAGATAACCTAGCACTGCAACATTTGGGGGTAGACTTAGCTTTATTTGTCGGGGATTTTGGTAATGAGTCAGTAGAAATTATCAAATTGATTGCCAAATTACCGATTCCCAAAGCTGTGATCTTAGGTAATCATGACGCTTGGTATACCGCTTCGGGATGGGGTAGAAAAAAATCACCTTACGATCACAGCAAAGAAGATCGGGTGCAACAACAGTTGGATATTTTAGGCTCAGCCCATGTTGGTTATGGCAAATTGGATTTTCCGGATTATAATCTTTCGGTCGTAGGAGGTCGTCCGTTTAGTTGGGGTGGCTCCCAATGGAAAAATCATCAGTTTTATCGCGATCGCTATCAAATCAACAATTTTGCCGAATCCACAACTCAGATTGTTGCCGCAGCTCAAGAGACTCTCTACGAGCACCTAATCTTTATTGGTCACAATGGTCCCTTTGGATTGGGAGATCAACCAGAAGATTCTTGTGGCAAAGATTGGAATCCTCTGGGTGGGGATCATGGAGATCCTGATTTCACTGAGGCTATTGATAAAACTCTTAGCTTAGGAAAAACAATTTCTTTGGTTACTTTTGGCCATATGCATCATCGTTTGCGTCATCGTCAAGATCGCCTACGAACTATCGTGAATAGGAATTCTGAGGGGGTAGTTTATCTCAACGCTGCAGCTGTTCCTCGCATCAAAATCGAAAATTCTCATAAGCTGCGCAATTTTTCCCTGGTGACGCTGGGAAAAACATTAGTGAGTCAAATTTCTTTAGTCTGGGTAGATGAGCAGTATGCGATCGCGTCGGAGGAAATTTTATACAAGTCTTGTTCTGAAACCTAAGGCTTTGAAAGCAGAAAAGATATTAGCTCAGGTGATGGATTCTATCCAATACACTAATAAATACCATATTGTCAAGATTTTTGTTACAATTTTATAAGTAAGGACAGGATTCAAGCAACTAATAATAATTTTTGTTGCTTGTGCCTTGACTTATTGACAAAGATAGCAGCTCTAAGATAGAACTGTTAGCATATTTCAGTGTTTCGCGTCAACATTGATTTCTCCTGAATTTTACCTCGGTAGTCCCGGGGTTTTTTATTGAAAAAATCACTAAATTTAATCTTCGGAAAATACTTAACAGTAAAAGGAAAAGGATGTTAAAACAGATTATCCAAATTTTTCGGGGCTTGAATTGTGAATCGTATACTTGAAACTATAGTCAACAGTTTACATGAACTCTTGGGGCAAGCGATTAAACAGTTTCCTAGCTTGTTATCAGCTTTTGTCATCATTTTTTTAACGAGATATGCTGTTACTTTCAGTGAAAAGATTGCCCACGAAACAGGGAAGCGAGTTATTCGCAGTACTTCTTTGCAGCTATTGCTGGGGAAAGCTGTCAAAGTTGGTGTTTGGACCTTGGGAATCTTACTAGCTTGTGTTTTAGCTTTTCCCAGTGTTGAATTAAGTCATCTCATTGGAACTTTGGGTGTCAGTTCCGTGGCGATTGGTTTTGCTTTTCAAGACATATTTAAAAACTTTTTGGCGGGAATTATTCTTTTGCTAGAAGAGCCGTTTCGCATTGGCGATGAAATAATCATTGATGACTATCAAGGTGTCGTTAAACATATTAGTGTTCGAACAACTCAAATTCGTACCTATAACGGCGAAAAAGTTTTATTGCCCAATTCAACTGTCTTTACTAATGCAGTCAAAGTTTTTACCGCATATTCTTTTCGCAGAACCGATCTCAGTGTGGGGGTGGATTATGATACTTCCTTGCCAGAAGCCACAAAAATTTTGAAAGCAACTATTCATGATGTAGAGGGCGTTCTTCAAGAACCTTTTCCCGAAATTGATCTGGTGAATTTTGGTGATAGTTCTATCGACTTTGTGGTGCGCTATTGGACTGATTCGACTCAAAAGCAAGTGCGTTATGTACAAACCCAGGCGATCGCAGCTATTAAGAAAGCCTTTGATATAGCTGATATTAATATCCCCTATCCCATTCGGACTATTTATCATCACAATATTGAGAGTGAACAATAAAAGTAATATTATTTTCTAGCTAAGACTGGTGTTAGCTTTTAGGTTTTAGTTTTTGGGTGGAAAGATTTGCCTGTGGTTTAAAAAAATCGAGAGATATTGGATAATAATAAATCACAAGAAAAACCGTGCTTTTTATTTATTTAAACTATCTCTTATGGAACTGCCCACTGACTTTCTCACCTACTCCATATGGTCCGGTTACCTGACGATCGCATTCTTAGTGCTAACTCTGATTGCTTGGGTTGCCGGTTGGGGATTTAAGTTTCGCCTCGTTGGGGTGACTAGTTTTATGGGAGTTATCACTGCCAGTATTTTTGCCCTTAGCTTGGGATTGTTTTCCCACACAACAATTCCCGGAGCTGCTAGATATTCTTTGGTTTTCGATAATGGCTTTAATAAAGCAGTAATCATAGTACCGCCAGATATCAAGAAATCGGCGATCGCGCCTACTTTGCGACAGGCAGCGGTAGATTTATCCACCTATGGCAGGACAGGAACTATCGGGAATGATCAATTTACTATTGCCATCCGAACAGTTGTCCATCCTCAAGATAATTTGTCCATACCTCTGTATTTAGGACAAGCAAAAAAATCTTTTTTCGCAACAGACAACGAAGATATTACGATTCAGATATTCGAGAACAATCTTAATCAGTTAACAGTCAACAGTTAACAGTGACTATTCAACAACTTTTAACAAGTCAAGATTATTACTATCTATAAGATGAAAGATTCATTATCAACTATTAGTGAGCAGGAACTAACAGATAATAGCTACGCGCCATTATTAATTTCTCCTAGTAAGGTTTTGCGAGGAGAAAATATCTTGAGTCAATCAGGGGATGCGATCGCATTTTACGGAAAATCGCCTTTAATTGTTGGGGGTGATCGCAGTTTAGCCAGAGTTAAATCCTATCTTGAGCCGATTATTGAGCAACAGCAGTTAAAAGCTAAGGAGGCTACCTATCTCCCCGACTGTGCAGAATCATCTCTAAAAAAATTAAATCAAGCAGTAGCGAAGCATCAAGCTGATTTTATTATCGGTGTTGGGGGCGGCAAGGCTTTGGATACAGCAAAATTATTAGCTCATCAATGTCGCCTACCAATTGTTACTATTCCCACATCAGGGGCCACTTGTGCAGCTTGGACAGCTCTATCTAATATTTACTCCGAAGCCGGGGCATTTTTATATGATGTAGGGTTGGATCATTGCCCTGAACTGTTGATTCTCGATTACGGTCTCGTTCGCACTGCGCCCCAACGCACTTTGGTAGCGGGCATTGGAGATGCGATCGCCAAATGGTATGAAGCTTCTGTTAGTAGTAGTAATTCGACCGCAACTTTAACCATTGCTGCGGTGCAACAAGCTAGGGTGCTGCGGGATATTTTATTGCAAAAATCTTTAACAGCTTTAGAAAATCCCCAAGGGGAAGCTTGGCGGGAAGTCGTAGATGCCACTGTTTTACTGGCTGGGGTGATTGGGGGAATTGGCGGTGCGAATTGTCGCACCGTGGCGGCTCACGCAGTCCATAATGGATTGACCCATCTCACCGAAGCCCATGATGTTTTACATGGGGAAAAAGTTGCCTATGGCATCTTGGTGCAACTGCGATTGGAAGAGATGATCCAAGGTAATAAGTTAGCAATTTCGGCTCGGCAGCAATTATTGAAATTTTATGGTGAAATTGGTTTACCAAAAACTCTAGAGGACTTGGGATTGGCAGAAGTGAGTCTGGCAAAATTACGTCATGCAGCCGAAGTTGCTTGTAATGAGAAATCTGATATTCACCGCTTACCCTTTGTGGTCTCTAGTGAACAGCTAACCGCTGCGATGATTTCCACTACTGTAACCGCAAAAGAATTAAAAACCTAGTAAAGCTCACGACTTGGCAATTTTATGATCTAGTCAGGACCGGTGTTAGGTTTTAGGTAAAAAAAAGTCATATTTTGATTTAGATCGGAGAATATTTTAGATATAAAGAATTTTAATGTTAGGACTTACGCAAAATGAAATATTGGTATTCAGTAAATTATCGATCAAAGCCATAAATGCTACTGGGGGACCAGTCCCCCAGACCACCAGTTGGGGCCGGGACGCCGCCCCCAAACCCCTTGCGTAAGGATTAACTGGTAAGTTGGAAAATTAGGGATTGTCTTGGTGGTTGTTTTATTTTTTACAATGGAAATTGTAATTTCTGAAAAACATATCTCTAGAATATCTTGCACTAAAACCTATGGGAAATTTGCGTAAGTCCTAAATGTCTATCATTGCTGAATTCATCGTTTTTCGGGATGTCCCTAACACCTAAAACCTAAAACCTAAAACCTTTTACTCGCAATTAACTTAATTTTGCAAAGTCGTGTAAAGCTAATTTTTAGTTCTGGTGAGATTTTAAGGCCCATGCTAGAAAGCGTTCAGTATGATATAAAGCAAGTTGATTACTAACTCCGAAAAAAACTGCATCAAAAGCATGTTCTGCCCAGGGGATTTCCAGCAACACAGCACGATTATCAGTTGCCTTCAACTTGTTGTATAACTGTCGACCAAACTTAGCCTGTACTAAATGGTCACGACCTGCATAAACTAGTAGCGAAGGAGGAAGATTTAATCTAGGGTAATTGATGGGAGAAGCTTGTCGATAGAGTTCGGGAAGTTCTTCTGGGGTTCCTCCCAAAAAGTTTTGGAGTACAGTTTGAATGTCGATGGGGTTGGGCACTGGTGGATCATAGTAGCCTTTTGTTAGATTAACCGCACCGTAATAGCTTACAACTGCTCGAAAAGGAAACGCATTTTGCTGATAGGCAGCCAGAGTAGCTAGGTGACCCCCTGCCGAGCGACCCATTATAGCCATTCTTTTCGTGTCAACTTCAAAATCATCAGCCCGATCTTGAATATATTGCACAGCTAATTTCACATCCTCCAGCTGGGCGGGGAACTTATATTGAGGTGCATGGCGATAATCAATTGCGATCACCGAGTATCCTTGGGCTGCCATATAGGAACTATAAGTCTCATAGCTATCAGGGTTGCCTTCTCTCCAAGCGCCACCGTAGATAATGATCAGAGCTGGATATTTTCCAGTTAGCGGAGGTCGATAAAGATTCAATTTGAGGTCAACTTGATCGGGATTCGCAAAGATAATACCTCTTTCAATGCGAACTTCTTTGATGGGAATGCCTCGAAAAACATCTGCGATCGCAAATGGCTGGGGACGCATTTGGTTTTGTAAGGCTTGAGGAACAGCTTGCAAATAGTCTGTGCCCAAAACTGCTGTCATCTCGGCAGTAAATTTCCCATTGGCAGCAGGTAACTGGAGCAACGGCAAGAGACTTAATATTAGACCGAGTAAACTACAGATGAAAATGATAGCTGACAACCAACTATTATGAACTAAAACTGTCAGCAGAAGCGCGATCGCATTAATGACAATTAGCCAAGGACTAAGTTCTGGGGCACCCACTCCCAGAGGGAGCAAGCTGAAAGTGGAGGCAGGAATAATAATCCAAAGACTCAGAAAAAATCCCAACAGACTTAAAAGTAAGGGGACTAACCACAAGAATCGAAAAATCTCTAATAAGTTTGCTTGAGACATCTATCTACTACTTAAAATCTTTCTGTGAAGCAAAATAGCCCTAATATTAAACATAAGTGTAAACTCTAATCAGTGGCTATTAACAAGCAATATAGCCCTTCTCTAATTAGTGAGATACATAAGGATATGCTTTAGGGAACAGGGAATAGGGAACAGGGAATAGGGAATAGTGAACAGGGAATAGGGAATAGTGAACAGGGAATAGGGAATAGTGAACAGGGAATAGGGAACAGGGAATAGGGAACAGGGAACAGGGAATAGGGAATAGGGAACAGCAAACTGTATCTTATGAATATGAGAAACGCTATAATGTCAGACCTTAGGGGAAAAGTAGTATTAGTTACAGGGGCAACACGAGGTGTCGGCAAGGGAATTGCGATCGGCTTAGGTGAGGCTGGAGCAACTGTTTATATTACAGGTCGGAGTCTGAATAAATCTAGCGACAGTGCTCGCTTTCCTGGTAGTCTTCAAGAAACTCAATTAGCTGTGGAAGAAGTTGGGGGCAAATGTATTCCTGTTCAAGTAGATCACAGTGATGATCAGCAAGTAGCATTGCTCTTTGAGCGCATTCAGCGTGAACAACAAGGACAACTGGATTTGTTGGTTAACAATGTCTTTGCCGGAGTACAGGCAATTGGGGATGCCTACGGTAGACCCTTCTGGAAATCTGAACCTGCTCTTTGGGATGCGGTTAATAATGTTGGTCTTCGTAGTCACTATATTACTAGTGTGTTGGCTGCCCGTATGATGAGTGCTCGTAAGCAGGGAATTATTTGTACGATATCTTCTTGGGGAGGCATGTCTTATCTTTTTGGGGCTGCCTATGGTGCCGGAAAATCAGCTTGCGATCGCTTAGCCGCAGATATGGCCACCGAGTTAAAACCCGATAACATTGTTTCGATCGCCCTCTGGCCAGGAATTGTCGGCACAGAACAGATTACCAATTTTGCCCAGCAAGCAACTTCTAGTGAAGCGCAGAAAATATTTGCTGATGGCTATAACTGGGAAACGCCTTTGCTAACAGGTAGAGTAATCGCAGCTCTGGCAGGGGAACCCAAGATCATGAAATATACCGGCAAGGTCCAGATTGTCGCGGAACTTGCGGAAAAATATCGCCTTGTGGACCAAAATGGCGATCGCCCTGCTTCCCTACGTTCTCTCCGATTTATTATGCCTGCTACTTTTCCTGCATTAAGAAAATATGCTTGGTTGATTCCCAATATCAAAATACCTTGGATTTTCTTACTATGGGGAATGCTGCAATCTCCTAAAATTTAAGCAATAGACTCAAAATTAACCACAGGGACAATTATAAAATTTATCAACTATGAGCGATCTCAATCAAGCTGTAGTAGTGCTGACTGGTGCGGTGGGAGGTTTTGGCCAAGAACTCACTCGCCAGTTGCTACAAGCTGGCAGTCGCTTAATTCTAAGTGATCTTGAACAAACTGGACTAAAAACCTGTGCTTCCCAAATCAAAAGCGAGATCCCCACAGGCGAAATTATTACTTGTATTGACAGTGATCTATCTAGCCACCAAGGTTGTGAAACTCTCTACCAAAAAGTGAAAGCATTAGACATCCCTGTTGATATTTTAATTAACAATGCTGGTATCGGTTTATTTGGGCGAATGGACGAAGTTCCTGCCGATAAATGGGAGAGGCTAATGCAGGTCAATTTAATAGCACCCATGTGCTTAAGCTCTTTGTTTGTTGCTGAGATGATTGAGCGACAGCAAGGGCATATTGTCAATATTTCTTCTCTAGCAGGTTGGATTGCTCCTGCGGGGATGGCCCATTACTCCGCTAGCAAGTTTGGCTTGCGTGGTTTTAGTGAAGGACTTTGGCATGAGGTAAAACCCTATAATGTCAAGGTTACAGCAGTGTATCCTTTTTTTAGTCGGACGCCGATTCTTCAGTCAGAACGCTATGGGACATTAGCCCAAGGAGGATCAGGTTTTCCTGAACATCTAGCAACTGATCCGGCTAAAGTTATGGCAAAAACCATTAAAGCAATTGAAGGCAATCAACTTCATGTATTTCCCGATAAGATGGCAAACAGTATTCATATTCTCAAGCAATATTTTCCCAGCTTATATAACTGGATTAGCGATCGCTTAATCACAAATTAAATAAAAATCTCGATGAGCAACTCTAGCAGCAATTACAAAACAGGGGAAACGGCCCACAAGCAATTAATTATCGGAGCTGGTTTTGTCGGACTCGGTATCGCCCAAGCCTTGAAAGAAGCGGGAATTTTCTACGATCAAGTTGATGCCAGCAATCAGATTGGGGGCAATTGGTATCATGGAGTTTACGAAACAGCTCATATTATATCCTCTCGCAAGGTTACTCAGTTTAGTAACTTTCCGATGCCAGAGCATTATCCCGACTTTCCCAGCGCACAAAATATGCGGGATTATATTAATGCCTTTGCTGATCATTTTCATTTGCGGGAAGCTATTGAAATGAACCGGAAAGTAAGTTACGTCAGACCAGTAGCCAATAATCTCTGGGAAGTAACCTTCAATAATCAAGAACAGCGACTCTATAAAGGAGTGGTGATGTGCAATGGTCATCACTGGTGTAAGCGTTTTCCTGAGTTTGAGGGAAAATTCGCAGGAAAAATTATCCATTCTAAGGATTACAAACGACCCGAACAACTTCGAGGTCAAAAAGTACTGGTCATCGGAGGAGGAAATTCAGCTTGTGACATAGCAGCCGAAGCTGCCCGTGTGGGAGCTAAATCGGTCTTGAGTTTGCGCGAATCAGTTTGGTTTATTCCTAAGTCTTTTGCGGGAATTCCCATCGTTGATCTAATTCGAGGATGGATGCCAGAATGGTTTCAACGCTTGATGGCTTACGGGATTATCCGCCTCACTTTTGGCAAACATGAACATTATGGGATGTCTAAACCTCGGTATCGAATTTTTGCCAAACATCCTACCTTAAACAATGAGGTACCCTACTATATTAAACATGGTCGCATTATTCCCAAGCCAGGCGTGCAACGGCTAAACGATTGGTTGGTTGAATTTGTCGATGGCAGTTGCGAGGAGTTCGATCTCATTGTTTGTGCTACTGGCTATGATGTCGCTTATCCCTTTTTGCCGACCGAACTTCAGCGAGTTAAAGGTTCGATAGTTGAATGTTATGGTGGTTCTTTTCTCGATGATTACCAGGGATTATATTATGTTGGTTGGGGACAAGCAAGAGGTGGAGTAGGCTCGATTATTTCAGCTTACGGTCCGCTTTTTGCTCGCCTCCTTAAATTACAGGATGAAATTGAAGTTCCTATCGGTCTAGTTTTCAAGTCAATAGGACAGTCTTTGCCGAAAACTCATCTCTCTGATCCCCAGCAAACTTTTAGACAATTAAGACTACTCAATATCGGATTTAACTTCCTTATCAAAAAAGCTCATCAGATTGATGCTCGGTATCCTAATTTCCGCAATTCACCTCTTCCTGCTATCCCGCCCGCTCAGGTTTCCTCTTCTAACTTTTTATCCCATTAAGAAAGTCAGATAATATAAATATCAAAAATTTATGCTACATAAAATATACAAAAATAATTCTTATTTATAAACCTGATTAAAAACTTTAAATATGCCTCTATAATTGCTATTGAGAACTCATCTGTTTGGGGTGAATTATGTTTCCGGCTTCGATTAATTTAGCTGATCTTGATGGCAATAATGGTTTTGTAATTAACGGGATTGACCCAGGCGATCGCTCTGGTAGTTCAGTAAGCAATGCCGGTGATCTCAATGGTGATGGCATCGATGACCTGATTATCGGTGCAGATCGGGCAAATCCTAATGGCAATTATTATGCAGGAGAAAGCTATGTCGTTTTTGGCGACGAGAATCTGGGAAATAGTAGCAATCTAGAACTCTCAAACCTTAATGGCACTAACGGCTTTGTCATTAACGGTATTAATGAGCGTGATTATGCTGGCACCTCCGTAAGCAATGCTGGGGATATTAATGGTGATGGCATTGATGATGTCATTATTGGAGCAGAGCGGGCCAATATCAATGGCCAAATAGATCGAGGTCAAAGCTATGTCGTCTTTGGTAATAGTAATGTCGGTAGTAGTAGTTTAGAACTGTCGAATCTTAATGGCTCCAATGGTTTTGTGATTAATGGGATTGCCTCTGGTGATCTTTCCGGCAGCTCAGTAAGCAATGGGGGGGATCTCAATGGTGATGGCATTGAAGACCTGGTTATTGGCGCTCCTTTTGCCAATAGAAATGGCAGTTTTTTCGTAGGAGAAAGTTACGTCGTTTTTGGCAGCAATAATATTGGCAATAATGGTGTCTTAGAACTTGCGGCTCTCGATGGCACGAATGGCTTTGTCCTCGAAGCAATTGATGAACGAGATTTTGCCGGTACTTCGGTCAGTAATGTCGGCGATATTAATGGTGATGGCATTGATGATGTCATTATTGGTGCTCCTGGGGGAGATCCCAATGGGCATGGAGGTTCAACTTATAGTGCAGGAGAAAGTTATGTTATTTTTGGCGGCAATAATCTTGGAGCTGGCGGTAGTTTTAAACTCTCTGAGCTGGATGGGGCTAATGGTTTTGTCTTAGAAGGAATTAATGTTGCTCCTCCTAGCAGTGGCGATCGCTCGGGAAGTTCGGTAAGCAATGCCGGGGATGTTAATGGTGATGGCATTGATGATCTAATCATTGGCGCTTTTGGTGCCGAGCCCAATGGTCAGTTCCGAGCAGGAGAAAGTTATATCGTTTTTGGTAGCAATGAGCTCGGAACTACTGGTAGCTTTAAGCTTTCTGAGCTCAATGGCAGTAATGGTATCGTCATTCAAGGAAGTGATTTTGATAGTCGTCTCGGTGGCTCAGTTAGCAATGCCGGGGATATTAATGGTGATGGCATTGCTGATGTTGTTATTGGAGCCATTTTTGCGAGTCCTGGAGATGAAGATTTTACAGGAGCGAGTTATGTCGTTTTTGGCGACGAAAATCTGGGTAGTACTCCTAATTTGGTGGTTACCGAACTTGATGGAACCAATGGCTTTGTCCTAGAAGGTATAGCATTTGATGAGCGCGTTGGCAATTCAGTGAGTAATGCTGGCGATGTTAATGGAGACGGGGTTGCTGATATCATTATCGGTGGATATTACGCTGGTTCTAATGGGCAAGAGCGCGTGGGAACAAGTTATGTGATATTTGGCGTCAAAGATTCTCCAGTAAATAAAATTCAAGGCACACCAGGCAACGACATCATTGACGGCACAGTTAATGCCGATCAAATCCATGCCTTAGCTGGTGATGATAGTGTCAGAGGATTAGCTGGCGATGACATTATTAACGGTGATGCAGGAAGAGATACTCTTTTTGGTAATAATGGTGATGATATTATCAATGGTGGAGACGATAACGATACACTCTGGGGTCAAGCCGATAATGATTCAGTGATTGGCGGAGCAGGACGCGATCGCATTTTAGGTAATAATGGCAATGATACTCTTCTCGGTGGCAATGGCATCGATACTCTCTTTGGCGGAGAGGGCAATGATTTAGTTTTTGGCAATGCTGGGAATGATCAAGTCATCGGCAATGCTGGAAATGACAGTCTCTTTGGCGGAAAAGATAACGACATTCTCTTTGGCTATGGGGGGGCAGATGAACTCTTTGGCGAAGCAGGCAATGATGTTCTTTGGGGACAAGCAAATAATGATTTTGTATCTGGTGGAGCAGGAACTGATGTTCTCTATGGCAACAATGGCAATGATGTCTTAGTTGGCGGCGACGGGACAGATAGTTTATTCGGCAATGTCGGTAATGATTCTCTAGAAGGCAATACTGGTAATGACATCTTATTCGGCAATGATGGCAATGATACTCTCTTTGGTGGACAAGGTAACGATACTCTCTGGAGTGGTAGTGGGAACGATTTCTTGGAATTAACTCGTGGGGCTAATGTGGGTGTTGACCGAGTTAAAGATTATGTTGATGGGGTTGATAAGTTTTTGCTCAGCGATCGCTTTGGTCTTGGCAGTTTAGAATTTAGTGATTTAACTATCAATCAAAATGGTAATAATGCTCAAATAAAAATTACCGCTAACAATCAACTATTGGCAATTGTAGAGAACACTGATGCAGAGCAACTTAATAGTAATGATTTCGTAGTTGCCTAGTTAGTTTTTGAGCAGGAGATCCCTTAATTAAGGGCTTTTAGTTTGTAATTCCCATGTCAGTAAAATTTGCAATTTAATCATTTCTTTGAGGTAATAAATTATGTTTCCAGCTTCGATTAATTTAGCTGATCTTGATGGCAATAATGGCTTTGTCATTAACGGGGTTGATGCAGGCGATCGCTCTGGTAGTTCAGTAAGCAATGCCGGAGATGTCAATGGTGATGGCATTGATGACCTGATTATCGGTGCACCTTCTGCTAAAGATGAAGCTGGAGTGAGTTACCTAGTTTTTGGCGATAACAATCTTGGGGCTAATGGTAGTTTTGAACTCTCCAACCTGAATGGGAATAATGGTTTTCTGCTCCAAGGGATCAACTCAAACAACCCAAATCAGATTTATAATCAGGGGGATTATTCAGGTAGTTCAGTAAATAATGCCGGAGATATTAACGGTGACGGCATTGATGACCTGATTATTGGCGCACCTTTTGCTGATAACCCTAATGCCAGCTATGGACCATACAATGCAGGAGAAACTTATGTTGTTTTCGGGGGTAATAACCTTAGTTCTTCGGTAGAACTTTCCGATTTAAATGGTAGTAATGGTTTTGTTCTTCAAGGTATCAGAGGAAATTATAGTGAGAGAACCTTTTTATCTTCTGCTGATATTTCAGGCTTTTCGGTTAGTAATTCAGGAGATATCAATGGTGATGGTCTAGATGACCTGATTATTGGGGCCCCAGGTTTAAGTAGTTCCCAAGGAGAAAGCTATGTCATCTTTGGAGATAATAATGTCGGGAGCACTGGCAATCTAGAACTTTCTGCTCTTAATGGAAACAATGGCTTTATTATTGATACTACTGGGCAATATGATATAGCCAGTACTGGGATTTCTGTAAGTAATCTCGGAGATATCAATGGCGATGGTTTTGATGATGTCATTATTGGGTCTGCTGTATATGAACCTTTCGCTGGCCCTGGGTACTTTATTGGTGGACGAGAAAGTTACGTCATCTTTGGTGATAACAATGTCGGGAGTAGTGGTCGGGTTGGACTTTCTGAGCTCAATGGAAGCAATGGCTTTGTTCTGAATGGAGTAGAGCAATCTACAAGATTGGTTAGTAATGCCGGGGATATTAATGGTGATGACATTGATGACCTGATTATTGGGGTTCCTGAGGATCGTAATAATCGCGATACTTCAGGAAAAACCTATATAGTTTTCGGCAACAATAATATTGGGAATAGCGGCGATTTTGAGTTATCCCAACTCAATGGCAATAATGGTTTTGTAATTAATGGTATTGACCCACAAGACGGATTTGGTGGTTCAGTTAGTAATGCAGGAGACATTAACAAAGATGGTTTTGATGATCTAATTATTGGTGCACCCCTTGTTGATGCTAATGGTAACAATAATGCAGGGTCAGGTTATGTGGTCCTTGGCGAGACTAACATTGGGAGTAATGGTAGCTTAGAACTCTCT
Organism: Xenococcus sp. PCC 7305; assembly: GCF_000332055.1. Taxonomy (GTDB): domain Bacteria; phylum Cyanobacteriota; class Cyanobacteriia; order Cyanobacteriales; family Xenococcaceae; genus Xenococcus. Next base: position 1,288 of record NZ_ALVZ01000176.1, on the reverse strand, counting down.
AGTCTCAATGGCAATAATGGTTTTGTCCTTAATGGCGTCAATGAAACAGATTTTGCTGGAGGATCTGTAAGTAATGCCGGTGATGTTAATGGTGATGGTATCGACGATATTATTATCGGGGCGGGAAATGCGCAACTCAATGGTAATTATGATGTAGGTGCAAGTTACGTTGTTTTTGGGGTCGATAACTCTCAACCTAACAAGATTACGGGAACACCAGGGAACGATGTCATTGACGGCACAGTTAATGCTGATCAAATTCATGCTTTAGCTGGTGATGATAATGTCAGAGGATTAGCTGGCAATGACATTATTAATGGTGATGCAGGACAGGATAGTCTTTTTGGCAATAATGGCAATGATGTTATCGATGGTGGAGACGGCAATGATACTGTTTGGGGTCAAGCTGATAATGATTCAGTTGTTGGCGGAGCAGGACGCGATCGCGTTTTAGGTAATAATGGCAATGATACTCTCCTCGGTGGCAATGGGGTCGATACGCTCTTCGGGGGCAATGGTAACGACTCTGTGTTCGGAAATGCGGAAAATGACCAAGTAAATGGTAATGCGGGTAATGATACTCTCTTCGGTGGACTTGGCAGCGATATTATTTTTGCTGGGACAGGAGATGACGAACTCTTTGGCGGAGAGGGCAATGATGTTCTCTGGGGACAAGCCAATAACGACTTTCTCGCTGGTGGGACAGGAACTGATGTTCTCTATGGCAACAATGGCAATGATGTCTTAGTTGGTGGCGACGGGACAGATAGTTTATTCGGCAATGTCGGCAATGATTCTCTAGAAGGCAATACTGGCAATGACATCTTATTCGGCAATAATGGCAGTGATACTCTCTTTGGTGGGCAAGGTAACGATACTCTCTGGAGTGGTAGTGGGAACGATTTCTTGGAATTAACTCGTGGGGCTAATGTGGGGGTTGACCGAGTTAAAGATTATGTTGATGGGGTTGATAAGTTTTTGCTGAGCGATCGCTTTGGTCTTGGCAGTTTAGAATTTAGTGATTTAACTATTGCTCAAAATGGCAATAATGCGGTGATTAGTATTACAGATAATAATCAAGTTCTAGCTATTGTCGAAAATGTCAATGCTGATCAATTAAATGGTGATGATTTTGTCACAGAATAAAGAATTAAGTAATGAGTAATAAGTAATAAGGTGATTTTTGGGAAAGAACATACCATTGACGTAGGGGCGATTCGCGAATCGTCCTTACAGATTATCGATAAATCTGATCAAAACCTGGTACAAATATTTTGAGAAATCGCCT
>NZ_ALVZ01000175.1 GCF_000332055.1 Xenococcus sp. PCC 7305 | reverse complement strand
GCACAAGACGGTTCTGATTACTCTTTATATCAGAATGCCTACTTTGATTTTGGACAAACCACGACTACTGTTGAGTTTGAGATCTTTGATGATGGGGAACTTGAAGGTACCGAAACAGTTGAACTACAACTGTTAAACTTCTCTGGTAGTCCAGATATAGTCTTTGGCAATCAAGATAGTGTCAGTCTGGAGATTCTCGATAACGAAGTTTCTTACATCGAATTTGCAGAAAATATTTAATGAAAGAGCTGAAGAGCGCAGAAATTTGGTTTGATCTTTTCGTCCAATCTTGTATTTTTGCGATTGCGACGACTTAAAGTCTCTCGTAGAGATCCTGTTCTCGGGGCGCGTAGCGCCTCGCTTTGGCATTTTTAATCAATATTGTGGAGATAATTGCACGCTAAATTATAATTATGCTAGATGAATCCTTGATTGAATCTTCCCAAGTCGTTTATACAGTCAGTGAAAGTGAGCTAGTCTATCCCAATCTAGCTACAATTACTTTGTCTCGTAGTGGGAATCTGAATAACTCTTCTAATATTGGAGTCTTCTTAACTGGTGGCACGGCAGAACAAGGTCTTGACTATGATTCCTTCGCTTTTCCTTTCTTTGTCAGCTTTCAACCTGAACAGGAAACTCAAATAATCGAATTCGAGATTTTTGATGATTATGATCTTGAAGGTACTGAAATTATTGAGCTTAAACTCCAAACTATTCCTGGTATTCCCGACACCTTTATTGGAACTCATAGCACTGCCACTGTAGAAATCCGCGATAATGAAGTTTCCTATTTTGATTTTGCTCAAACAGTTTATAAGGGAAATGAGGATGAACAGGCTGTTGTCACCATTACTCGTACCGGTAATCTCTTCAACTTTGCTGAGGTGGAAGTTTTCTGGAGCGATGAGACCGCCACTGAAGGATTAGATTACTTGAATCTGTTTGCACAACCTCAATCAGTAAGTTTTCAACCAGGAGAAACTACTCAAACGATTGTCTTTGATATCTTAGATGATGGGGAATATGAAGGGACAGAAACAGTAAATCTCCAACTACAAACCTTCCCTGGTATTCCTGAATTGGCTCTCGGTTCTAATAGCACCGCTACTCTGGAAATCCTCGATGATGATGATTATTTCATTGTCACTGGGTTAGAAGTTCCTCATATTGATGGTGAGGCAGGCTTTGATATTCTGAGTATTGATTTCAGCCAAAGTCCTAGTGGCATTATTTACTCCTCCACTAATAGTGGCAGTGGGGAATATAGTGACGGGGTTAATACTATGACCTTTGCTAACATTGAAGCGATTGAAGCGATTGGTTCTCTCTATGACGATGTCTTCACTGGATTAGCAGCAAATGACCTTCTCTCTGGTTTAGATGGCAATGATAATATCAGTGGTGGAACTGGTGCCGACATTCTCTACGGTGACAATGATAATGACAGTCTATATGGTAATGATGGCAACGATACTCTTAGTGGAGGTAATGGTGCCGATGTTCTCAAAGGACATAACAACAATGACAGTCTAGTTGGAGGGAATGGGAATGATACCCTCAATGGAGGAAATGGTGACGATATCCTCCAAGGTAACGATGATAATGACAAGTTGTATGGAAGTCATGGCAATGATACTCTCATTGGAGGTAATGGTGCCGATGTTCTCAAAGGAAATAATAACAATGACAGTCTAGTTGGAGGGAATGGGAATGACACTCTCAACGGAGGGAATGGTGACGATCTCCTTCAAGGCAACGACGATAATGACAAATTGTATGGAAGTGATGGCAATGATACTCTCATTGGAGGCTTAGGGTTAGATATCTTATATGGAAAGGCGGGAAGCGATTACTTTAGGCTAGAATCCACTACTACTGAGAATAAAGACATCATTAAAGATTTTGAGGATGGAATTGACTTTTTAGAGTTAGGTAGTCTGGATTTTAGCGCTCTTACCATTGCTCAAGCAGGGTCTAGTACTAATATTATTGAGACGGCGACTATGGAAACAATTGCGACTGTCAAGGGAATAGATGCAACTAATATTGACATTAATGATTTTATCTAAAGTTCCATTAAATTAATTGACTTCTAATAAACGCTACTCTCAGCCCGCACAATTATAAACAAAAAGGAACCACATAGTCATCTATGTGGTTTTTCCATCAATTATTAACTATATTTTTATAACTTTTGGGCAGTATGGGGTTACGATTTGAGAAAAAAAATCTAGAATGCCTATTGGACATTTTTTTCTGAAAAATAAACCATTATCCGTGTTTTTGCGTAAAGATAAAATCCACAAAGTTCCATCATTCACCATGAGTCGTAAAATTCAATGGCTATTAATTCTATTAGTATCAATTTCCTGTGGCTTTGGTTATAAACAATTACAAAGCTATCTTGTGCAACCAGATGCAGTATTAGTTTTGGGTGGACATGAAGAAAGGGAAAAATTTGCTGCGGAGTTGGGGAAAAGATATCCCCATCTAGATATCTGGGTATCTGGTGGTAGCCCCCAAGATTATGTTAAAAGAATTTTCGCTACTAGAGGTATCAAAGGCGATCGCCTACACTTAGATTATCGTGCTAGTGATACGGTAACGAATTTCACCACTTTAGTAGATGAACTCGAAGCCCAGGGTATAGATAGTGTTTACCTAATCACCTCGGAAAACCATATGACTCGTGCTCGTATCATCGGGGAAATTGTTTTTGGTAGTCGTGGAATTGTCCTCAAACCGCTTGCTGTACCTTCCTCCTATCCGCCTGAACCCATAGAAAAATCTGTCAGAGACTGTGCTAGATCAATTCTTTGGTTGGCGACAGGAAACAGTTTGGCTGTTACTAGAAAAGAATGAAGGTTGAATGGGCAATGAAGTAGAGACAGAAGAGAAAGGCTGCATTTGCTAAAAACTACCGCAATTATAACTCTTCAACTTCTACTATTTTTTTGAGAGGCATAGGTTGAGCTTGTCTTTGTGGCAATAAAATAGGCTCTTTGACTTTTTCTTCGACCTTATTGGGAAGTAACACAGGAAGGGGATCTTGTTCTTCAACCCAGTAACTAGCAACAGGCAGAGTATGTTCTAAATCTTCTAGCAGTCTGGGAATAACCATCACAGCATGTAACTCGCCAATTCTTTCTGCTTCCTGCATTCCGACATCGATCGCCATGGCTACATTTGCGATTGAACCTCGGATAATAGCGGTACAAAGACCTTCACCAATTTTTTCATAGGAAGCAAGCTGTACATCAGCTGATTTCAACATGGCATCTGCTGCACCAACCATTGCCGGAAACCCCCTGGTTTCAAGCAACCCAATTGAGCGATTACTCAGGCGACTGTAGCCCCTTCTTTTCTGAATTAATTCTACTAGTTGGGAGCCAATGGGAAATATTGCTTCTAAATTAGGCATGGGACGAGCAATTACCAGCTTAGATATTAGCTGGCCGAACTTCTCTGCGGTTTTTGCCCCTTCTTCTACGGCTAACCTCACGTCTGCAATATTGCCTCGAATTACCGCCGTACAATGACCGCTCCCGATTTTCTCGTATCCCACCATGGTCACTTCGGCAGATTTCAACATCATGTCTGCCGTGCCGACGATCGCAGGAAAACTTGTCGTGGACACTAAACCCAAGGCCGTATCTTTAAATGGGTGCTCTGAGTCGTAGTATCGCTGATTCCTTGCTGTTGTATGTCGCAAATTCAGGTTAGCCATGAAATGTTGTCTTTCCGTTGCAAGTGGGAGTGCTGCTGTAAGCTCGGTCGTTCCTTGGTATGGGCCTTACATCCTGGAGAGGATTGCCTAGATTCTATTAGTTTACGGCCTACATGATAGCCGATCAAATATGAATTTATCTTTAAGATAACATCTTTGCTTAAGGAAAAGCTTTGGTCTATCTTATCGGAATCTTTAGCCAAATCTATGATTGAGGATTGCAGATTTGATATGTCAGAGTCAACACAAGAAAGTTGTGAAGGTTACAGCGATCTATTAGGTCAGGGGGAATGGGGAACCAGGAAAAATAAACGAAAAATATTCATAAGAAGAATAATTGGCTATAAAAGTTGTCTCAAACAAAATGCGATCGCTATGTATACAAAAACCCTAAGAATTCTAATTTTCTATTTAATAATATTTTCTTCTCCGACGTTATTAGATCTCATTTTCCCCAGGGTCGCCACTATCTTGGAACTAAGCCTAATTGTATTATTATGGGGCTATACTTGGATATTTGTCCGAGGAAAACTCAATAAAAAAGAACAAAAAACTCCAGACTTTTTCCTAATACTTTTAGGGATATGTTCCTTGATATCAGTGATAATATCATTGTTCATTAGAGAGATTCCTTTAGCTGTTATTATCTACAGACTGTTTACCTATTTCTCTTTTTATACTTGTGTATATTTGTTTGCATATATTAAGCGAAAATACAAATTATTTAAGAAATTATTGATTTTTATTGTTCTTTTATCCAATATCATTTCTATTGGTATTGTCTCTGATTCTTTGGGGATCTTGGTTGATGTTCCTATCGTTGGACAGCGTTTAGTTAAATGGGAAGAAAAAGCAGGGGTTTTGCAAAACAAACTACGAGGTGGACAAAGAAGGGGCTCCTTTTTTATTGGTGGTTCAACTAGCGTTTATCCAATTTTATCTTTGGGTATTCTATCTAGTGTTATTTTGTTTAATCTTGAAGGAGAAAAAAGGAAATATCTTTGGGGTATGATTCTCAATTTATCTTTAGTTTGGCTAGGATGTTTCTTTTCTTTGAGTCGTGCTCCTGTATTATTGGCATCAGCAATGATTGGTTATTTAGTTTTGAGATTTTTCTTATTATCTCGCAAAAGCAAAAGTCAAAGAAAAATGCTGATTGGTATTTTCTGTGTTATTGCAATTATTACAGCTCCTATTTTACAAGCAAAGCTATACGAAAAAATCAATACCAAGGCATTAAATATTCTAAGTAGTGGCTTGTCTACTGAGGAGTTGGCTAACTATAAAAGATATTATGCTTGGTATCAAGGAATATTATTATTTACAGATTCAGAATCTTATATTGGCTACGGCTTAGGGACTTCTAATGTAGCAGTCAAAAAGAACAAATTACTGAGATACGATCAATATAATTACCATTATGAAAGTGCTATATTCTCTACTTTTTCTGAAGGTGGCATTGTGGGTCTAATAGTAATTTTATTACCATTTTTTATTATTATTTTTTACTCTCAAAAAACGCCCAATCGGGATGTCTACATTATTTGGGTATTTTTATTGGTGATCAACTTATGCGCTGCTCCTATTTATGGATATCCATCACAATTGGCTTATTTTGTCGGTATGAGTTTTTGTTTAGCGACAAAACCACACAAATCATCCACAAGAATGATTGTAATGAAGCCAATGGTTAGCATTGAACATTAATTAAAATTCTCTATGTTCAAAAAAATAGCCACAATTATTGATAATTTTAGTCCTGGATTACAAAAAATAATTCGTAATATCGGCTGGCTAATGATAGAAAAAGTTTTTGCTATGATAGTTAACTTTTCTATCGTTATTTATCTGGTGCGATATTTGGGAGTAGAAAATTTTGGTAAGCTGAGTTACTGCATTAGCTTTGTTGCATTATTTGAAGCGATCACAAAGTTAGGACTCAATGGAATTGTTGTGCGTAATTTAGTCCGAGAACCAGAAGCTAAAAATACTATTCTAGGGACAGCTTTTATCCTCAAAGTATTAGGTTCAATAGTTGCTTGTAGCTTAGTTATCATTAGCAGTGCAAAATTCAATTACAATCAGGAATTGCACACTATAAATATGATTCTTGCTTGGGGTTTAATTTTTACAGCTTTTGACAATATTGATTATTGGTTTGAGTCCCAGGTAAATTCTAAAGCTATTTCCTTAATTCGTAGTATTCAATTAGTGATAACTTCAGCTCTTAAATTATTATTTATTTGGCTAAATTTTTCTTTGATTGCTTTTGCTTGGCTGATTTTTGGCGATTATTTACTAAAGGCTGTGCTAAAAATCTGGATTTACAGTCAATATCGTTTTTCGATCTTTTCCTGGAAATTTGACTTTGCCAGGGCTCAATTAGTTTTACGCGATTCTTTCCCTTTAATTTTATCTAGTGTGATGATTACAATTTACATGAAAATTGATCAGGTTATGCTAGGTAATATGACAAACTCTGTAGCAGTAGGGAATTATGCTACAGCAGTAAAATTTTCAGAAATTTGGTATTTTTTTCCCGTAGCGATTTGTGGTTCTTGCTTTCCTGCTATTATTAGGGTGAGAAAAGAAAGTTTAAAAAAATATCATGCCAAGTTGCAGCAATTATATGATTTGATGGTAGCTATTGCTGTTGGCATTGCAATTCCTACTACATTCTTAGCGAAGCCTTTATTGACTTATCTTTTGGGAACAGAATACGCTAAGGCGGGTATTATCTTATCTTGGCATATTTGGGCAGGAGTTTTTGTCTTTTTAGGAGTTGCCCGTAGTAAATGGCTGATGATAGAAAATTTGACTATATTTAATTTTGCTACTACGAGTTTAGGCGCTTTAACAAATGTTGTTTTAAATTTATGGTTAATTCCTCTTTATCAGGGAGTGGGTGCTGCGATCGCAACTATCATATCCTATGCTGTGGCAACTTATTTATCCTGTATTTTCTATACTCCGATGAGACAAACAGGATTGATGCTCACAAAATCGCTGTTGATTATATTTCGTTGGCGACAAAATTTAATTTATTTAAATCAAATTAGAAAAGTGTTTAAGAATAAATCATTAAGATAATTACAGAACTATTTAAATATCAAGCCACTCTAGTATTTCTTTTCTTCGATAATAAACAAGTGTGACGAAACCTGCGGTACCAAGCAACCAAAACCATCCAGAATATGGTGGCATCCGCCACAAGCGAACCCGATTATTTTCCCGACCACCACTAACAGATGCTAACCATTTGCCATCAGGACTAAATGCGATCGCTCTAGTATCCATCCAATGGACACGATGTGTAGCAATTGGAAGTCCGCTTTTAATATGCCAATAGCGAACCTTGCCAAATAATCCTTTGGGAAAGTCAAAACTCGGACCAATCATGATACTATCATTTCCTTCTATCACACCATATGACACAGCTAAGTAATTACCGTCAGGACTTATGGCAATATCACTTGGTAGTTCTTGGTATTTATAAGGATCGTAATGAGAAATCACACGAACTAGTTTTTCGTCTAACAGACTTATAATATAAACACCATTTTTTTCAACGAAAATTGAGGCAAAAGCAATTAATTTTCCGTCATTACTAAATCTCAGTCTTCTGCAAGTATTAGAGCCTTTCTCAATCTTTTTAAGTAATTTTCCATCTTCTAATCGGTAAATACTTAAAGGCTTCTTAAAACTACTGACAGCAAATATTTTACTGTCAAAACTAACCGCAGCACAGTTAGCAGGAGTAGATAAGGCATAATGTTGTTCTCCATTTACCAGGTTCCATGCTATTACCGATGTAATATTTCTATTTGTAGAAGTAGATCTGACTGTTGCTGATGCTACTAAAGTTTTTTGATCAGGAGAAAAAGCCAAAAAAGCTATTTGTCCTCCATCCGTAAATGCTTTATTAACAGAATGAATTAATTTACCATCATCGAGTCGCCATACCTTGATATCACCATAATAATTACCTGCGACAATTAAACTATTGTCATGACTAAATGTAATATGTGTAGCATATAAAAAATCCAAGGATTGAATAGTTGTTTTATTTTCTATATTTCGAATTTCAACTTTAGAAGATTTTCCATATTTTCCTTCTCCTGAAGCGGTAGCCAGTAACTGCCCATCTGAACTAAAGACAATATCACGACTATAACTAGGTATTTCCCAATCTTTGTATCTACTAAAAAATTTTATTATTAAAACAATTAGGAAAAAGATAAAAAATGTAATTTTTATGTATTTATGATAATACATGCTTAGTTGTTCATAATTCATTATTGCATTCTATATCAAGCTAAATTTTGTTTTTCTTAGACCAATTAGAGCATATATTGATCAACGAATACATAAGCAGAATCACACCACTAGTAATAGACAAGAAAACCCAAATATAATTACGCGGTGGCATTGGCCAAAGGCGAATTGTATTATTTTTTCCTGCAGAAGCTAACCATTTACTATCAGGACTAAATGCAATTGTATTAGTTCCTTTTCCATGTCCGATAAATGAAGTTACTAATCCACCATCTTCTATATTCCAGATACGAATTCGATCAAACAACACGTTAGGAAAACTAAATAAAAAATCTGATGTGCGACTAATTTTATACGAAGCTGCTAAATACTTACTATCTGGACTTATAGCAATATCACTAAGATACCATTTATTTTCGTATGGATTTTGTGTTGGGATAATTCGCAATAGTTTACCATTCTCAACATCATAAACATGAGTATCTCTAGTTTGACCAGAATAAGATTGAAATACTAGTGTTTTATTATCCATACTAAATTTTAGATGATTGCAAATACTTGGCTTAGTATTGATAAATTTCAATTGAGTACTATCTTTTAATTTATACAAAGCCAAAGGTTTTATTTGACCACCAAAAGCAAGTATTTCACCATCTGGACTAGCAGCAACACACGTATAAGGCTTTGAGATTGTATAGCGGCTATAACCACTATTGAGTTCCCAAACACTTATTTGGCTTGGTTTATCACTAATCCTAGAATATCTTCCTGCTGATGCTATAAGAGCTTGTCCATCTGGAGTAAAGGCAATAAAAGTTGTTCGGGCTCTGTTAATCTTTGCTCTCGTAAAAGAATGAACTAATTGAGCATCACTAATACGCCAAATTTTTATTTCTCTTCCAACATTACCTGCTGCAATCAGATTATTGTTCGGGCTAAAAGCAAGACTAGTAGCGAAAGGAAATTCCAAGGTCTGAATAATTTTCCCATCCGAGACTCTTCGTATTTCAACCGTAGAAGAAACACCATGAATAAAATTGTAATTTATTGGTATGCCCGAACCTGTCGCCAACATCTCTCCATTGGGACTGAAGGCAATAACTTTACTAGAACTAGGAAGTTGCCATGTTTTACCTCTACCTAGAAAAAGTATTAATGAAGATGTAACAAAGATAATAATTATAATTTTGAGAAATTTGGAGTGAGGCATTATATTAATTTATCTTCTAGTTTATTAAGATTTTTGTTTTATATTCTATTAGTTTAATCCCGAAATATTATTAGATTTTATTAATTGATTTATCCCGAGGAATTACTTAAGGGGAAACAACTATTGTTTTTAGCTGTAAATAAAAATGATATAACTTTTTTATCATTTTTTAAATTACAATTAATCTTCCTTTAAAAAAATCACTAATAACTATTGACGTTCATTTGTTATGTCTATTATATTGTTGTTGAATTTGTTGTTGCAACCACAAATATCATAAAAATTATGATAGCTAATGATTATCTATCATAATCTCTAGTATGGGTTTTGAGTTAGATTGTCTTACCTTTAAAAAACAGAATATCTTCCCAAACAAAGAATTTATTAATTAACAATTATTACCTCTCATTGATTCATGATTTAGAGGTTGATGGTAGTTTGCCTGGATTTTTAAGCACTGCTAACTGTCCTTATATAAGTTAGCAATACCGGTATTGCTCTGTCAGTCATCAGAAAACATTTTTGGAGAAAATAAATATATTTAATCCTAAAAAAACTGCTTTTTTCCCAAGCCAAATGACAGTCAAGCTTACTTTGGTTCTTCTGTGGTTGTTAATGATAAGTATTTAGGGGTCGGGGATATCGGAGTAAATAAGGTGATTATTTATACTTCAGATGACGCTGGTAGATGGAGCAGAACTAGGGAAATTCTCCCCCCTGAAGATTTAGCTTTAGATAGAGAGGGTTCTATATTTGGCCACGGGCTAGAGTTAAACGGAGATATTTTGACAATCTCTGCCAGAATCAGAAATTCAGATGTTTTAAGGGATAGTTTATCTCCATCTCAAGCAATCAATACATCTCCTAAATATTCTTATCGGAGATATTTAATCGACCTTAAAACAGATGCAGATGTCCAACCTATCGAACTGTTGGTGCAAAGAGAACCAGAATCAAATTTAGTTCGCTTTAATCTCTTACGTCAGGGCAAGATCGAGCAATTTAGTTTGCCTGATATGGGCGAAAAGTACTTAGGTAGTAATGAAAGCTTTTATGGAAGTAGAGTCGCTCTGGAGCAAAATTTACTTTTAGTTGGTTACTCATCATCACTTGATAACACTGGTTGAGCTTGGCTGTTCGATCTAGTTCGACCACAAGCCGAACCAATAAAGATAGCTGTTGAAGATGTCGCTTTAGGAAGCACGGTAGCAATTTCCCAACCATTTGCTGCGGTTGGGTTTAATGGTGTCACTTGGTATTATCCTTATGGTCATCGGAAATCATCCAAAACACTGATCAGAAACCTCAATAATGGTTCGACTACAGTTATTGATAGTTTTGGAGAATTATCTTTAAGTGAAAACATATTAGCGGTAATGCGTCCTGGTTCCCCTGATGGAGAACAAAGACCACTATTGGAAGTATTTCGTCTTGACGAAAATACTACGCCTCATTTAATCCTAAGACGAACAAATGTTAGTAGAGCTAAGGTACAAAATAAATTTCTAATACTAGTTAAATATCTACATGATTTTAACTATTCTCAAATTTGTATCGAGCCATTAACTTAAACAAAAATTTCTTATTCAACTAGTTAAAGGATAAATATAAAAATGACTGGGCGTTGCATAGATGAGGGAGGATTTAGATAATAAGCAATAAGCTTAAGTGGCGCAGACACTGACATTCTTGAAACTGCCACCAATGAAACTTTAGCTACGTTGACTAATATCAATGCAGTAAATATTGATGATAATGATTTTGTGTAAAGCTAACTGATGACAATTAAATAGCTCTGCTATTTGTAGGGCTGTTTATAAAGCCTGAATATTTTCTGGTGGCCAATATATTTTATAGGCCTTCCCTACAATATTATCTTCTGGTAAATATCCCCAAAAATGAGAATCAAAACTATTATTTCTATTATCTCCTAAAACAAAATAACTATCATCAGGAATTCTATTGTCTGGCAAGTAATAATTAGGTATTTCTTGAATATAGTCTTCTGCTAAAGGAAAATCATTAACATAAACGATACCATCTTCAATTCTAATCTTTTGACCAGGAAGACCGACTACTCTTTTGATAAAAAATTTAGTTCCCGCGATCGCAATAATTGGGTCTAGTTTTTTCGCCGTTTGAGTCGCGGTAAAAACAATAACATCGCCCAACTGCGGTTGATAATTTCCAGATTTACTCACAAATATTCGATCACCAATTTGCAAAGTTGGCGACATCGAGCTACTCGGAATCGCGAATTTGTCTACTCTATGATCAATCCAATTGGGTATGCAAGTATTGGTAACGCCTAAGATAAAAATTAAACCTGTCATCAGTGCCAAAAGCGATCGCGAAACGTAATATTTTTGGCGATTATCATAATTCAATTTTGGAAAATTAAAATAAGCATGATGGGCAGATATTGCGGTGATAATTGGTGGGATGATTAATAAAGAAGGCCGATAGTCATCTAGTAGCCCAAAAACAATCGTACTTGTAATAAAAATCACAGCAGCAATCGGTTGTCGTAAATAAATCTGCCCTAACCCAGGAAAAATACGAGACAGAAAAAAAACGTACCAAGGACTGCGCTGATTTTTAAAAATATACCAAGGATTTTTCTTCTTTTTAGTTGATTTAGTTGCTTGCTTAATCTTTAAACAATAATAGGCATCAATCAAGTTGAATATATAAACTATGACTAATATTCCCAGACAGAATATGGCATTAACCGTATTTCCCCTAGGACTAAAAATTGACCAAAAAGAAAGAATAATCAAACTAAACTGAAGCAAGAATAAGCTACTACCTTTATAAAATTTGCCTGCATATAGTTGTCCCATACCAGGAAAAAATAAAGATAGATTAACGGCCAACCAAGGCTCTTTTTGAACTGTGTTACCTAACAAGGTTAAAAATATAAATGATTTTAATAATGTTACATTGGAGACTCCTCCAGAATAGCAGCTGCTAAAGATAGCGCAGTGATCGGAGCAGTAACCGCTGTTAGAATTCGTTGGCCCAAAGATACTGGCTGAAAATTATGAGAGATTGCTAGGGCAATTTCTTCTTTTGTCCAACCTCCTTCTGTCCCCGTTGCAATGACAATATTTTTCTGAGTGAGTGACTGTAAGCAATTTATGAAGGGGATAGTACCTGTGCGCGCAACACAAATAAAGCGATCGCCTTTAGCGGGGATTAAATTCTCAATCGCATTACTAAAGGCAACAGGGTTTATAATCTGGGGAACAATCTGTCTTTCTGATTGTTCAGCTGCTTCGGTAGTAATCTTTCGCCAGCGTTCTACTTTATTATTACTTGGCTTGAGAATAGTGCGATCGCTTAAAACGGGAATAAAACAGCTAACTCCCAATTCTGTACCGGAGCGGATTATTTGTTCATAACCATTACCTTTCGGTAAAGCAGTAATCAGACTAATATCAACTGGTAACTCTGTTTCGAGCTCTATAGAATCTATTAATTGTGCTTTTACCCCCATTATCTCGGCTAACCAAGATTTTCCTTGTCCATCCATGGCAATAAAGCGATCGCTTTCTCCTAATCGGAGAACTCTTTTTAGGTAATGTTGTTGTTCAGTGGTTAAATGAATAGAATCTTCTTGTTGTTGCTTCGGAGAAAATACTAGGCGAGATAAATGTTTAGACATGTTGAAGGGATGAGGAATTAAGGATGAGGGATGAGGGATGAAGGATGAGGAATTAGGGATGAGGGATGAGGGATGAAGGATGAGGAATTAGGGATGAGGGATGAGGGATGAAGGATGAGGAATTAGGGATGAGGAAGAAGAAACAATTTTAGTTAGTGAAAAAAATAATATTATGAGTAAATTTAATATTTTTAGAAACCTTAAACAAAAATCTATAGCTTTAATTTTAATCGCGATTTATACAATATTTCTAACTGGTTGCAATCCCACCCTTATTGAAGCAAACAAGGATACAGTGACACAATTAGTACAATCAATCCTTGAAGATCCCAAGACTTTTAATCCTGTAATATCTCAAGATGCCACCAGCGGTTCTGTCGGCTCAATGATTTTTGATGGCTTAGTAACAGAAAATCCCTTAACGGGAAAAACTGAACCGGCTTTAGCAGAATCCTGGACAATTTCGGACGATAAATTAAAGGTCGTTTTTACCCTGAGAAAAAATTTAAAATGGTCTGATGGCGAACCAATAACCGCAGATGATGTCGTATTTAGTTTCAATCAATTATATTTCAATGAGGAAATTCCAACGAGCGCCAAAGATACCTTACGGATTGGTCAAAGTCAAAAACTGCCGATAGTCAAAAAACTCAACGACCTACAAATAGAGTTTACTTTGTCAGAACCTTTTGCCCCATTTTTTAGCAGCGTTGGACAAGAAATATTACCAGAACATATTCTCAAAAAAACTATAGAGCATCGTAATCAAGATGGTAATTTAATTTTTCTTTCTACTTGGGCAGTGGATACTCCACCCTCAGAAATTGTTGCTAGTAGTGCTTACAAACTAAAGGAATATAAAACTAGCCAGCGAATTATTTTTGAGGCCAACCCCTATTATTGGAAAAAAGGAGTCAATGGAGAAACTTTGCCCCATATCCAACAAGTTGTTTGGGAAATTGTTGAATCTCAGGATACTTCTTTATTACAGTTTCGCTCTGGGGGCTTAGATTCTATTGGTGTCTCTCCTGAATATTTTTCTCTGTTAAAAAAAGAAGAAAATAAAGGCAACTATACTATCTATAATGGTGGCGCACAATATGGCACGGTTTATATTACTTTCAATCTTAATCAAGGTAGTCGCAATGGGAAACCATTAGTTGATCCTATCAAGTCAAAATGGTTCAATAATGTAAAATTCCGTCAGGCTGTGGCTTATGGGCTCGATCGCCAACGGATGATTAATAATATATTTCGAGGCTTGGGCGAACCTCAAACTTCTCCGGTTTCGGTGCAATCACCTTTTTATTATGATGGCTTACAAGGTTATGAATACAACCCAGAAAAGGCGAAAAGTCTCCTAACTGCTGCTGGATTTACTTATAACGATCAAGGAGAACTATTTGATCGCGATGGGAATCGGGTTAGTTTTACTCTGGGGACTAATGCAGGCAATAAAACCAGAGAATCGATGGGTTCACAAATCAAGGAAGATCTGAGAAAAATTGGGATACAAGTTGATTTCAAACCTCTAGCTTTCAATGTATTAGTAGATAATTTGAGTAACTCCTTGGAATGGGAATGTATTCTTTTGGGTTTAACAGGAGGCAATGAACCCAATGGAGGAGCTAATATTTGGTTTACCGATGGTAATTTACATATGTTTAACCAAGACACAGGGCCCGGACAAACCCCCCTCGAAGGTAGAGTGATCGCACCTTGGGAAGAAGAAATCGCTCAATTGTTTATTGATGGAGCAAGAGAGTTAGATTTCGAGAAACGTAAAGCAATCTATGCCGAAATTCAGACCTTAGTAGAAGAAAAAGTGCCCTTTATTTATTTGATTAATCCTTTTTCTTTAAGTGCTGTTAGAAATAGAGTTCAGCCAATTGATTATTCAGCTTTGGGAGGAGCTTTTTGGAATTTAGAAGAATTAAAAATTACTGAATAAACGAGGGCAGAAGTAAACCTTCTGCCCTCTACCTTCTGCCCTCTGCCTTCAAGGGCGAAGCCCGATTATATTTACTTCTCAGCCATAATCCTAAATAAGATCAAGATCGACAAATCTGACAATGGCAGGATTGGTTCTAAGTAGGGTTGCTAGGATTAGATTATTGAACATAATTTGGGTATTGGAACTGTCTTGTAATAAGTCAACATCATCACTCAAAAGACCATTCAACAAAGCGATCGCATTATTGCTGCGACTAAAATCAACAATCTTATCAGTAGCATCGTCATCTGAGATGGCAAAAACATTGTCACCAACCCCATCCCGAAGGAAATCATCTCCAAGACCGCCCATCATAGTATCATCACCGCGATCGCCTAACATACTGTCATCACCCTCTCCACCATCAAGGAAATCATTGCCGTCTCCACCGCGTACGATATCTGCTCCTTCTCCAGCTTCGATAGTGTCATCATCACCATAGCCAAAGATTCGGTCATTCCCTCCCAAGCCTAGTAGGAGATTCACCTGATTATCACCTTTAATAATATCGTTAAATTCCGAACCTTCAAGATTCTCTAGGTTAATAAAGCGATCGCCATAGCTCTCTCCACGATAACCTCGACCAGTGCTTAAATTAATATAAACACTGGTTGTGGCATCTTTATAGGTAGCAAGATCTGTACCATCTCCGCCATCAAGAGTGTCCTCTCCTTCACCACCTATTAGAGTATCTTCTCCACTACCACTAGCAAGATAATCATCACCAGCGAATCCCTCAATCAGTAAGTCCGCAGAAATTAGAGAAGCATCCACAATATCATCATCACTATCGCCCTGAATCGTCACCGAGAAGGCGCTGATTTCACCGCTAATGGTCATGACACTACCGACATCAGGATCGGCATTGCCGTAATCTCCTTGAATTAAGACTTCCCCAGCAGCTTGAATCACCGGATTCGTACCATTGCGTTCGATGGTAATATCATCCCCACCTTGCAATAAGATATTGCCTTCGGCAGCAGAAAGCACAGCACTAGCAGTAATCGTGAGATCATCTCCAACAGCCGCAGAATCAGTGGCAGTTAAAGTAATATCTCCTGTGGCACTGAGGGTTTCGGTTACAGTTAGGGGACTAAAGGTAGTGATTTGAATTGTTGCTGGAGTTTGAACTCCATCGGTATCACTAATCCCACCAATGGTTAAGGCTCCAGTGTTTTCTATGATGAAGTCTCCTGTGGCGATCGCGGCTTCGAGAGCATTTACTGCTGTTTCTAGAGCATCTACCGTATCCGCTTGCATGAGCAATGCACCGCCGGAAATATCAAATCCGCTATCGTCATTATCAAAAATTGCCCCAGGAGTAATTAAAGAAACAGTTCCGATTGCCGAGAGATCACCATTCAAATATAGATCTGTATTTTGATCGAGAGTTAGCGTCACATCTGCTCCAGTAGAAGCAATATTACTGAAATAATAACTACTAGTAACATCAATTAATTCATCTTCTACTGTGGGATCGGCCGAGGCGATCGAAGCTTGAGAAACGGCCGCAGTTATGGCAATCTCACCTCCAGCAGTAATGCCATTAATATCAGCCCCATCGATCGCCGCTTCTGGCTCTTCAGTTTCCGTGGTGCGAATTTCTAATAGCTGAGTCGCCAGATAAATGTTCCCACCAGCATCAGCACTCAAAGTCGGATTATTAACATCTTTATAGAGTAAGAGATTGAGTGGCGTATCTGATTCTCCAATATCTCCTAGAGGAGTATTAAGGTCAAACTGACTAGCCGCTGTTGATGCTTCAGCTAGATTAATTAAATCACCGCCTTGGTTGAGAACATCCACAATTCCCGTCGCATTATCGATTTCCCCAGCAAAAATCACATTAGATGTGAGATTATTATCAATATCAATCAACGGTTCATCGGTAACATCAGTGACAAAGCTGAAATCACTTGTATCTGTTTCAGCGTTTATATTAACATCAGGTTCATCAGGATTGCGATTGACAACGCTGATATTATTAAGTTTCAGGTTTTTATCGGAATTATTAATCAGGGTAATACTGGCAAACACCCCATTTTTATGGATCGTGCCATTACCAGATACCGTTCCTCCCGGAGAAGACATCACCACACTGCCAGGATTATCATTAGCAATATCATCTACCACAACATCATCACCGACAACTTGTGCTGTGATATCACCATCAATCTCAAAACTATAATCGGCATTGACTGTCAGTTGAGGATTGAGAGCCGATCCTTGTAAAATATCACCGTTAAAGGTAATCGAATTGTCGCTAAAGAAATCTCCTTCTAATTTTATCAATTCATTACTATTGAGAACCTGTTCAATAATGTTAGTTACGGTTTTAGTTACCCATTTGACAATCCAACCAATAATGGGAATTTTCTTGGTAACTTTCTCAACGACTTTAATCGTTTCAACAATATAGTTAACAACGGTTTGGGCATCTGCTTCAGCATCTCGGCTGTAAACTGCGCTTTGATCTTCGGGAGATTCGGCTTCGAGATTGACATTTTCTCCGGCTAGTTGTGAGCCAGCTTGCAAATCAATATCAGAATCTAAATCAAAATCGTTACGAGCTTCAGCTTCGACTGTTCCAGTCAACCCAACTTCAATAGCAGCTAGGGCATCACTATCGGTATCTACCCCATCCTGACGGGCAATTAGGTTTAAATCTTCTGTGGCAGCAATATCGGCAGCATTTGCCACAACAATATCTACTTGGGAGATCACATCTAGGAATGCATCAGCTTGAGTTGTCGAATCGGCAGCAATGGTTTTCGAGTAGGAATCGGTATCCGCATCTAGCTTAGTTACTTTCGCATTTAAATCAATATTTTGACCTTTCAGTTGAGCTGTATCGTCAATAGTTACTTGAGTATTGGCAGTGACATCAGTATCGGCTTTAGTTTGATTAAAGGTTACTAGCCCACCAGTCTCAATATCTCCTTCGCTATGGGCTTCAATGGCATTGGTCGCTTCAATAGTTAGATTTCCCGCCTCAGAGGTAATTTGACTGCCTGTGCCAATAGTAACAGTGGTATTACTATTAACATTGGCGATCGCTTCTGTACTGGCTCCAGCAAGAATACCTCCAGTCCCGCCATTAGCTTTAGATTTTTGCGCATTATTGTCAGAAGTCGCGATTAGGGTGACATCACCATTGCCATCAATCACCGAATTTTGACCAGTTACAATAGAGACCGCATCAGTAATCTGCGATTCAGTTTTGGTAACCCCAGCGGCTGCCAGACCATAGGCATTACCATCGGCATCAGCGGAAGTAACATTATTCGATTGAGCCTGAATCAGCACAGTTTGCAGAGCATTTAATTCAGCGCTTTGCCCAATATCCATCTGAACAGCGGAGTTAACGATCGCTTTTGCCAGCGAACCAGTACCCCCTACCAGTCCGCCAGCGGTAGAGGCAGAATCAGCGCTCACTTGAGAAGTATTAAGGGCTTGGAGAGCAATTGCCCCATCTGCTATAACTTGACTAGATTGACCTACCGCAGCATTTACTATGGGAGTCCACTGGGCATTGGCAGAAGAAATGCCCGCAGTAACTACACCGGCATTATATCCTTCAGCATTAGTAGTTATTGTCCCGTTGGCTGATCCGTTAAGATCAACATTTTGGTCAAGATCAATTAGAGCATTATCGCCAATCTCGGCATTAACCGTGGGAGTGGCACTAGCTTCAGCGACTGAACCACTACCAGAGACAATTCCCACTGCAACCGCGATCGCATTAGCATCAACTTGACTATTGTTTTGAGCGTTAACTGAGAGATTATTCACACTTAACCCAGCTTCTTGACCAATATCGACCTGATTTCCCACGATCGCCTGGGTACTACCGGTACTAGATGCCGTCGCGATCGAGGCTCCCAGGGCAACACCCCCAACTTGTCCCCCAATACTCTCGACATTGAGATTAGAATTGGTCACCGCTTCTACCGTCACCGTATTACCGCTTTGAACTTCCACACTATCATTTAAATAGGCAGTTTGATTACTGGTATCGTCAAGAACCACGACTTGAGCGCCGATGGCAACTAATCCAATTTGTCCAGCATAGGCATTACCTTGATAGTTTTTATCCTGTTGTGCTTTGACGGTAATATCATTTCCTGCCAGTAAAATAGCGTTGCTATCTACATAAGCATCGGTATTGGTATTTAAAGTGGTGACAACCACGGAGCCGCCAATTCCCACAATGCCCCCAGCAACACTACCGACAATGGCATCAAAGTTTAAAGTTTCTTGGGCTTGAACAGTAATATCATTGCCGGCTGTAATATTGGCATCCCCAATTACAGCTACGGTTCCAGAAGGAATATCGGGGCCAGCTAAAGCACTAGTCACATCAGGTATGGTGCTATCGAGTCTTGTGGCAACATTATCTGTATCTGAGCGGCCATAACCTTGGAGTAAGGTACTAAATTCGCTATTACCGTTACCAGATTCATTGATAGTGTTATCAAAGCCATTGGCATCGGCTGTCGCTTGGTCACCATCATTATCGTAATCTTTAGCAGTCAAACTATCTTCCGTACTACCATCATCGGAATAGCTAGAATTGCGTTCTGTCCCCAGCGACCAAACAGAGACTGAACCGGCAACTGCAGCAATCCCCACCGCACCACTGATCCCATAGGTTTCAATATCTTTGGTGGATGTGGCTTGTACATCTACATCTAACAGAGCGTAGACGTCGGTACTATTGCCAATATAAGCAGAGGTATCATTTTTATCAATTCCCACATCAACACCACCACCAATACCAGCAATGCCCGCGCCCAAACCACCACCAAAGGCAAAGACGGTCAGGTCATTGGTGGCTAAAACTTGTACCGATCCCAGACTACCTAAATCCTGATTTATTTGACTACTATTGCCAATAAATGCCGTGGTATCAGAGTCAATACTTTCAACGCTAACCCCACCAGCTAATCCCGCATAGAATCCTGCTGCGGCACTGGCCCCGAGGTTAAAGATATGCTCAACAGAGTTGGCGCTAACAATGATATCCCCTTGGGCATTAACGATACTATTATGCCCGATAAAACTTTGGGTATCCTTTTTAATCGTGACCACACCCACGGCACCACCAATCCCCGCCGCACCAATTCCTACTCCTAAACTGCCAGCAATCATCATGGTTTCGGTATTATTTTGGGCGGAAACGTTAATATCTCCCCCAACATTAACCGTTACACCATCAGTTTCTCCCGTATCTTGATCGCCAATATAGGCATAGGTTGTATTGTTAATATCCGTAACTGATGCCGAGCCACTAATGCTAGCTGTTCCTGAAACCGCTACTCCTGCGGCGATCGAGAGAATATCTTCTTTCGCATCAGCAATCACGGTGAGATCTTTTTGGGCATTGAGGGTCACATTATCGTCAATATAAGCCTTGGTGGTATTTTCGATGATGGTGACATCTCCCCCTGGGGTAATACCTGCGGTTCCTCCAACTGAACCAACTGCGGCGATTCCTAAATGATAATAATCATTACCCGCAGCAACCAGAACCGATTGCTCGGCTCCATCACTTTCGTTATTGGCATTGATTTGAGCATTTTCCCCAATATAGGCTGAAGTATTGCTCTTCATCACATTGACATCACCACTGAGATTGACTGCTACACTGCCGGAAATGCCACCACTGGCAGCAATGGTTTCGAGATCATCTTTATTAGTTGCAGCAATCGCTAAACCCTTAAGCGTTTGGCTTTGAGCGGTAGCAACCCTTTGTTGAGTTAGAGCGTTATTATTAACATCGTTGGTACCATCTTCGTTAACATCGGCATCATGGGCTCCAGGGGCTTGGACTTCTGAGGTCTCGGAGCCCGTATCATTGCTAAAGCTAATATCAAATTTACCTGTTTTAGCTGTGATACCTTGATCTCGTAAGGCTTTGGCCTGTACTGTTGCGCTATCTCCGACAAAGGCTTCTGTCGTTTTGTCGATTACTGTTACGACTGCTGATGCCCCAACACTGGCAGAGCCAGAAGCGGTAATATTGCCCGAAATTCCATCAATTTCCGTTTCATTATCGGCAAAGATCCCAATATTGCCTTCGGTGATCGCTGTTGCTCCAGTATCAATAAATGCTTGAGTCGTATTATTTAAGGTAATCACTGAGCCGGTACCCGCGATCGCTGCGGTGCTAGCACCTACGGCACTAGCGGCAATGCTTAAGATATCTTCTAGAGAATCTGCTGTCAGAAGAATATTATTTAAGGCGTTGACCTGAGCACCACCGGCAATATAAGCTTTAACCTGCTTGGTAATCACTTCAACATCAGCCGCAGCACCCACTCCCACAGTACCGGCTCCTGCAATGGAACCCGCTACACTCAGAATATTGGTAGTATTATCGGCTCGTAGTTGTACGGATTGATCTGTATCTGCATTGGTTTGATCGCCATTAATCACGGCATTTTGTCCAATATAAGCTTCGATCAGATTATCCATCGTATTGACAACGGCAGAAGCGGCAAAGCCTAGGGTTTTACCCCCAGCACCCCCAGCACCAACGAGGTAAAGGTTTTCTGTTCCTGTGGCATCGAGAATAATACCGTTACCAGTCAAGGTATTACTAGGATCGCTAATAGCTGTACCTTCACCTTTGGCCGTAACTTGAGCATTATTGCCAATATAGGCTTTTACAGTATGTTTAAAATTGCTATTGCCAAGAGCTGCTCCAATTCCTGCGGTTTTCCCAAAGGCGGCGGAGCCACCAACAGCAATAACTTCGACTTCTGAATTAGCGTCAATCAGGATATTTTGTGTCGTATTGACTTGGGCTAATTCATCAATGAAGGCGAGAACTGTTGTATCGAGGTTTTGACTGGATGCTGATCCAGATAGACCTAATAGTTTAGTAGAAACTGCTAAACTTGCGCCCACGGAAATGACTTGTTGCTTCGATTGTGCTTTGATTTTGATGTCCTGAGAGCTCGTGATATTGGCATTTTGACCAATGTAACTCTGCACCGTATTGTTAATAATCCCCACATCGACCGCCGCACCAACGCCTGCTTTGCCATCGGTGACCGAAACACCACCAGCCACAGACACAATCAATTGATCGTAATCGGTCTCAAGATCAATAGTTCCCGTCGCCGTTAATTGGGTATTATCTCCTAGAGCTGCGATCGTAGTGCTATCGCCAAAATTGAGATTTACCGAGCCAGCAACGGAGGCAGTACCATCATTGAGAGCTCCAGCTCCACCTGCGGTAATCGAGATTAAATGATCTTTACTTAGGGCATTGAGGGTAACATTATTAGCTGTAATATCGGTATTTTCTGTGAATGCTCGGGTATCTCGGGTTACATCATTCTCGGTAAAGGAGCCCGCGATCGCGACACCTCCGGAACCTTTACTCATTTCTAGGGCAAAGGCTCCTGCTACTGAAAGCAAAAAGCCATCACTCTGGGCATCAATCGTTAGATCGTTACCGATATTGACATCGGCGATATCACTAATAAAGGCTCGGGTCGTAGTATTAATTGTATTTAAGGAAACATCCCCAGAGATACTCGCCCCAGCTTTTTGTTTGGCGGCATCTACTGTCGCGCTAGAATCATCAGTATTGACCGATTGAGAAGCCGAATCTCCATCCCCATATTCAGAGTCGGCATCAGGCGTTGTGGGAGTATCGGGAGTGGAATCGGAGACGAGAGTCCCAGCTAGGGAAATAGTGAGAAATTCATCCTTAGAATTGGCGTTAACTTCTAAATCTGTCCCCGCATCCACTAAACCAGCGATCGCCAACCCAGCACTGTTAAGATTACCAATAAAGGCTTGGGTATCATTATCTGCCTCATTGAGAGAAACGGCTGCGCCAACCCCGACATTATCCGAACTCATGAAACTACCGCCGACCATTAAACCATAGACGTCGGTTTGCGAATCTACCACAATTTTATTGTTAGCGATTACTTTGGCTTGATCTTCAATATAGGCGTAGGTGTTATTGATAAATTTATTAAAGCCAACTGTTCCCGAGACACCGAAATCTTCGGCTGAGCCTCCCGATTCTAGGACATTGACGGTAAAGTTCGTCGCATCGGCTAGCACATTGACATCTTTTTGGGCATTGACTTCTGCACCATCGTCGATAAAGGCTGTGGTGTTATTGTTATAGCTAATCTGGTTATAGGTGCCACCAACGGAACTCCCGGCGCTCTTAGAATTGGGAAGAATGAGATATTCGACACTGGGAATTCCCGCAATATTGATCGTTTCAATACTGGTGAGGGCTTCGACTGCCACAGATTGATCCGCAGTCGCGATCGCATTATTATTATTAATAAGCGCTCCTTCAAGAATTGTGGCTTGGGCTTCATTAGTCACATTCAAAAGATTAATACTGCCAGAAAGAGCAAATTTACCCGATTCTCCCGTTTCCGCAGCCGCACCCACAAAACTGGTAGCAATTTTATCCGCCACCCCTAAATTAGTATTAATATAGGGAATAATGCGAGCTAGGGTATCAAAATCCTGGTTCAATTGAATCAGATAGCTATCAACACTTTCATAGAAGGCAGTGGGACTACTACCATCTAAGCTCGGTAAACTAGGATCTAGATCAAGTATGGCCTGTAAATCGTCATCAATGAGAATTTGATTGGGAATTTGCGCATCTGATTTAACATTCAACTGGCCTCCCACATCGACGGTTGCCGAACCAATAAGAGCATTAGCTTGATTCGTATAATTCGTCACGGCGACAGCCCCACCCAAGCTGACATCAGCCCCTAATTTTGCTTGACTAATGGCGCTCGCCCTAAAGTTTTCCTCGGCGGTGGCAGTAACATCCAAGTTGCCATCAACTTGAATTACAGCATTATCTTGGATATAGGATTGAGCTTCGTTTACACTCTCAACAACAATGACTCCACCAGCAATATCGGCAATAGGTTTATTGGAGTGGCTCACACTACCTGGCACAGTAATATTTTGACTTTGTAAGAAAGATTTAACTTGGTCTTTAGCCGCATTTTTTACCGCATCTTTGATGATATTTTTCTTGAGAACCGTATTGGCTTTCGTCGTGTTCAGGGCGTTATGAGCTTCAGCATCAATTACAACATCCCCCGTTGCTGTAATTTGACCATCAATATTAGTGTTACTGGTCGATTCTGTATCACTAATGGGAACTCCAATAGTTAAGCCAAATCCCGCTTTATTTTTGCCTTTAGTTTCAGTGTAAACATTAAACCGATTGGTATTTTTTGACTGAATATCGGCATTTCCTGTGGTAATTGTTACTCCATCTTCAATGTTCGTCTCGGAGGTTGATCTGCCTTTACCATAGGCAAAAGAAATTTGAGGACCGGGAACCTGTAAATATTGTCCTGCTAAATCTAGCAACATATTGGAGGCGGTACTAACTCCTGCGGTCATATAGTTAGTCACTAAAGACTGCAATTGGAGATTATTGCCAGCGCTGATGATGGCTCCATTTTGGACATCAGTTTTGGCCGTTGCCCCAGAGCTGACATAGGCAGCACCTAAAATCATCGAAGGGGTTTCGAGGGTGATATCAGAGGTGGCAGCGGCTTCAACTGTAATATCATTGGTGGCTAAAAGTTGTGCGCCACTACCGATGGTAATCAAACTTTGAGTATCAGAAAATAAGGCTTCAACCGGCAAACTTAAGTCCAGAACTCCCGACTCGGCAATTTCGGTTTTCAGAATATCAGAAATGTCTTCAAAGGTAACATCTCCCACATCAATTAAAGTGCCATCGACATCTTCTGCGGTCACAGGAACTTCTTCGGGTAATAAGGAGGTGAAAACCTGTTGGATTGTAACACTATCAACTGAGGCACTGGTTACTTCGTCAATTAAATCATCGGTGTCAATTAGAGTAATTGTATCTGAGGTAACCGAATCAATAGTATAGGAATTATCATCATTAGAATCTGAACCGACGACTTTAATTTCTTGACCTGCCTCAAATTCATCGGTAATCCAACTACCTGAAGTACGGGTAATAGTAGATACTCCCGTCGCACTCTCATCAAAAGTCAGTCCAATTTTATCTGGTTGGGTCGACATTGTTGCCAGTGGTTCACCAGTTAAGAATCCAACCAAACCATCTTCAAAAATATCAATTTTAGTATATTTTGTTGTATCTGTATTCGTAATTAAGGTAATATCACTAGAACTTAAAACCGAATTATTAATATCAATATTTCCTGTCGCACTTATATCTTTATAAAGAGGATTAGTTAATAAATCTGCCCAACTAGGAACATCTATTCCTGCATTAACAATAAAGCTAATATCACTACTCGTTTCTGTTAGTTCAATATTGGCACCATCAATATCAAATCCTTCATCGGCAGTAATACTAATACTTTGTAGGCCACTGCCACCGATATCGCCATTAATAGTAACTTTTCCTTCGACATCAATGCTTAAATCATCCAAATCTCCAACTCCATTACCAACAATTGAACCTAGATTGGTAATGTCTAAATCTCCTAAAACTTTTAAGCTAGTACTGCCATCAATGATATAAGGTTCGTCAATGGTGAGGCTGCCAACTATCGTATTCAGGGAGCCACTAAGACTAACATCTAAACCTAAAAGTTCGTCTTGCTCAAAAGAATATATAGTTTCTATATCATGAAGATTATTAGTGTCAGGAGTAAATTCTGGCTGATTCATATCATCAATAATTTTTAAAAATTTTGTTTAATACAATATTTTGAGCAAACTGAATTAAGTTAAGTTACGCATTTTATGGAGCTACTACGATATCAATGCGCCGATACTTAAAGTGTTCCCCATTGCCTAGGGAAAAAGCACAAGTAACGGCCCACCAACATGTTAAGGAGAGATAGTCTTTGATCTCTACCTTGATCAATTAACTCAATAGCTAAGGTAATTCTATTCGGTCAAGCAATTGATGGTTGTGATTTTGATCTGGGATTGCTCTTGAATTTTATGAGTAATATGTTGAATCCAAATATTTCTAATATGGTGTAGTTGCTATCGTTAGAAAACAGTATTAAAGGTGAAGCGAAAATTATTTTCTTTAAGTATTAATTTCTGTTGAGCTGCATTTTGACCATAATCATACTTATTGTAATTCCAGATCAATGACAGGGTTTTGAGATTAGGATTTTTGCCCAATCCAACTTGTAATGTTGCACCATAGGGGGAATTGCTCGACGTATTATTCACAAGATTATAGTAAGCTGATAATCGCCAGTTTTGCCTTAGGTTAACTCCCCAATTTAAGATAATATCATTCTCCAGAGAATTAGGTAAGATATCCCCAACTACATAACTAATTCCATAAAAAAACGGTTTTATTCCCAGATTACCGCTAACTCTGAGAAAATTGTCTGGGGAAGTGAGCAACACCTCTCCTATTTCCTGTTCACGATCCCATGTCCAGTTAAAATTCATTGAGAACAAGAAATTAGCTTTTTGGCTAAACAGAAATCTTCGAGAAGCCCCTCCCCACAATTGACTGTAATAGTCTCGATCTGGATTTAAATAGGCGATCGCTCCAAGCTCAGAAGTCCAACGCTTTTTTTGACCAAAAAACTCCGTCCAATCCATGCCCACATAGGCTTTGAGCTCATCTGCTGTGATCACACCTGTGTAGTAACGAAGCACTCGATCGCTGTTGGTAATATTTCCTGTAAAACTAAAATGAGGATGAAAATTAATCTCTTCATTCAGACTTGTACTGTTGAGAGCAAATGCTTCTTGATTAAAAAAGGATAAATAAACTTGGTTCTGAAAATTCTGCTCTACATTATTAAGAGGCAAATCCGCGATATTGGTAATCGAAACTACAGTATCGGGAAAATCACCATTTCCTTCATTTCCACCTTCTCCACCACTGGCAACGATAGTTTCTAAAGGACTAATGGTCTCATATTTCCTTTTGCTCGTATAGCGGCGTTCTGTAACCGGGGAAATACCAACCCAAAAACTATTAAACATCGCTGCGGGAATTTTTGAAGGTTGGTCAGATTTCGGGGTAATTGCGGTGCCCAGTCCAATTTGATAACTAGTAAAACTCCCTGGAGGAACTCGGCTATTATTAGAGGCAAAAAAAAGATTTTTGTTAATTTGGGGATTGACAGGTTGGGTTGATCCAGACAGCTGTGGGTTGATGTCTGGCAGCAGTTCAGTTCCCAATTGTACGGCTGAAGTTAGAAGAGTATTCTCATCATTCACAATGAGTCCCAATCCTCTAATAGTTCTTCCCATAACCGCTTTTTCATGATTTGCTCGGACAATTTGTCGCACCCGAGACAGTACAGCAGCAGAAGTATTGGAGACTTCTGCAACTCTTGAGACATTGGTTTCACTAGATTGACTATTGCCGAAAGTGCCACCGGAGTTGGGGAAGAATAAATCAAGACCAATGATTTGACCGTTAGCCCCAGATTGAAATCCTGGATTGCTCATGACAGCAAGGGATTCTGGAGTTACAACTTCACCAAACTTGGAGCCATGAATCACACGAGTCGGAACCAGAGAATCGGGGTCAATGCTATTGCGATCGGTCTGCAAGCCTGGGGTGTAAACACATTGATTATCCGCATTTATGCCCAAGGACTCACAACTACCGAGTAAACTCAATTGTAGTTCAAATCCTAATAGAGTTTGGGGTTCTTTGATAGTTTCAGTTACTTGATATTGATTTTTAATAGTTCCTAATTGCACATAAGTTCCTGTTTGTTCGATGGTAATAATATTATCTACAGTTAAACTTTCTTCAACTTGACTATCAAGAGTCATTAGGGTAGTAAAGTCAATATTACCCTTAAGACTATCCCCAAAATTGTAGTTATAACTGGATAATACCTCCAGCTTGGTCAGATGATTGATGGGAATACCACTGAGATTCAAGCTAGTAGTAAAGGGGTGAAGATTTTTCTTGTCAACGATATGAGGTGCTATCAGATAATCAGATTTGGGAGTGGCTTCAGTTTCTGGATTGGGCTCTTTCTCCAAATTAGCCTTATCTACCTCTTCTCCTGCTACTTGGGGACTAACAGATAAGATTAATGTTAACAACAACAGAAACAAGGTTTCTCTTAAGCAAAGATTATGATTGAGAAAGAGGTTGGTTAACTGACAAATCTTCTGACACATTTAGTTCTTCGTAGGATGAGCTAGCGACAGCGTAACCCAACACAACTCTATCTGTAACAGTGTTATCGATATTTTAATATTATTTTTTGCTGGTGAATAGTTTGGGTGAAAACTCTTAAGAGATAACTCATTTTTTGAAAGTATAAACTTGGTTGATACTTAAATACATTAAGTTACGAAGATACTTTTAATTTTTTCAAAAGATCTGGGTATGAATAAGAATAAGTTAGTAAAATTCGTGAGAACTAATCTATGTCTAAATCTTGGTCTAAATATTTGACTTGTGCTATTGCTTGTTTGGGAGCATTGAGTTTAGCTCCGATCGCATCCGCAGGTGAAGGTGGAGCCGCCGCAGCCGCAGCCTTTACCATTGACGCCACAACAGGAAATGTTTCTGGGGCCGCAGTTTCTGCCGCTGTCGGTAAACAAGATGCCTTTGCTGGTGCTATGAACGATCCTGCTGGAGTGAATGCCAATACTGCTTTCGCACTGGGATCTGCTGGAGTTATCAACGTTACTAGTGTAGATCAGATAACAGGGTTTACCGATGTTCAAGGTACTGCTGATACTCAGTTGGGAACCAATCAAGAGAACAGCTTTAGCTCTAGTGCAGCAACAGTTCGGATTGGGAGTCAGAATGGGGACGCGATCGCTGATCTAGGACCCACAACACCATAACAACCATCAAAATATAAGTCTGCAACCATTGTTTTTTGTTATAGCTTCCCGGTCTTAGGTCGGGAAGTTCCTATTTTAACTTCTTCTAGTTAGGAAAAAGTCATTAACTCTTTCTTGAGTCCTTTAGAAGTAAAGCTCTTTGGCATCTGTCTTATACCAATTTTTACCACTGTCGATTATACTCTTGTCGAGAAAGACACTTATGATTTCAATTGTAAGTATTGAGTATCATTTTTGGTGTGAGCAATTAAAAAAAATTTTTAAAATGTTAAATGTTAATCAACTACCTCAAACTCGTCTCTTTGGTACGGATGGTATTCGCAGTAAGGCAGGGGAGTTACTCAATGCCAATTTTGCCCTTCAGTTGGGATATTGGGCAGGACAGGTCTTACGAGAAACGGCGACCAATTCTGGAGTAATTATTATCGGGCAAGATTCGCGTAACTCTAGCGATATGTTGGCAACTGCGATCGCCTCTGGGTTAACTAGTGTTGGGTTAGAAGTTTGGCATTTAGGATTATGCCCGACTCCCTGCGTTGCTTCTCTAACCAATAGCTTAGAGGCGATCGGCGGCATTATGATTTCTGCTAGTCATAATCCGCCTGAAGATAATGGGATTAAGTTTTTTGGGCAGGACGGCACTAAACTAGCTAGCAAAATTACCGATGAAATCGAAACCAGATTGCGAGCTAATTATCATAGTTTTTCGACGAGTCAACTAACTAATAATAGTTGGGGTAAGCATTATTATCGTCCAGCATCGATTGATAACTATACTGAAATCTTAACGCGATCGCTACCTAATAATATTAACTTCGGGCAGTTGCGAATTGTCCTCGATCTCGCTTGGGGAGCTTCAGTTGAAGTTGCACCCAAGGTTTTTCAAGAGCTGGGAGCGGAAGTGATCGCTCTGCATCATCTACCGGATGGCGATCGCATTAATATGCATTGTGGCTCTACCCATCTGGCCGCACTACAACAGGCCGTCCAAGAACATCAAGCAGATTTAGGTTTTGCCTTTGATGGAGATGCGGATCGGGTTATGGCGATCGACAGCCAAGGACGAGTTGTTGATGGTGACTATATTCTCTATCTTTGGGGACAGCATTTACAACAACAAAGTCAATTGCCTGATGATCTCATTATTGCTACGGTGATGGCCAATCTGGGTTTTGAACGAGCCTGGTCAAAGCTCGGGGGAAAAATGACTCGCACAGCCGTGGGAGATCGCTATGTTCAACAAGAAATGTGGCGCACTGGTGCGATGTTAGGCGGCGAACAGTCAGGACATATTCTCTGTCATCATCATGGAGTATCAGGAGATGGCATTCAAACTGCTTTACATTTGACATCTTTGGTACAGTATTCGGGTACTTCCCTCAAAGAACTAGTTGATAGTAGCTTCGATACCTATCCGCAAATTTTAAAGAATATTCGCGTCGAAGATCGCGAAGTTCGCAGCAAATGGCAAGAATGCCAACCGGTGCAACAGGCGATCGCACAAGCAGAAACTGCCATGGGTGATGATGGCAGGATTTTAGTAAGAGCTTCAGGTACAGAGCCAGTGATTAGGATCATGGTAGAAGCGATCAATCAAGAACTAACTAACTATTGGACAAATAAGTTAGTTAAGGTTGTCGAGCAAAATTTTGCACAATAATTTATAGTTTGTGAACTAGTTGAAATTATTTCTTAAAGTCCGTAGTGTTTTACTCGTTCCCTGCGAGATCGCCTGTTGGACAAGTTGAGGAATGAGAATAGGAATAGATAAATTGGGAAAAATTGGACTTATCGACTTTTCTTGATAATTGCCATTGTCATGGACGTAAATTTTTAGTTTTTGTTGCCGATAAATCCATACTTCAGGAACCCGAATAGCAGCATAAACTTCAAGAGTTGTGAGAGAAGTAACATCAGATTCAATGGCTAAATCTGGAGGTGGATAAATTTCTAAATCCATTTGGGTACAGCCTTGCATTTGAATAGCATTGTCAATATAAAGGCAAGTGTCTGGTTCAACACCGGCAATTTCAGGTATTTTAAATGTCGTTGAACCAAAATCTTCCCAGTCGCGCCCCTGAGCCTCTAAGATAGTCTTAACGATGTCGGCAATAATGCGATGTGGTCTTTCATGAATTGCCAGAGGAGACATAATTTCCAGATTTCCTTGAAAGTAAGTGAGGCGCACTCGTCGTTGTTCACCTAATTCATTGAGAATGTTTTCGAAGTCTTGCCATGTCAAGTTATCGATGAGGACACTACTACCAGGAGTAATTTGGATAGATTTTAAAGGTATAGTAACAGTCATAATTTTTAATTAACTCTACCGGCTCTATCACTATTATTTACGTAATACTAATTTATTCGATAACATTTATCAATACGAGGTAATTCATTTTGCAAGTTGCTTATGACTGCGACAATTCCCTTTGTTCACCCCATTCAGAGACTAGTCCGACATTTCCCAAAATTCCCCTAACTCAGCTGATTCCTAAAGTGATCGAAAGATCTTGGCAGGTTGGGGCATCTCAAGCATTAGAAGAATTCGAAGCTACAATTAACGGAAAAAATGCTGAAACCAATCAAGGAAGATCACAGTCATAATTTGTTCCATAATGTTAAGTTGGTAGCCACCGATATGGATGGTACTCTGACCAAAAATGGCAAATTTACTGCTGATTTGATTTTGGCCTTAGAGAATTTAAAAACTGTGAATATCGATGTTTTAATAGTAACGGGGCGTTCGGCGGGCTGGGTTCAGAGTGTTGCTAATTATTTACCCATCGTGGGTGCGATCGCAGAAAACGGTGGAGTATTCTATGACAATCAAACAAATAGTTGCCGAAACCTAACTCAGACTTCTGATTTAATAGCCTATCGGCAAAAATTAGGCTCAGTATTTGAATTGTTGCAAAAAAAATTCCCCCAAATCCAAGAATCTTTAGATAATCGTTTTCGTCTTACCGATTGGACGTTTGATATTGGGGACTTGACTGCGTTGCAACTTGCAGAAATAGTCGCTATCACTCAACAAGCAGGCTGGGGTTTTACCTACAGTACAGTGCAATGTCATATCAAACCGCCAGAACAAGATAAAGCCTTAGGATTGCAATCTGTGCTCAATAGTTGCTATCCCCAACTGACAACCCAAGAAATTGTGACAGTCGGGGATAGTCCCAATGATGAATCTTTATTTAATGAGAAGATCTTTCCTCTGTCGGTGGGGGTCGCTAATATCTTAGATTACAGCGACAGATTGGAATATCAACCGAACTACATGACCAGCAAAGCAGAAGTTGCTGGGTTTTGTGAATTGGCGGATATTTTACAGAAGCCAAGGTCAAGATTTGAATGATATTACTTGTTTAATACAGGATTAAGTAATTCTGTAAACCAAGCATTGACCTTCGCTTTATAGTCGTCCAGTTCAGGATGATTATTTAAAAGATCCAAAGCGCAACCGTAATCGGCCGCCGCACAATTCCAATCGCCTCTAAGATGATAGGTTCTTCCTCTCTCAGCGTAAATTGTCTCCGGGAAAGAATCGCTTAAAATAGAAGCAATGTCAAAATTTTGGATTGCTAAATCATAGGAGCCAAGTGCTCTAAAGGTGATTCCTTGGTTAATCCAAGTCCGAATGTTAGAGGGGTTAATCTCTAGAGAAATATCATAGTCCGAGATCGCTGAAATGAAATCTCCCTGGGCAGCATAGCAGTTAGCTCTGTTATTGTAAGCTTGATCTAGTTGGGGATCGATTTCTAGAGCATGAGTTAAATCTCTAAGTGCTTTAGTTAGTTCGTTATTTTGAAAATACATTAACCCACGGTTATTGTAGTAAACCGCACTATTTGGATGCAAAACGATCAATTCATTCATAATCGCGATCGCTACTGCATAATTACCTTTAGCTAATATATCTTTAATAGAAGAACATAGTTCTTTTTCCGATGTTTGGGAGCGAGTTCTCGATTTTAGGACGGGCTCGACTTTGTCATATAAGTTGGTTTTCATGGTATTGGGAAGGACTCTGCTTAACGTTACCTTACTATCTGGCTGGATGGTTGAAGTAAGTGATCTAGGTCACTAATCGAACTGTCTCATAGTTTGCCGTCACCTCATCAAAAGTTTCTGTATTTAAAGTATTTTATTTTAGAAAGACGAAAGCAAACGAAGCAGCTACATCTGGTTAAGATTCCCCTAGGTTGTGGGAAACTAACATCTGTATAGTTTTATTCATAAATCTTATTTCACAATTTTGCACGAGTAATTTCACTGATCTATGCTTAGCGAAAGGAATCATATCTAATGACATCTACTGAGTATTACTTAGGATTAAAGACTTACTTTTATGCAAAA
Source organism: Xenococcus sp. PCC 7305 (assembly GCF_000332055.1). GTDB lineage: Bacteria > Cyanobacteriota > Cyanobacteriia > Cyanobacteriales > Xenococcaceae > Xenococcus. Next base: position 4,238 of record NZ_ALVZ01000175.1, on the reverse strand, counting down.
ATATGTGTTTTTATAACATTTGTTCATACTACTTGGGCAGTTCGATCTATTATCTAACTATTAATTAAGTAGCACTACTTGGTGAATAAACCGATTATCCCTATAGAAATTTATGACAACTACCACATTACTTACCCAAGCATCTGATGTCTCGACCGATGATTACTGCGTTTTTGGTGTAGCAACTTGCTTCTTTCGTGAAGAAGGTGAAGTTCATGAAGTGAAAATTATTGAACCAATTCCTTCTGCTTCTTTAGAAGCGATTCTACAAGGTATTCCCACCTCCTATGAATCTGCCTTTGCCAAAACTTTGGGCGCATTTTTCCAAGGGGAAACCATTGAGATCCCTTCTGATATGCCCGAGTCTGCTCAACTATGCGATCGCTTTGAAGAAAGAGCGATCGCTGCAACTCGCACCTATAAAACTCGTCCCGAAGCAACCCAACATATTGGGTTAGGAGAAATAAAACAAGATTTTAACTATTCTTTAGAGAGAAAAAGGATCTTGAATGTCGAAAATATTGTGCGTGCCGAAGACAATGTTAAGCAACATTCCCACACTCATAAAGTGCTTTGAAGATTGGTGTTAGGTTTTAGGCGTTAGGCGTTAGGTTTTAGGTTTGAAAAGTCGTGAAATAAACGAAAAAGACTTGGTAAAATCAAGTCTTTTTATTACTTACTCTCTCACTAAAAGAACATCGGATTAGATGTCTTCTCTGGGATTCCAGCGGGAGCGAGACTCTTCGATATGCATGTTTTTTCTGTCCTTTTTGAGATGTCGGGGACTACTTTCAAAAGACAAAGAAGAAGGCAGATTATTTGCCCCATATTCATCACGAATAAATGATGAAACTTCTGCATAGGAAGGCGAAAAGCGCTCAATAGATTCTCGTGAATTACCCTGACGTTGTTTGAGCGCCAAGGAAAACAGACCAGTTCCATCATCAAAAAACCGCTCAGTAGTCTCGCCATATTGATCATAAGGATAAAAAGCGAGATCCTCTTTTGCCTGATTTGCAACCCAAGAAACGTAGGACCAGTATTCACTGAAAGTCCCAAATTCATTGGCAGAGCGCATCATTAGCAATAGCCAGTGATCAGTAGATTCATAGTATCTGTTTATCTGAGTGGAAAAAGATTTTAGATGCTCCTGCTTAAACCACATGTGATGAGGAATAAAAGTCCCTTCCTCATCAGTTAGGGCATTAACTCCCAGCACCGAGCAAATCCATTTATCCCATGCCGACACAATCTTCGAGTTTCCCGTGCCATTATGTTGCAGAAGAGCAAAACTATACTTAAGAGTATTCTCTTGTTCCTCAATCGCCGGCCAAGCAGCTACTGGTAGCAAGTCGCTATCCCAGACTAGATACCATTCACTCAGATTATCAATGCCTTCCCAGGCACCAAGTTTCAAGAGCTGTTGATAAAACCAACCTGGAGTATAAAGAGATTTCCCCAGATCTAGTTCGGAACAAATTTTGTCCTTGCTCAAACCAGATTTTTGGAAGAAAGTTTCTTCCTCATGGGTAAACAAAGGCGCTATTTGCCAATCTTGGGATACTTCCTTGAGGGCTTGCGCCTCTGGTGCTGGGGCAATGACATGAATTGAGCGAGGTTGGTAATGGGTTGTAATTCCTTCTAGCACTGCCTGTGTATTCCAACGAATACGAAACAGAGGAATCACAAAGTCGAATTCTTCTTGTGACATATAATCTATTAAAAAATGCTTGTCTATACTGTTGATAAAGTAGGGTCCTTCAGGACTTCAACAGGATGATGACCTACTGTTGAAGGATCTTCCAACCCAACATCACTACAAAGCGGCTCAATACCTAAACCATTTCTCGGATACTCAGCGCAAATCGCGCGATATTCATCGATCGCTTGGGAGAGTTCATCACGAGTGAGAGCATTAAGATAACCACATTGCCCAATTCCACCTTTAGGCAGAGGGGCCACTAGATTACCACCTCTTTTCTGAACAATTTTTTCTTGGGCTGCCCAGAGGGTTGATTCATTGAGCATGACATCATGCCAAAGACTTAAACCAAAAGAACCAATGAGTCGCAAAATTCGCTGCAAATCTTGCTCGCTAATCCAGTTGTTTTTATAACTTAGATAGGCACCAAAACCCATACCGGTAGCTACTGCATGACCATGTAACAATCCTGCTTCAATTTCAAAGCCCGGGGACCAAGTATGACCATAGGCGTGGGGACGACATTGATGGGTCTCATATAAATTGTCGTATTCCGCTTCTACATAGCTTCTTAGAGCAGCTCCAAGAATTTTTTGCGACAGCAGACTAATGCGATCGCCAGATTCACAATTGAGTGTGCCAAAACGAGTTGCGATTAATTCGGCGCCAGCTTCTTCTAGGTAACCAAACAACTCGGCATTTTTAACCGTAGCCATTTTGATAATCTCAGCTATCCCATGGCGCAACCATCCTTCCCGCAGTGTTTTAAAGAATGAGCGATCCGTAAGGGACAATATAGGAGCATGATAAGCCCCGAAAAGATTCTTATAGCCAAAGCCATCACAGCAAGTCCGAGGAGAAGGGCCCGCATCAATCCCTGCCACGATCGAAGTCGATAGCATGACATAAGGTGTATTGCGATGATAAAGGGCACAAGCTAAGCCCCCAGTATCAGTTAGGACGCCGCCCCCAACAATTAGTACCGGTTCATTCCGAGATACTCCAAGACGCTTAAAGTCACCCAGCATCCGTTCAACTGTGTTGATGCCTTTGTCTACTTCCATCGCTCGATATACTAGCTTGTCTAGAGCAATACCATGGTAGTCAAAGTAATGTTCAATCTGTTCTCCGAAATAACTCTCCACATTTTGGTCAACCAGACAAACACAACGTCCCAAGGAAATATATACATCACGTAAGGTCGTTTCCTGAGGATCTAAGGAGTTTTCGACAACCCTAATGGAGGTGAAAGTCTTGGAGGTCATCACAGCTTCAATAGTCTGGTCATCATCAGTACTGACTACATGAGCATTGCTTTCGCGATAACTAGAGGTGGGATATATAGCGTGGGGATCACTCTGTACAAGACGAGATGCTAATTTTTCATAAAAATCACTATCTTGGCTATGCAAAAGAAACTCTAAGAGTCTTTGTTTTCCCAGGCTAGAATTATGCACTCTATCAGCAAAAACAGACCATTCGACGCCTGCTACCATATCTAAGGAAGCGATGAGTTGTTTGAGAAGACCGAAAAAACTACTGAGTGAAAGATTGAGAGAGCTACGGAGATTCCTACAGGCGGATAAGCCCTCAATCGCATTGACCGTAGCAAACTCTTCGCCCAGCTCCTCAGAAAAGGCGGGACTATTGATTAAAGAAAGCAATAGTTTCCTGAAATTTTCATTACAACAAATGGCTTCGACGGCGTTGCCTAAATTCTGATATGCCAAGATCTCACTGTCACAGGTGACGATAAAAGCCTTAACTGCCGAGGTAGTCTTCATCATTAATTTACTTTGAGAAAAACAGCATGTGTAATGTCAACCTTGCGCAACGCTTGCTTAGAAGACACGTATTAATCTCGTCCCCCTTTTTGAAGACAAAGCTATCAGGTAAGGTAATATCAGTCGAGATAAGTAAGTTCGCGTCTCAGCAGGATTGCTTGTCAACTTATGGTTTCGTAACCATTTCTTCAATTAAGTTAACACAAATGTCAGAAAATTCATAAAAAAACATAAAAGAAATCTTATTAATTGAAGAATTTTGGACAAAAATGTGTTAAAGACTACATTTTTCTTGGTATTTGCATTCCGAGTGCATTTCACATTGAATGATGCAGTCACTAATTTCCTTGAATATTAGAGGAAATAATTGTGATTTACTGTTCAAATGATACAAATCGGCTCAACTAGTCAACGAAAAGACTTGATAACTTGTGCGCTTGTCGTTATTCTCGCACTTGACAGCTTGCACTAAAGGTGAGTCGGCTTCAAATAGGGGGGATGATGACGCGCACCGTCCTGAATTTTGCCAGTTCACGTCAACTACCTGTCATAAACCTTTTGATAAAAACTTTGATATTCAGGAGAAAGTAAAGGTTGCCACCAATCTTGATTATCTAAATACCATTGGACTGTTTTACGTAAACCCTCTTCTACGGTTACTTGGGGAGTCCAACCTAATTCGTCTCTGATTTTGCTGGCATCGATCGCGTAGCGACGGTCATGTCCTGGTCGGTCTTTGACGAAAGTAATCA
>NZ_ALVZ01000174.1 GCF_000332055.1 Xenococcus sp. PCC 7305 | reverse complement strand
ACACAAGTACCATCGGTCGTATCATAATCTGTGCCAAATATCGATATTGACTCTCGATGCCCTAAAGCAGTTTGTAACACTAATGGGATTAAGTGAGTTTCTGGATTGTGATCTTCTCCTAACAACCCTTCTGGGTTAGCACCAGCAGCATTAAAATAACGCAGGCATACAGAGCGAAAATCATAAGCATGACTAAAATCATGGAGCATTTTTTCTACCATTAACTTAGTCATCCCATAAGGATTAATCGGGTTTTGAGGCTGTTCTTCCTCAATAGGAATTACTTGAGGTACCCCATAGGTAGCACAGGTAGAAGAGAAGACAAATTTCTTAATTCCTGCTTCTAGCATTGCTTCTAGTAGAGTTAAAGTTCCAACAACATTATTACGATAATATTTCGCTGGATTTGTAACTGATTCTCCTACATAAGCATAGGCGGCAAAATGCATTACGGCATCTATTGAATGGGTAGAAAATATTTGTTGGAGTAAATTATAGATTATAAATTATAGTCACAAGTGTCACCAATAATTAGGTTGCTTTTTAATACTGTTTCTACTAAGTCTTGATAGCCATACACTAAGTTGTCGAGAATAATTACTTCGTATCCTGCTTGTTGCAATGCTAGGGCAGAATGGGAACCAATGTATCCAGCTCCGCCCGTTACTAATATTTTCCCTTGATCTTTCAGCATTTACTTTTATACAATTTATGTATATAGATAATTGACACTTTTATTAATTGTAAGGTTTTTTATTGAATTGAAAACTATAGTGCAATTAGAATAATACAAGAGTTATGATGGTTAACAGAGCTTAAATTTCTTATCAAGAAAAAGCTTAAGTTTTTCTATCATGAATGAAGAAGATTTATGAAGCAAGAATATAATTTAAATTTTGTAAAATAAGAATGAACAAAATATACTTAGATGCAAATAAACAACCCTTAAATGATGTGGTTTATTTTGAGTTAAGATTAATTTTTATTCTTGCTTAATTAGAACAGACAAAGCTATTTATTCAACATATTACTAGGAGGTTAAGATGACATCAACACAACAAAATTTTCTTCATAAAATAAAGGAATCTTTAGGTGTCCTTCCAAGCAATAAAGTTTTAGGAGAAGATAATCAATATCATCAGTTGCTTCGCCAAATTCAATTAGAATTGACAGAGCAGAAAGAGCTTTTACTGAAAAGTCAAAATGAATTGAAGAAAGAGCAAACACGCAATGATGAATTAACTCATAAACTCGGAAAGGCTGAAGAAACAATCCAATCTTTATCCCTAAAGAGAGTACCTAGTATGGAGGTCATCTCCCAAAATCATTATCCTTCAATGGCTGATGACCTAATCAATACTGCTTGCCCGCAACAAAGTTTAAAAATCTGTCTTGTTACACAAGATATTTTTGGACCTATACGTAATGGAGGCATTGGGACAGCTTTTTATCAGTTAGCAAATTGGTTAGCACAATGTGATCATCAAGTTACTATTCTCTACTCTTTGGGGAGTGTTTGCGAAAACGAAACAATTGATTATTGGATAAATTACTATGCTGAAAAGCAAATTACCTTTGTCCCTGTCTCAAATGTTGAAATTCCATCTGCACCTGGATCTATGTCTAGAGCGATGTTGACAGCCAGAAAAGTTTATGAATATCTAAAAAAACAGAACTTTAATATCATTCATGCTTCAGATTGGAAAGGAAATTGTTTTTATGCTTTGTTAGCAAAAAAATTGGGAATAGCTTTTGCCAACACAACTTTCTGTATCCGACCAGATTCTCCTTCTCTTTGGAATACAACTGGAAATAATCATTTTGTTACAGATCCTAACCATTTAATTACTAGCTATATTGAACGCAAATCTGTTGAATGGGCAGATATTGTTTATAGTCCCTCCCTTCATCTCCTTAACTGGATGGAATATCATGGTTACAATTTACCAAAACATAAATGTTATGTGCAACCATATGTTTTTCCCGTATCCAACGAAAATGCCGAAAAGCAAAGAAAAATTACACGTTTAGATAAGGTGGACGAGATAGTCTTCTTTGGCCGCTTGGAACCAAGAAAGGGTATCCAGGTTTTTTGCAAGGCCCTAACTATGTTATCTGAGCGCAAAGAGTTGAAGTGTAAAGTTGTCTTCATGGGAAAAGTTCTTAAGGAAACTTTTGACACTAAAGCCTATATTGAGTCTCATGCAAAAAACTGGTCTTTTGAGTGGGAAATTATCTCTGAATATAACTCGATAGAGGCGAGAAACTATTTAAAGAAAAAAAATCGTTTAGCAGTAATTGCTTCTTTATTAGATAATTCACCTCTTGTTGTGTACGAATGTTTGTCGGATAGAATTCCTTTTCTTTGTAGTGATCGAGGAGGAACTCCCGAATTAATTCATGAAGAAGATAAAGATAGTATCGTTTTTCCCATTCATCCTGGAAGATTAGCTGATTTGTTTGAAAGAGTACTAGAAACGGGAGTTGTTGTTGCCAGACCTAAATTTGATTTTCAGGAAAATTTGGATATCTATGCTAAGTGGCATTTAGCAATAGGAAATAATCCTAATATTCGGATAGAAAATAGTAACAGTGTCAAAATCATTCCTTCTGTAAAGATTGAACAAACAAAAACGAACCCATTAGTTTCTATCTGTTTGGCGCATATTAATCGTCCTAAAGAATTGAGTCAAGCAGTCTCTTCAATCAGAAAACAAACTTATGGTAATTATGAAGTGATATTGGTTGATGATGGCAGTAATAAACCTGAAGCTATTGCTTATTTAGACTCTTTGGAAAAAGAATTTACTGCTCGAAATTGGCAAATTATTCGACAAGAGAATCTTTATACGGGAGTAGTTCGTAACACAGCAGCTAAACATGCTAAAGGTGAGTACCTTTTATTTATGGATGATGATAATTGTGCTAAGTCTCATGAAATAGAAACTTTTGTGTCTGCTGCCCAGTATAGTGGGGCGGATGTTTTGACCTGTTTTTGCGATGCTTTCGAAGGAGAAGATGAACCGCATCAAGATTCTCTTAAATTCAGAATTACTCCTGTAGGTGATTGTGTTAGTCATGGATTGTTGTCTCACTTAGTCAGTAATTGTTTTGGCGATACCAATGCCTTAGTGAAAAAGGAATTCTTTGATAAGATAGGCGGATTTACCGAAGACTATGGTGTGGGATTAGAAGATAAAGAATTTTTTGCTAGAGCAGTACTCAGAGGCGGTAAGCTTTTGGTCATTCCAGAAGCATTATATTGGTACCGCCTGTCCAAGGAAAGAGTCAGAAATAAACATTTCAGTTTGAATGCTGGAAGTTGGAGAGTTTTCCGTCCTTATATGGATAATTTGCCTGCGGTAACTCATGATTTTATGCGTTTAGCAATGGGTTTATTTGATTACTATAATTCTAGTAAAGGGACAATCAATACTCTAAAAAAACTTAGCAGCAAAATGGAGGAAGATTTTACTCTTCTAAAAAATATACATAGTAAATAAATTGCGTTTTCCCGAATTCAGCAGCAAATATATGTTTATACTTCAATGCTTTATTTGTGGAAGTATCTGAAGCATGTAGCAAAAAAGAATACAACAGATACATATGATCGAAAATCTAAATCTAGTTAATTTAAGACTAATCATGTTAGACGTGTAATACTAAGGTTGTGATTCATTATGCTCAAATGCGAATAATTGATCACTTGTCATTTGAGAAGCAAGAGAACTAGCCTATTATTAATACTATTCCTCAATTGCCCATTTTTGTAGATTCTTTCTTTCGAGATAAGCACTTACAACTTCAGGATTTGTAAACCTCTCGATAATTTTGTTGCTATTTCGTTTCTTTGTTAGGATTTTAGGGTTATCTTTTGACGAACAACCTAAGAAGTTTAAAACTTGTTTAAATCCTTTGCCACTACAAAGATCTTTATACTCAATTTCAAGAAATTTTCGATTTGAATTTGCAAGTAATTGCTTCACCTGCTTGTATTGTTCTTCGTAAATAGATAAAAAAGTTTCAAATTGAGTGTTATTGAATTCAACCTTTGCTTTTTTAACAACTCCATTTAAACCGACAATAGTTTGTCCTGTTGCTTTGGAAATTTCTCTAGAGGAATAAACACTAAGCGCGTTATGTCTTTTTAATAAAATAAGTTTATAATCGGTATTCTGTTGAATTAACTGAGCCATGAAACTTGGATGTTGTTCTAACATCAGTTTAAATCCAATACACTTATAACCTTCATCACAATTAATCACCTCTTCTATAAGTTCAAAAGGATAAGCGAGTTTGTATTCATCATCTTGGAATTTGGTATCGACTTGATTTAAAATGGCTACAGGCCCTTGAATCCGAGTTATTTTGGTACGAAATATTTCTCCATGACACCTGATTTCTGGATAATTATTTAGTGTAGTTGTTAGCAAAGTTGAACCAGTACTAGGTTTGCTTAATATGACAAACTTATCGATTGCTTGACTCATAACTTAATCGAGAGATTTTTCTGAGAGTAAAAAAGGGGATTAAAAATTATGAAAGTTTTTAATCAGCCAAGTAAATAATTGGACTTTAAGGATTTTTAAATACGCAAAACAGAAATAATAATTATGAGAATTATTATCTATAAGTCTAATTTGACTTTCTCACTTTTAAAAGCGATTGGGGTTAATATCAATTTTTAAAGGAACCAAAGTTGGTTCTAAAGACTCAATCATTTTGAACATAGTATGCTCTAAGTAAAATGTCCATTCACTACGACTTTTAAAAGAATTGGTGAGTGCCTTTAAAACTGAATTGAGATAATCAACTGATTCTACTTTGGTATCGACTTTTCGATAAGCTGTGGTAAACCAGCCAGTGTTATCTTCATTAATATTTTGGGTATGATAATCAACTTCAACAGGTAAATCATTCGTGAGATTGAAAATATTCCCAAATTTATCTTCTAAACACAGATGTTCTGCATCTGGAAAAAGATCATATTGATGAAGTTGTTTAAAACCTTCCTTTGTTGCCTCTCTTACAGAATGACTATGTACTAATAGACCTCCCTTTTTTACTAATTTGAAAATATTTAACCATACTAATGGTGGACATTGGGTATGATCTAACGCATTGCGAATATGAACTATGTCAAAACTTTCTTCAGAGAAATTACTACTGAGATCTTCTCCAATTGCATAATATTGAGTCACAGGTGAAGTAATATTATGTTGTTCTAAAAGAATTCTATATTCTTCTGCAATTGGGTCGATTCCAATTACATCAGCAAAATTGTTGTGTGTTAAATAAGCAAGAGAAGATATAGGTCCACAGCCTACGTCAAGGACTTTAGGCATTGTCCTATTTTCTGCAATAAACCTCTGACAAATATCTAAAACAATTTGACCGCATATATTTTTTGCTTCAACATTATTATCAATTAATGATTTCAAATAATAATGTTCTCTTTTTAAAGAAGTATCTTTCCATACTAACTCTAGATATAAACAGTAGAGAATATTTCTAATATCCTTCCTGATATTGTTGAGTATTTTATAAATGCCTGGATTAAAGCTTCTTACGGGTTTATAATAAGTTGTTGACATAATGAAAGTTCCAAAAATGAGCGGTTTTATTTTTATGTTTAATTGATATGAGAAAAACTAACTTCAGAACTCATTCAGGTATTTGAAGAAAGGAATTGAGTGAGCATAATTCACAGTAGCTCAATGATTTATGTAGATAAAAGGGGGTAAAAATTGAATGAATTGTATTAAATGATTGACTAAGCTAGTCAAGTATAGTTAACATAGCATGGCATAGCATAATTATATTTTCTGCATAATTACTGCATCTTGAAATCCTGGAAATTGTCGCTTAATATCAATAATTTTAAACATTCTACTCCAGGCGTTGGATATGTATTCTGTGTTCAAAAACACAACAGAAGAATAAGATCCAAAGTTACGATAGCGAAATATATATTTGTCCTTGTTCATTGGTTTCTCTATTAGATCTTCAGAGAAATCTTTATGATTTTTGAGTGACTTATAAACTGGAATTTTGTTATTTAAGTTTCTGAGTGAAAAATCAGTTAGAGCTGTAATATATGCAATACCTCCTGGGCGTAATATTCTTCTGATCTCAGCCATCCATGCCAAATCAAAACTTTCTACATGTGTAAAAATAGAGTAGGCCGTTACAAGATCCAATGAATTGTCTGGTAAGGGAATATAAGGAATAGAAGAATTTTGAAAAATTTTTATGTGAGAAGGTAAGTATTTTTGCACCCAACATATATGCTTATAGTTAATATCTGAACCCCAAACGTCAATATCAGTATCTTGTACTCCGAAATGACGAATTACTCGACCGCTGGCGCATCCTAAGTCTAAACAGGAGCTTAGGGGAACGTCATTGTCTTTTAATATAGATTTTAATATTAAATAGTCTCTTAGCCCACTTAGCCAATAGCTATAATGAGAGTTGCCGAAGTAACCTTCGCGATCTTTTGTAGACGGCAAAGGGTAATGATCTTTAGCGATAAAATCCGACAAGGATTCTTCGGAAGTATAGTTGCTAAGATGAATTTCTGGATCTTGTTTTGAATAAGCAATTGCTGGTTCAAGAACCTCAAAAGAAAAATCTGAAAAAGAATTTAAAGATATAAAATCTTCCCATATTTGCTCAGTGGACATGTATCGTATTCCCCTTAATTAGAAATGTTAATGAATAAAAGTGATTTCTATTGTATAAATCATGGAAGTTTTTGAGCTAACCTGACAAAATCCCTAACATTTTTTTCCATAGTCTTGAATAGGATTGATGATGCCTGACCCTCATTAATAACTATTGGTGAGTTATCAAGTTCTACCGCAGAATTCTCAAAACAGATACTGAAACTATACTTTTGATTGTCCAAAAAAATCGGAGGAATATCAATCATAAAACCATAACAACCATGTCCTTTTTTCCATTTATGTATATCTTGACGATATAAGTTAGCAGTCTTCCTTATCATAAACTTATGATCTTCATATATACATATATCTAGTTTACTATCTAAATTGCCATTGTCTAAGACCCAGCCTTTTATTTTTCCATCTCTAATCGGCTCACAATTTCCTTGAAAACTTTCCTTATAGTCAGATATATACTTAAATATTTTCTCACTATTATTAAGAGGAGAATCAAAATCTTCCGGCGTAATTTTTAAGTTAAAAGGTGATTGCTGACAAATTTCTAAAGGCAAACAAATAGCAAACCCATAATTACCAGTGCCTATCCCTAATTTTTGTAAATCCTCACGAAAACAATTTGCTTGGAATCTAAAAATTTCTTCATCATTTTTATAAACAACCAAGGTCAAACTTTTATCTGGATTTAAGTAGTCCCATGCCCATCCCTTAAGAATACAGCCATCAATCTCTTCTAAAGAGCCAAAAACAGAGCAATATTCAGTTTTTTTGTCACTTTTTAGCTGTTTTTTAGTCATTAAATTCTGCTTAGGACTTTCTTCAGATTGACAAATATCCTCTAAAAGATTCTCTAACTCTATCTCTTCTAGATCAGGAGTATTTGATTCAATATCTAAAGCTCTTTGATAAAAAATATTAGCTTTTTCAATTTCTCCTTTATGACTTAATATTCGACCCATTTGATCATAGAAAGGTGCTATTTTAGAATTTGTTTGAATTGAATTTTGGCAAGATTTAATTGCTTGATCATATTGCTTTTGCCATAAATAAACTAAAGATAAACAATGATGTGACCAGTGAAAATTGGGGTTAATTTCAATAGCTTTTTTATAGGCATCAATAGCTTCATCTAGTCGATTGTTGGCGGCTAAAGCTTCTCCCAAAAAGTGGTGCAACTTACAAGAATTTTTGTGAACCTTAATAGCTCTCTTATAAAAAGATACTGCTTCTGCCTCATCTATTAGACCTTTTTCCTTCAAGTATTCACATTCTTGAATAAATTCTTCTGTAGTTTTTTGTGTAGTGATTTGAGTCATTTTTTGGAGTTACGTCTCTCAATAAAAATTCACGACCAGATAGACCCCTCCAGATCGGTATTCTTGAAGAGCTCAGGCATAATCTAAATACTTTCAATACCTTTAGGTAATTAATCAATAAGTAATCCCTGCACATTATTACTTGAACCCAAGTGTAAGTAATTGTCTGAATATTTTTTTGATCTTCTAACTTTTTTTTTATATTTCGGAATATTGACAAATAATGAAAGCTAAGTAATTCAGTATTTTTTCTTAAGAAGAATAAAATGTCTTTCTGTGCTTAGTGACTTAAGCCATGTTTTTATTTACGTAAATTCACTTAGACACTAGAGGGCATTACAGAACATCTTAATTAAAATTAACTATAAACCTGTAGTCTCGCTGGAAGACTACATACACTTCCTGACAACACAAATTTACCTCATTTGAATTATCCAATTAAAAATTTGTGTGTGTTGTTAGACCCGTACGTGAGCATGGTTCTGGGGAGAAGTTTATGTCATTGGTGAAGAAGTTTAGACTTCTATCCCGTCTAGGAGAATTAAAAGTAAAAAACTGAACCCAGGTTAGGGCATTTTTCCTGTATTACAGTGAGTCAGGAGGAGAAATGAATGGTGAAATCAAAAGCTAAATCTAACTCCAAAGTCAGAAAACAGAAAACCCTCAAATCATTAACCCCAATCAACCCAAATGCTGCGGGGATTGATATTGGAGCCGACAGTCATTGGGTGAGTGTGCCAGCAGATCGAGAAGAGCAAAATGTTAGAGAATTTAGTTGCTATACCCCAGACTTATATGCCCTAGCAGATTGGTTAGAGCAATGTAAAGTGACAACAGTAGTGATGGAATCAACAGGAGTATATTGGATACCAGTATTCCAAATACTAGAAACCAGAGGATATGAAGTCTTACTAGTCAACAGTCATCATGTCAAAACTGTACCAGGACGCAAAAGCGATGTTCTTGATTGTCAGTGGTTACAACAACTACATAGTTACGGACTACTGGCAGGCTCATTTCGGCCTCAAGACGAGATTTGTGTACTGCGAAGCTACATTCACCATCGAGATAATCTGATTCGCACTGCGGGGACTCATGTTCAAAGAATGCAAAAAGCTTTGACTCAAATGAATCTTCAACTACATCGAGTTATTAGTGACGTTACAGGGAAAACGGGACTGAAGATCATCAGAGCTATGATAGCAGGAGAACATAATCCTCAAACATTAGCTGCTCTGAGAGATGGTCGGATTCGCCGAACCGAAGAAGAGATTGCTGCGGCGATGACAGGAGATTATCGAAAGGAACATCTTTTTGTGCGGCAACAAGAATTACAGCTATATGAATTTTATCAACAGCAAATATCGCAATGTGACCGACAAATTGAGGAATATCTGACTAGTCTAGATTCTCAAATTGAACCAGAAGAAATTGAAGAAGTCACAAAGCAACCGCCAACTAGGAATTATTCCAGTAATGCTCCAACTTTTGATTTGGGTAGTCATCTTTATCGAATTAGCGGCGTTGATTTTACCCGTGTCGATGGATTAGGAGTGTTAACTGTTCAAAATATTCTCTCGGAAGTTGGCTTAGATCCGAGTCGTTTCCCCACAGTCAAACATTTCACCTCCTGGTTAGGTTTGTGTCCTGGTAGCCGAGTCAGTGGTGGCAAAGTCAAGAGTTCTCGAACCCGCTCAGTGATTAATCGCGCAGCGAATGCTTTTCGTCTAGCAGCCCATGCTTTACGAAGAAGTCAAACTGCCTTGGGTGCTTTCTTTCGTCGTCTTCGTGCTCGTTTAGGTGCCCCTAAGGCAGTTACTGCTACTGCTCATAAGTTAGCTCGCATTTTCTATTGTCTCTGGACTAAGGGTGGTGAATATCATGATCCTGGAGTTGATTTTTACGAACAACAGTATCAAAAACGAATACTTAAAAATCTACGGAAAAAGGCTGAAGATCTTGGTTTTAATCTTGTTCCTCAATCTTCAAAAGTTGAATTTGTTTCCTAGGAGTTCGATGAGTACAAAATTTATTAGTTCTGAATATCAAAGATCAATCTTTGTTTTCTGTGACTTATGCTCAAAAGATTAGCACTTAATTAGATCCAAAATGAGTTCTATACTCAAGGGCAAAATGAATTCCATTTTCCTGTAAGGTGTCTTTGTCAACATCTAACTCTGCTAAGGGGATACCATAATCTACTCGGGCATTGAATTTATCCCCCACCTGTAAGCGCAAGCCAATACCGACAGAATAAAGACTTTGGCGAGGTATTACTGATTCATCATTCCGATTCCAAGCAGTACCAAAGTCGAAAAAAGGAGTCAACTGCAAAGTCGTCTGCCATTGAGAAATGCGGGCGATCGCAGTTCGTAATTCAGCTGAGGCTAAGAAACCATTATCTGATAGCAAAAGATCTTGACGATAACCTCGAACGGTTAATGCTCCCCCGAGGCTGAACTGCTCGATAGGAATTAAGGGTCGATCTGCAAATTGCAAATCTGAGCGCAAGAATAAACTAGTATCTTGGTCTAATAATCGCACATATTGCCCTTGACCACGCCAGGCATAAAATTCTTCATTAGTTTCTTCCTCATTGAGGGTAACTTGGGAACCTTCTAGTCCCAAACTAAATTGAGATCGCAAGGCGATAACATCTTGATTAGTCCGTTGAGTATATTCCTGGAAAAAACGCAGAGCAAAGATTCGGGTTTCTCCTTCTAAGGTATCATCCAGTAAGTTAACATCTGATTCTTGTCGATCTAAGGTTAAACCTAAAGCCAATTCCTGATTGGGAGTTTGCACAATTGGCTGACGATAGGTTAGTAGATATTGTCGAAAATCTGATTCTAAATCGAGAATATCAAAAGGTTCTTCGATGGTTTCACTGCCAATTAAACGAGTTGTGAACCCGACAGACCCATTGGCAGCATTGACGGGAATTGTATAACTCAGATTGTCCAGAGCGTTGGAGCCGTCGGTGTTGTAGTATCTTACGTTAAAGCGATCGCCAAAACCCAAAAGATTACCATGGGCTAATTCAATAATACGGCGATCGCTACCAACGGTGGGAACTCTTTGATTGTCAAGTCTTAAACTAGCACTAAAAGCAGAAGCTTGCTCAATATCTACTGTTAAAATCGTCATTCCTGGACTGGTTCCCAGGCTCAGTTCCGCAGACAAACTGTCAATTAAAGGGTTGAGCTGCAATAACTGTAAAGCCTGAAGTAGCTTTTTTTGATTGAGAGGGGCTTGAGTCGCCTTCGCCAATCGGCTAGTAATATAACTTGTTTGTAATCGTTTTAGCCCAGTAACCTCAATTTGCTCAACCGAGCCTTCAATTACCTCAATTGTTACGATGCCATTTTTGAGGGTTTGGGGAGGAATGAAACTGCCGGTCGTCAGATACCCTTGAGAAAAATATAGTTGATTGATGCTTTCTTGGGCTTGTATCAACTCAGCAAAAGAGATAGGACGATTAGCATAAGGCTCTAGTAATGCTGTCAATTCCGATTCACTAAAAACAGTACTACCAATAACTTGAAACTGGCGCACCTCAATTGTTCCCGGAATCTCCAACTCTGGGTTTGGTGGTAAATTATTCGGGACTTCTAATGATGGCAATAATTCTTCTACAGGAGGCAAAGTTTCTGGTTCTGGCAAGGGCTCTAGGGGAGGGCGCACTGGTTGAGGAATATTTTGCGCTAGAAGCGGCTCGGCGATGAGTAATAGACATAAGGCATAAAATATCGATGATAAATGAGACTGTGCCATAAAAAGATAATCTCAATATAAGCCAAAGGGTGGCAGCTATTCAAAGGAGATACTGAGGGGATTGTATATGATTAAGAAAGGACAAAGGCAAATTTTTAGGATACTGTTCCACTTTTTAGCCTGCTATTGATCAAGATTAGGGGAAATGGGATATTTTTCCTTCATAAATATTTAGCTAAAATCAACAATTATTATTATTGTCAGGATTGAGTGATAATCATCCCTTGTAATTATTTCCCAATCATTACAACATAAATAGGAATTTCTCTTTACTCACAACTTGGTAGATTAAAATCAACCATTAACCTTAAGGCTTAGTTATGACTGACTCGATTCGTATTTTAATGTGTGCCCCCGATCACTACGATGTGGATTATGTGATTAATCCTTGGATGGAGGGGAATGTCCATAAATCTTCGCGCGATCGCGCTGTGGAACAGTGGACAAAACTATATCAGGTACTTAAAGACCTGGCCGTTGTTGAGTTAGTAGAACCGCAAAAAGGTTGGCCAGATATGGTATTTACTGCTAATGCAGGTCTCATACTAGGAGATCAAGCAGTGCTATCTCGTTTCTACCATCCCGAACGTCAAGGAGAAGAACCTCATTTCAAAAAATGGTTTGAGCAAAATGGTTTTACTGTCCATGAATTGCCTGAAGATCTACCATTTGAAGGTGCGGGAGATGCTCTCTTAGATCGCGAAGGACGTTGGTTATGGGCCGGCTATGGTTTTCGCTCGGAACTAGATTCCCATCCTTATTTGGCGCAATGGCTAGATATTGAAGTTTTATCTTTACGCTTAATTGATGATCGCTTTTATCACTTGGATACTTGTTTTTGTCCTTTGAGCGGAGGCTATCTACTTTATTATCCTGGGGCCTTTGATTCCTATTCCAATCACATCATCGAAAAGCGGGTACCGGCAGAGAAGAGAATTGCGATCGCAGAGGCTGATGCGGTTAATTTTGCCTGCAACTCAGTCAATGTCGGGCAAACAGTTGTCATGAACAAGGCTAGTGATAGCCTCAAACTTCAGCTTCGAGATAAGGGGTTTTCGGTTAAAGAAACTCCCCTCACCGAATTCCTCAAAGCAGGAGGGGCCGCCAAATGTTTGACCCTCAGAATTAATGAACCTGTTTTAGAAGATGTTCATGCCAATACACCATTAGAAAGTAGAATCATTCATCTCGAAGGACATTTATTGGATGCAGGGACGATGAACCATGCTCTGGATCTGGTAGTGGATAATGGTGGTAGTTTCAAGGTTCTAAATTTTCATCTGGGTACCGAAAGAAAAAGTGTTTCCGCCGCAGATGTGAGGGTTTCGGCTCCTTCTTCGGAACTGATGGATGAGATTATGGGTCAGTTGATTGACCTAGGGGCTGTAGCATCAGATGAAGCAGTTTGTGATGTCAAGACCGAAGCTTGTGATTTGGCGGGAGTGGCCCCAGATGATTTTTATGTTACAACTATTTATCCCACCGAAATTCGGGTTAACGGGCAATGGTTCCTGGTCAATAAGCAACGCATGGATGGTGCGATCGTAGTTAGCCAGACCAAAGCTGGAATAGTTGCAGAATGTAAGCTATTACGGGATCTCGCAGATGGCGATCGCGTTGTTGTCGGAGTCGAGGGAATTCGCATTGTCAGAAAATCGGAATCCCGAGATAAACGCGGTAGTGATGAGTTTAGTTTTATGGGGGCAGGAGTCTCTAGTGAGCGGCGGGTTGAATTGGTGGTTGAGCAAATTGCCTGGGAATTGCGACAAATCCGCGATCGCGGCGGCAAAGTCGTGGTCACCGCAGGGCCTGTTGTGATCCATACAGGAGGAGGCCAACATCTATCTCGTTTGATTCGTGACGGTTATATCCAGGGTTTACTTGGCGGTAATGCGATCGCTGTTCATGATATTGAACAGGCGTTGATGGGGACTTCTTTAGGAGTAGATATGCAAAAAGGGATTCCGGTTCGCGGTGGGCATCGCCATCATCTCAAGGTGATCAACACAGTGCGTCGCCACGGCAGTATATCCGAAGCCGTAGCAGCAGGCATTATTCCCCAAGGAATTATGTATGAATGTGTGCATAATGATGTTCCCTTTGTCTTGGCAGGTTCAATTCGTGATGATGGGCCATTGCCTGATACTCAGATGGATCTGATTAGGGCTCAGGAAGAATATGCAGAATTAATTGCTGGAACAGATATGATTTTGATGCTCTCCACCATGTTGCATTCCATTGGCGTGGGGAATATGACCCCTGCAGGAGTGAAAATGGTTTGTGTAGATATCAATCCTGCTGTGGTGACCAAGCTCAGCGATCGCGGTTCTGTGGAATCTGTGGGAGTAGTAACCGATGTTGGTCTGTTTCTCAGTCTGCTAGTCAAGCAGTTAGAGCGACTTACTAGTCCCTATGAAGTAGTTTAAGATGCTTTGATTATTTAGTAGGTGTTAGGTTTTGGGTTTTAGGTTTTGGGTTAAAACAACTATTACCCATTGCCCATCAGACCAAAGATTCTAAGGTCGCACCGACAACCCGATGATCACCATCTTGTCGCAGTTTATTGAGAGCCTCTTCTACCCTGGGATCTGCAAAATGTTTTAGAATCCTTGCTACCTGGGCACGAACTTCTGCTCCCTTGGAATCAGCAGCTTCTAAGAGTATTTCTAGGGCGAAAGCGGCATAAGCTGTCTTGGCTAGCTCAGCTAAATTGGCGATCGCAGTTAGTTTGACGACTAGATCATCCCCTCGCATCCCTAAAATAGATAAATCCAAAAGAATTTCAGGGTAGTTTGCTAACTCAATAGCGGCAAAAATACTTTGCCGAACTAACCAATGGGAATCTTTTTGAAATAGTCTCACGAGGTGGGAAATTGACTGTTCTCCGTACTTTGCCAGAGAATTAGCAGCTTCAGCCCTGACGTTATAGTCTTTGTCATTTTCGATGATGTTTACTAGTAGCTCAAAACCTTCATCAGTTTGCTTAAAGCCTAAACCCATTGCGACAAAGGAGCGAATCATAAATTCTTGGTCATGCATTCTGCGTTTTAGGAGCGGAACAACCAAAGGAGGCTCATAATTTCTGAGTTCAGTGATTGCCTTCATCCGATCTTGAGGATTCGAGCTATCAAGGTAGGTTTCAATTTGATGTAGTTCCATAAAAATATCTAGAAATTTAGGCGATTTAAATCGATTTACTGAATTATTTGCGACAAGGGAAGTGAAAATTCCTGAGTCAAGTTTTTAATTGAAAGGATTTTGGCTACTAAGCCGATCAAGAACAGCGACCAAAGCCCATAAATACATTAGAAAAGAAATTAGACTAATCATGATCTTTGATGGAAATAACTAAAATTTTAAGCGGATAATGATATTGAGCTCATCCCCAGCTCTTCTTGTAATAAGTCTTCGTAAAGGTTATCTTTGAGCATCATTTGCCGATATAACTCTAAGGACAAATCCTGTACCTGCTCTAGAGAGAGAGTTCGGACCTGATCCGCAAATCTTCTTAAGCTGAATTCTTGTTCTAGGGATAATCTTTCAGAATAATTCATCGCTATTTCTCAGTTGGTTGTATAAGAAAATGTTTAACAATCTATAAGATATGATAATTTATCTTAAGAAAGATTAACAGTACTTTACAAAGAAACCTGAGTAGTAAAACCCGTACAGATAATAAAATCCATCACGATTTCACTGGCAAAAAGCGATCGCACCAATACTTCTCGCTTGGGGGAATTAGGGATGTAGGGAATTAGGGATGTAGGGAATTAGGGATGTAGGGAATTAGGGATGTAGGGAATTGGGGATGTAGGGAATTGGGGATGTAGGGAATTAGGGATGTAGGGAATTAGGGAAGATTAGCTATTATTTTAACGGCAGTTCGACGATTTTTTTTTCGATTAAATTTCCCAAGTTGAACAAGGAAGTAATAGGCTTTTTCCCAGATCCCCAAATCCCCAAATCCCCAAATCCTTATTCAGAACTAGTAAATTTTGTACTCACCGAACTCACGTTATTTTAAGTCTTTTTGTTTGCTTAACAATTTTTCCATCGTGTTGAAATCATGTTCTAACATTCGTAATCGATCTTTCAAGGAAATGATAACTTCATTATTGTGGCGATCCTTATCGCATAAGCCCACGAGTAAGCGTACGATGTCGTGACTGGCATAGGGTAAGTTTTCCAGATAGGGCCTCAATGCCCGCCAATAACCTTCTTTGGTGTCAAAATGTAAGTCTCTTAAGCGATTTTTTGACATACGGTACCAATATAAAGCTTCGGGAACTACGAGAAGTTTTCCTCCCTGAAGAATTGCTCGGGAAAAGAATTCCAGATCATCTTTGCCTACGCCATAATCCTCACTGAATCCGCCTATTTTATCGAGGAAGCTACGTTTGACTAAAGAATTAGAATCCCCATAACAATTTTCCACTAATCCATAACCTACGCAATCACCAACAGGAGTTACGCGTCCTGTAATGTTCTTCGGCTGAGGCGGCTCATCTCCTTCAAAGCGATCAGCAAAGCAGGTCAGAATATCGGCATCACTATAGAGCGCTGCCCTAACAAAAGTCTCAATTTCATGGGGTTTGGCGCAATTATCGTCATCCATAAATAAAATATATTCACCCTTAGCATGACGAACTGAGGTATTACGCACTGCTCCTAAATAAAGGTTTTCTTGCCGAATTATTTGCCAACCTAAGTCGGAAAATTCCGACTCTAGAGAATCAAGATAGGCAATTGCTTCTGGTTGATCACTTTCATCATCGACCAAAATAACTTCATAATTATCATAGGTCTGGTTCTTAATGGACGCGATCGCCTGACTGAGTTTTTGTGGTCGATTGAAATGAGCTAGACACACTGAGACTAAAGGCCGCCGTTCTGCGATCGCTAATTTCTGATTAGTTGGGACTTGATCGAGCAGGCCAGCTTTTTCTAATCGCAGCTGAGGATTTTCTGCGATCGCCAAATGCCATCTCTCCCAAAGTTCCAAGTTTTGCTTGAAGTCAAAAGAAGGTCGGGCAATAATGACTCCTTCCTGCAAAATTTTGCTTAATTTATGCGCCAATTTTCGAGGATGGATGGGAAACACAACTTCGCCTCGATCTTCGGGGTGAACAAGCTCAGGAGTGCCTCCGCGATCGCTGCAGATAAAAGGAATTCGCTCCGATAGACATTCATAGAGCGTAAAAGGAGAATTATCCAACAACGAAGGTACAATTGCCAGACGATTATTACTCTTCAGATAATCCAAAGCCTGCAACGCATCATAGTCATTAATCATCGTCCATTCAAAAGACCAATTCTTCGCTTGCTCTCTAATATAAGCACCTGCATCAAACTTGCCAGCACTTAATTTGCCCATAAAGACAACTTTACAGTTAACTTCGCCTGCCTGTGATAACTGAGTCAAAGCTTGGCAGAAAATTTTAATACCCTTGCGAGGCACCAATCTACCAAAAAAAACTAATTCCTGAACCTGATTCAGACGACCTTGCAGCTGAAAATTCTGCTTTAAGACATCCTCAGATAAAGGCATAATATTCGGTTGCACATAACATCTCTCCTGCGGCAGTTCATAACCCTTACTTGCCATCCATTGCAACATATGTTGGGAGGGACTAATTACAAGATCTGCCCATTCTACAGACTTGCGTTCAATATAGCTTCTAAGTAAACTATGAGGCGTATCGACCAAATGATTATTTCCCATAGCCGACCAAAGACTCGGAGAGGAAGTTTTAACACAAAAAGTCGTATTAGCAAAAGCTAATCCCAATTTCTTAGCCAATAGACAATAAAAAGCATTCCCTCGCCATTCAGACACATGAATCAGATCAAATGACTGAGTTCTCAAATATTCATAAACTTTGCGAGCAACTAACATCGAACCACATAGAGCACCAGGAGCCGAAGGAATTTTTGGCTCAGGAACTAGAATGAAATTAATATTGCGCTGAGCATAATAGTCTACCCAATCTTGGATTTCTCCTGTTTCGCAATAGTTTCCCAAACTATAAAGAATACTCACCTGATGACCACAATCTCGCAAAAAATTGGCGGCATAATAAAAAGCCGTACCAATGCCCCCATTGCGGACCGGGCCAAAAATATCTTGGGCAATAATACAAATATTAAGTTTCTTCGGCGGAAATAGAGCATTGCCTATGTCATCGGCAAAAGAAGCATATTCTTGGGATACTGAATATTTTAGACTGGGGGCTTTTTTGGTTGATAATAATTGCGCAGACAAAAAATCGGTGAAATCACGCCCTGGTTCCTTCTCCATTTGTTGCTGTTCTTTAGCTGAATCCTGGCTGTTTATTAAGAGCTGTTTGTCTTCTGAGTTTAATTGTAATTGCCGTGGTTTCTTACCACCTCTCCAATCACTTCTTTTTGACTCTAGTTCAGCTTTAAGCTTCTGAAGCAGTAAATCTTCTGGAGAATTCATGAAATCACCAACTTTTGTAAGTATTATATTTAATAAAAATATTTATTGTGTCCAATGAAAAACTACATATTCAAATCCCTAACTAATCAACGTAAAATAGTGCGATGCTCTTAATTTGATATCCGTAACTTAACGCCTGTGATTTCACGACCGTGATTATAGCAACACAAATTTGTAATTGGGTAATTCAAATGAGATAAATTTGTGTTGTCGGGCAGTGCAATTTTCCAGTGAGACTACAGATTTAAAGATCGGAACGTTGAAAGCTTTAATGAAAATTGCAGAATTAACAGAAAAAGATTTATAGAACCAGAAATTATGATATCGAAGCAGAATCCATTCTCCAGTAGCCGCGAAGTTGCCACCGAATTCGATCAGTGGGCTAAGGCGGGAAGAGGGGAAAAAATGTCCGTCAGTCATCGCTATGCAACCCAAAAATTACTAAATGATTTAGAAATCTCGGCTCAATCAGTTGTCCTTGACGCAGGCTGTGGCATCGGATGGATTTTCAATGAGCTTATTGGCTCACAGATCGCCCGTGGAATTGGCATAGATTTATCAGCCGAAATGATTGCGATCGCATCTTCGCGATCTACTCGGCCCCACTTGGAGTTCTTAAAAGCTGACATATCGAACACAACCTTCGAGAGCAACCAATTCTCTCATATTGTCTCCGTCGAAGCGCTGTACTACACTCCCCAACCACTCCAAGCACTCAAGGATTGGTGTCGCATATCTCTTCCTGGAGGCAGACTAGGTCTTGTGATTGATCTCTACCAAGATAATCCAGCTTCGAAACATTGGATCGAAGCGTTACCGATAACGGTACATAACCTATCCGTAACTGAATGGCATACTCTACTGTCTTCAGCGGGTTGGACAAATGTAGTTGATCGCCGTGTTCCCCTTCCTGTCCAGACTTCTCCTAGCGAATTCACCCCATCTCCATACTTTCCCAACTACGATATTTATAGAGCCTACTGTGAAGCAGGCTCGCTACTCCTCAGTGCCCAAAAGTAAGAACGACCACGAACATGCAAAGCCAGAACATTAATTTCATCCAAAACCTCTTCCAAAGCCGCTTAGCAACTCTTAAACATATCCTAAATTTGGCTCAGAATCATTTTGATAATGACTCTTTCCTTGAGAAGAGGATTATTGCGGATATGCTCCCCTTAGGGACACAGATTGCTTTCACCTGCAACCAACCACGCAACTTTGCTCTATGGTGTGATAGCAAACCTGCGGATAATCTCGATCAAAAGGTTTCATCTCTCGAACAAGCATATGAACATATCTCAAACACGACAGAGCTTCTGGCGAACATAAACATTAAAAACGAAAAGCTAGATAGGTCTATACATATTGAATTAGGTCAGGGTCAGTATATCGAGCTATCTGGAAGTGCTTATCTGAATGATTTTCTAATTCCCAACTTTTACTTTCATCTAGTTACAACTTACGATATTCTGCGTATGGCTGGTGTTCCCATAGGAAAAAAAGATTACATGTTGCATTTGCTTCCCTTCGTCAGACAAGCTTAAAATATTTCAATAAAATCGCATCCCACAAGGAGTATATCAAGATGATAAAACTAATTATGTGTTTATGTCGTCATCCTAATATGACTCGTGAGCAGTTCCAAGACTATTGGATGAATCAACATGGACCTTTTTTCATGAAGAATGCAGGAGCCATGAGAGCCAAGAAGTATGTCCAATCTCATACTGTAGATACTCCTTTAAATGAAGGCATGAGAACTTCGCGGGGTATGCTCAGCGAATATGATGGCGTGGCAGAAGTCTGGTTTGAGTCAGAAGAAGATCTCATAGAAGCAATGAGTTCGCCAGACGGTCAAAAACTAAGCGCTGCACTACTGGAGGACGAAGCGAATTTTATCGATCATTCGAAGTCTTCGGCATTCATTGTTAGAGAGCATGAATTCTAAGTTATGTTATTAAAAGCTTTTCAGGAGATCTAACGGAGGGAAATTCAGAGGATATTGAGAGAATGTACCCCGCGAAGTAGATCTCTTCGGAATCGCGAACTAAGATTCTTCAAATCCCGATCGCTTCATTGTAGTGGCTAGTGGCGATCGCGAAAATTATTTTTCTTTTTCCAAAGAATTTAATTCATATCACCAAATGTTTTGAAGATAAACAGAAGATATATAAAAAAAGATTAGACAAAGATTACATATTTTGGTTGATTTAGCTAGTAAATATTACTTATTATAGGTTCCAAATGAGGAAAAAGTAGTATCGACTGTTATAAATTATGCCAGAAATTAAAGAAAAGATAGAGCAGAAGATCTTTGACTTAGAGCAAGAAGAAACAGAGTTAGAGATCGAAAAGCTTTCATTACAACATCACAGCGTTAAATTACAGGCAATTGGTTTATTAACAATTTTTTTGATAGCAGGTTCTTTGATAATTCAGGCGTTTGCTATTCTAGAGCGGAATACACTTAATAGAGAAAAAAATGCCCTAAACTTAATTTCGGAATATAGTGAAGTTTTTACTCAAGAGAAAAACAATAGCATTAGTCAAATAATTTCTTTTGATGAAGAAAAAAATGATGATAATAACTCATGCTTAAAATTTATTGGACAACAATCTAATCCAATATCTCAAGATGTGATCAATGATTCTTGTCCTCCTGAAATAGATGTCATCAAGACAGAAAGCAATATATTAAGCACTCTAAATTTTCTGGAAATCATGGCACTTAGCTACAAAAATAATATTGCCGATAGAAAAATGATTGAAGATTATTTTAAGAGCCCAGCAATCAGCCAGATCACTAAATTAGAAACATTTATCCAAGAAGTAGATCAAAACAGTGGCAATAAAAACTGGAAAAATATAGAAGATTTAGTAGAAAAGTGGAAAAAATAAACAAAATTTACTAGTTCTGAATAGGGGTTTAGGGATTTGGGGATTTGGGAAAAAGCCTATTACTTCCTTGTTTAACTTGGGAAATTTAATCAAAAAAAAATTCGTCGAACTGACGTGGCACATTAATTTTCCTGAAATCTCACTATAGCCCTTCTCGAATTAGTGAGATACATAAGGATATGCTTTAGGGAATAGGGAATCGGGAATCGGGAATCGGGAATCGGGAACGGCAAACTGTATCTTATGAATATGAGAAACGCTATACATTATTGTTGATTATATCCTTATTGGAGATTGCGGAAACTTACGGATCAAAGCAGGCAGAACAGGACAAGGTTTCTTTTGTTGTAGTTTTGTGGGTTTATCGCCGCGAAACACACTCCAACGAAATGGACCATTATTTGCAGCCCCAATCCATAATAACCGTTTGGCCCTGGTCATCGCAACATATAACAAACGATATTCTTCAGCTTTTTTGAGCTTTTCTGCTTTTTCCCAAGCCTTAATAGGAAGAGGAATTTCAGTAATTTTGCCATCTTCCAAGATTTCACTATGCACCAAAGTTCTAATCTGCGCCCGAGCGACTTCGGCCAGGGTAAAATGACCCAAAAATCTCGCCGCCACAGGAGTCCATAATTGACCTGGCAAGACATCCTCATGGAGAAAAGGCAGGAATACATAATCCCAATCTAATCCTTTCGCCTTATGCATGGTGATAATGGTTATTTGACCATGGCGGGTGTAACGATCGCCTGTCTCATCTTCCACTCCTGCAAAGTTCTCCGAACTAGTAATCTCTTCTAAAGCTTCAATGGCACTTTTTAGCGAACTATTGCGGACGATTTGCAAATTCACTTTATCCGATAATTTCTGCACCGTGGCTAGTTCAGACCCTGTATATTTTAAAGTCATACCCAAAAAGGGAATCAATTGATAATGGGGTAGTTCTATGCGGGCGCGCAACAGATTGCAACAGTAACGGCGGGCTGCGATGACAGGTTCTTTTTGTTCTGGGTTGAGGGGTGTGGGATAGAGAAATTGTTCGGGATAGGTCGCTAGGGCATTGAGATCTTGGGCCGGGATGAGACTTCTTCGTTCCAAGACTTCTAGAGCTGATTTGAGATTGTCTGGGGAATGGGGGCGATCGAGAAATTGTAATAATTTGAGGATTTCTTCGGGAATTTGGGAGTTGCGATCGCTTTCTCCTACTTCATATAGTCTGATTTGATGCTCTTTGGGTAAATGGGCGAGTTGTTCAGCGACAAATTTTGCTTGACGATGTTCGCGCACCAGAATCGCGGCATTATGTTCGGGATTAGCTTTAAATAATGCGATCGCTCTTTTGCCGATCAGTTCTACGGTGTGATAAATATCATCGGGAATATATATTTCTAGACCTTGCCCTTCCGGTTGGGGATTGGCATCGGGTTGGGGATCATTGGGATCTACTAGAATAATTTCCTGTTTCCTAAAAGGTTGCTCAATTACTTCTGAATCCTTTACAGACGTTTCAAGAAATTTTCCTACTTTTGACTCTTGACTTTTGACTCTTGACTTTTCACTGTTAACTGATAACTGATCACTGTTAACTAAATTGACCCAATCCAAGACAAAATTTGCGGCATCGATAATGATTTTGCTGCTGCGCCCCGCCTGATTCATGGTGGTGAGATTGCCTTGGCCTTCACAATCGTCACAAAACCAGTTGAAGTAAATCGGATCGGCTGGAGTAAAAGTGGAGTTGATTGCTTGGTTGGGATCACCTACTCGCACTAAATTAGGCTCATTATGGGTATCTTGACTATTTCCTGCGAGAATGGAAATTAATTTCTCTTGCAAAGGACTAGAATCTTGGGCTTCATCTTCAAATACACCAAAGACTTGATTTTGCCAGAGAGATCGCATTGATTTGTTTGCTAAAACCCGCAGTGCCGCGAGAATCATATCGTCATAGTCGATAAAATCACGCGATCGCATAAACTCTTGATACTGCTGATATAATCCCGCCGCGATCGCCAAAATCTGATAATGATCCCTAGCTTGCTGACTCAACTCAAGTAATTCATCAGGAAGCAAACCCGAACTTTTGGCCTCTCTAACCGCAATATGAGCTAAACTAGGCAAGATTTCGGTTCTTAAAACCGACTGACGGCGCAATTTTTCCGTTTCTTCGCCATCAAATTGTAATCCTTCTAATAAGATATTGTAGCGATCGCTATTTTGGGAAATCCATTTATCCACCGCTGATCTGATCACACGATGTCTGGGAGTGGGAGTAACAATGGTCATCTGGTCAAGATTTAATCCAGACAACTCCTTATGAGAGTTGGCAATTTGGAGTGCTAAACCATGAAGCGTCTGAACCACAAAGCCCCCAGGAGGCAACATCAAATCTTTCAGGCGATCGCGGATTTTGCTTTTGATATTAGCTGCTGCGGAGCGAGTATAGGTGACAATGACTAATTGTTTGCGACTGTGTAACTGATTACGGGCGATCGCGATCGCAGCGGCGACGGAGAGACTATGGGATTTTCCTGCCCCAGGTACCGCAGAAACTGCTATTTGACCACCTTGCCAGTCGGCCAAACTTTCTTGTCCTTTTCTTAAGCCCCTACGTAGAGTTTCGATTTGGGCTTCGAGCCATTCATTTTGTTCGACAGGAATATTTTTCGGGTTTTTATTAGTCTCAAAGTTTTGATCTAATGACATATTCAGATTAGTGAGTTAACTTTAACCTCCATTGGTACCTTCTTTGCTCCCCCTTCGCTGCATAGTAAGGGCCAACAGTCAATATATGATTATTGTACAAATCGGCAGTTAGTAGGGTCAGCGCTATTGTGACTGTCAAACTATAAATTTGTTAAGCACTCGTAAAAGTTGATTGACATAGTATTATTATTAAACCTATAATCGTATAAACCTAAGTAATATGGCACAAATTAAAAAACTCCTTACTCAAATCAAAAATAACCCCCAAGATGTGCGGTTTGTTGATTTAGTAAAGGTTTGTGATCATTACTTTGGCGAAGCTAGACAGAAAGGGACAAGCCACCATGTTTATCAAACCCCATGGCAAGGAGATCCCAGAGTTAATATTCAGACAAAAAAAGGTAAGGCTAAGACCTATCAAGTTAAACAAGTAATTGCTGCTATAGAGAAGCTGGAGGCGCAGAAAAATGGTTAATTACGAACACTATGCTTACAGAGTTATTTGGTCAGAAGAGGATCAAGAGTTTGTCGGACTATGCGCAGAATTTCCTAGCCTCTCTTACTTAGATGATACGCATTTAAAAACACTTGAAGGTATTATCAATTTAGTCAAAGATATTGTTACTGATATGGAAGCCAATGGGGAGAAAATACCTGTACCTATCTCAGAGAAAAAGTATAGTGGTACATTTCAAGTTCGAATTCCTCCAGAACGTCACCGTATGTTGGCTATCAAATCAGCTGAACAGAATATCAGTTTAAACCGTCTCGTTAGTGATAAATTGGCTTGTTGATTTCTTTGATGTTTCTATTCTTGGGGCGCAAAATATAAAAAATTGGGAACCGAAAACAGTATTATTTAACTTTCTCAGTTAGTCTTAATTATAATTTTTTGAACATAAACTAACACTAATTACTTTAAAGCGACCACCTTTAATCCTTTGCAGGAAAAGCGATCGCTATTTAGAGAATTAAAATATTTTTTAAGCTGAAGGAGCTCCCAAAAAATCTTCTAATCGCCAATAATATCGGATTGGGTAAGTTCGTCGGACATTTCAATAATGGCGCGAATGGGAGGCTTCATAACTGGATCGTCAAAACCATCTGTATCCTCATAACGACGACGTTTGGCCCTGTTTGCTACTTGAACCGTAATTCGATAACGATTGGATGCAGCATTCATTAGTTCGTCAGCACGAAACATAATTTGTGAAGAGTCAAAAGCACTTTTTCTATGCATATACTAATAATTTTCTCCAAAAAGATCTGAACAACAACCCCAGAAGAGCTACCGAAACAAAATAGCAATCGCTACTTAACATCTTCCATTTTAACAGTAATTGGTAATCTCTTCGGCCAAACCTTGAAAATTTGAGATTTCTTCTGGATGATTACTGACATTTTGCATAGCATAATTAGACAAGATTTTCTCTCAATCTTCTTAATAAATTAGGTATTCTTCATCTAAAAAGATCAAAAAATAAGATAGAAAAAAATCTATGACAATTGGCTCCGCTAAAAAACGGAGCTGGTTCATTATTGGAAAACCCAATTAACCAAGGTTCGAACAGGAAAACCAGTACCTCCTGAATTATTAATCCCACTGGGTTTATCAGACCAAACAGGACCCGCAATGTCCAAATGAGCCCAAGGAGTTTCCTTGATAAATTGCTTTAAAAATAAAGCAGCGGTAATTGAGCCTCCTGGACGGGGGCCAGTATTTTTCATATCGGCAATTTGCGATTTTAAACCTTCAAAATATTTATCTTCTAAAGGCATTTGCCAGAATTTTTCCCCAGCATTTTCCGCTGCGGCTTTAAGTTCTGCGGCCAGAGCCTCGTCAGTACTCCATAAACCAGAAATATCATTCCCCAAAGCGACAACGCAAGCCCCAGTGAGAGTTGCCAAATCAACGATCGCATCAACTTCTAGAGTTTCAGTATAAACTAAGGCATCGGCTAGGGTTAATCTGCCCTCGGCGTCGGTATTATTAACTTCAATAGTTTTGCCATTAGAGGCTTTGAGGATATCTCCAGGATGCATGGCCTTGCCACTAATCATATTCTCGGTCGCTGCACAGATGAAATGAACTTCCACATCGGGTTTGAGCTGCGCGATCGCCTTGGCTGCACCGAGAGTTGCGGCACCACCGCCCATATCCATTTTCATGGTTTCAATGCCGCTACCACCAACTTTCAGATTTAAGCCACCACAGTCAAAAGTCAAACTTTTGCCAACAATAGCGAGCTTCCGTTTAGCAGTTCCTTCGGGTTTATAGATCATATGGATAAATTTGGGCGGAATATCCGAGGCTTGACCCACTCCTAAATAGGCACCCATCCCTTGCTCAAAGTTTTCACAATCAGCTTGTTCGAGGATTGTCAGTTCTAAACCATATTCAGAGGCCAGCTCTTGAGCGGTTGCTGCCATAGAAATCGGTGTCACCTCATTAGCGGGAGCATTAACTAATTCCCGAGCCAAGATTACTCCTGACACCATAATTTCTCCCTTGCTAATTGCGGCATCCTGACCCGCTAGCCCCAATAATTCAATACTTTCGAGTTTGGGTGCTTTATCTTCTGGTTCTGATTTAAAACGATTGTCTTGATGTAGAGCGAGTTGAATTCCTTCGGTGAGAGCTTGGGCAATCTCATTAGCAGCTCCTTCAAGAGGTAGGCTAACGCCTAAGCTGGAATCTTGCTTAGCCGCCCGTGCGATCGCGGCACCAGCACGGCGATAGCTATCTAGTTTAAGGTCTTCTTGTTTGCCTAAGCCCACAAGGATCAATTTACGAATGCCATTTTGACTACCAACCCGAGCAATAGCAGTAGTTCCTGATTTGCCTTTAAATTCTTCATCAGTAATTAATTCTTGGACAATACCTGACAATTTCTCGTTCAGAGCAGCTAAATCTCCTGTTAATTCCGTTGCATCTTCAAAAAAACCAACAGCGAGACTATTGCCCGTCCAATTGAGTAATGATGTATCTTTAGCTGTGATTTGCATTCTAATCCCTTGATTAATTTCTCAATTACTGTAAAGCGAAGCCTAGTCAATTAACAATTATTAACCAAATTGGTTAAGGTTCGTTGTCCAAAGGATTTTCCCTACCTCAAAAATGCTAGAGTAAATTGAGAGCCCAACCGCCGTAAAGTCACAACTATACTAAATTTTAAGATGAAGAAAACTGTCGCTGATATCATGACCACCAACCCCATTGTGGTCAAACCAAATACGCCTCTGCAAGAAGCGATTAGCATCTTGGCAGAAAATAAGTTCAGTGGGCTACCAGTGGTTGATGATGCGGGAAAATTAGTCGGCGTTATCTCCGAATCAGATCTGATGTGGCAAGAATCGGGAATTGAATCACCCCCCTACATTATGTTTCTTGATAGCATTATTTACCTGAAAAATCCTGCTCGCTACAACCAAGAAATTCATAAGGCTTTAGGTCAAACTGTCGGCGAGGTCATGAGCGATCGCCCTATAACTGTCGAAGCTGAGCAATCAGTTCCCGATGCAGCCCGCATTATGCATGATAAAAAAGTGCGACGCTTACCTGTGGTTGATGAGGAAGCAAAGATTATCGGCATTGTCACTCAAGGTGATGTCATAAAAATGATGGCAACCTCGTAAGGGATGAGGGATGAGGGATGAGGGATGAGGGATGAGGGATAAGGAAATATCTTTACTTTTGCAACGAGAACTATAGTGTTGCTTCTGTTTATAAGATACTGTTCCCTGTTCCCTGTTCCCCGTTCCCTATCTTGGTGTGCATTCCCTAAAGCGGAGCCCCTTATGTCTTTCACTAATTAAAGAAAGATTATACTAGGGGATAATTTTTGAGTAAGCAATTAGGGTTTCCTGGGCGGTTTTTTCCCAGGAAAAGTTTGTAGCTCTTTGTCGTCCTTTCACAATCAAATCCTGTTGTAACTGGCTATTACTAATAACTTGTAAAATTGCCTCGGCTAACTCCATCGGCTCATCAGGATTAATTAGTAAACCCGCATCGCCAATAACTTCAGGTAAAGAAGAACTGCTAGAAGCAATGACAGGAGTTCCCAAATTCATTGCTTCTAGTACAGGTAGTCCAAAACCTTCATAGTGGGAAGGGTAAACAAAGACCTCCGCCAGTGTATAGAACAAAGCCACCAAGTCATCTGATAAATAATCAAGATGATGAATGTTCTGTTGGTATGGAGATTCTGCGATCGCCTGAAAAATGGGTTCATATCGCCATCCTTTTTTACCAATTAGAACTAGATCATGATCTATTTTATGCTTTCCTTTAAGATAATTAAAAGCAGTAATCAAAGCATTAATATTTTTTCGAGGCTCAATAGTGCTGACAAATAGCAGATAAGGACGGCTAAAATCATAGGAACAGGATTGCTTGAGTTGCTCTTGTTGTTCTAGGCTTAAATAATCAGGAGAATAACGACTAGCCAAAGGCGTTACATGGATTTTCTCTGGGCTAATTTGCAAATAATTAATCGCATCTTCTTTGGTACTTTCAGAAATCGTAATCACTAAATCTGTCCATTGCAAACATTGCTGAACTCTTGGAGCATAAGTAGCAACTACTTGATCAACATATTCTGGATATCTGAGAAAAGTTAAATCGTAAAGCGTAATTACTTTCAGGCTTTTTTGATAGGGAAAAACACTAAAGTTTGTGCCATGAATAATATCAGGATAGTTAGTGTATTTTTCCAATAACAGAGGGAAGGCTTGGGGAAGATTCTGTAATAGAAAATTAGTAACCCTGACGGGAAAAGGTAAAAGATAGGATTCTGAATATTTTTGTAGAGATTCGGGAAATGCTAAATTTCTGCGTAACCAATTCTTGAAACTAGGTTGATAAACGATTCCTAATTCAAAGTTTTGCGATCGCTGTAGTTGCCAGAGACAATCGATTAAATTCGCAACATAAAGACCAACCCCACTAGGTTGAGGAGTTATAGGAGTCGCATCAACAACAATTCTACGCATATAGCAATGCTCAACTCAATTTAAGGAATAAAATCTTAGCTTTTTATTATGGACAATTCTGAATAATAAAACTAGGATATTGGCGCGTATTTTTCCTTAATGCCATAATCTTTTTGTAATACTTAGCAATGATTAATAATCCCTTTGTTCTCTATAGTATGATTGCCTCACTGCTTTTTTGTATTTGGTTGGGACTATTTCTGCTCGATTCAACTACACCCAAAACCGACAAAATATCTTGGTTAGTTCTGTTGATTGCACCCTTGTTCTGGCCCATAGTTCTACCATTAGCTATCTGGGAACTAATACATAAAAGCAAAGTTAGTTATCAGTTCCA
This sequence comes from Xenococcus sp. PCC 7305, assembly GCF_000332055.1. GTDB lineage: Bacteria > Cyanobacteriota > Cyanobacteriia > Cyanobacteriales > Xenococcaceae > Xenococcus. The sequence goes on along the minus strand of NZ_ALVZ01000174.1, from coordinate 8,094 downwards.
TCTAATTGAGCCAAATGCTTTCCCCATTAAGTAAAATCTTTTATCAATCTGTTGCTCATTAATTGTCCAGAGCTACTTTCAACGCTGAATTACTGGATTTTGCAAGATAAATCCCAGCCAGAATTAAAACAAAAGCAAGGCCATTAACTAAATTGAGATTTTCAGCCAGAATCATCCAAGCAAATACCGCAGTGAGGATTGGCTCCAATAATAAAAAAACTGCCAGGAATGTCGAAGAAAACCGTTTCATACTATAAACTAGCAATCCCTGCCCAATCACCTGGCAGACGATCGCGAGAGCAATTAGGATCAACCAACCCTGATAGGAACTGGGGAATAGAGATTCTTTGGTCGATAAAACAAAAGGAAATAACAACAGAGCCCCAAAGGCACAGCGCCATAGCAGGATTGTGACAGTGTTTAGACTAGTCCGCAATTTTTCGAGAAATAATAAATAAATCGCATATAAAAAAGCCGAGAATAATGCGATCGCATCGCCCATCAAATGACTTTGCCCTAGATTAAAATCACCCCAACCAATAGCTAAAGCTCCGACGATAGCTAGTCCCATGCCAAAAATAAATTTGCTATCGAAGCGATGATTTAAAAGCAGCCAACCGCAAATGCTAGTAAACAAGGGCGTCAAATTGCGTAAAACTGTAGAATTAGCAACACTAGTTTGACTTAAAGACCAGGCCCAACAAACAATCGATGCCGTAGAAATCGCCGCAACCAAAATTAATAAGCCCTTTTGTTGATAAGTATTGGGCGTCTTGGCCACAGCCTCGGGGGTATTTTCTGGCTGTTTGAGACTATTGACTCCTTCCCAAACCCAGAAGACAATTGTTGCCATCCAAAGACGATGTAAAACCGTGGCATTAGAGCCAATTTCCGCTTCGCTAAGTTTGATTAAGATTGCGGTAAACGATAACGCAATTAGTGACACTAAAATCGCGATCGCCCAAAACATATCCGTATTAAAACGTAGGTCAGAAAAAGAAAATTGTTTTTGTTCAAACATTAATTTTAAGTACGAACATTAATTTTAAAGACAAACCAGCTCTTATTATCCTATTAAGGATAACCACAAATGGTCAAAATTTGGTTACAACAATTCACTATTTCGTACTTTTCTAATGGTTTGGGGTAGTACTCCAACCAACAAAGCAAAAGCCTCATCGGGCAAATTTTCTACAGTCTCAACATCAAACCAATTTTCAAACTGATTAAGTATGACCTGGGCCCTTTCGATCGCGACCGGATTATCGGTAATTTGTTTGGTCAACTTTACCCATTGTCGTCGCATTTTATATGCTCTACGGCGTTCTTCCGAATTTTGGGGTTCGATTAAGGATAAATTGCCGACAAAAAGTACATCGATCGCATTCAGATCAAACTGACCTCCAACAATAGCGCCTGGGCCAATAAATTCTGCATGGTATTTTTTATAGACAATCAGGCCATTTTTACGGCGAGGATTGACGATAAATAATTTTTGAGCTTTGACTTGGGCTAAAATATCTTCAGACAGAGAGTTCATTATCGTTTCAGGAGATAGCGCGAGCCATCAAAGGTTTTTTCCCATATTATGTCCGAAGATCATAGAAATTGAAAATTGAAAATTGACGAGCGACCCTGATGAGCTTCACTAATCTAAGGAACGCGCAAGTTTAAAATTAACAACCGAATAAATGTTCAATGGTCAATGTTTACTGGGTAAAAGCAAATGCCTTCTGGGGCTGTTTTTTTGTGTTTGTCGAATAATAAGCATAACGATTAAATTCTGTAGCGTTAACCCCATTCACTACCATTCCCAAAATTTTATCTTGGATTGAGTCTAAAACTTCCTGAGCTAGTTCCGCACTTTCATGTTCAATAACCCCTGGACGACTAACGAAAAGAATCCCATCTACCAATTTATTTAAAGTCAAAATATCTGCCGTTACGGGAAGAGGTGGCGCATCAATTAACACCAAATCATATCCTTTCCGACTTTCGGCAATAAGTTCATTCATAGCAGAAGAATCCAGAATGGCTAAAGGATTGGAAACAACTTCTCCCGAGGCTAAAAGTTTCAAGTTCAACATTGGTTGAGTAACAGCATCAGCAAGCTCTGCTTCCCCTTGAATCACTTCTTTGATCCCCTGATGACTATTGCGATTCCACAAAAGATGTTGTGATGGTCGGCGTAAATCACCATCAACAAGCAATACTCGACTTCCTAATTGGGAAATTGCCGCAGCCAAATTAGCGGTAACCGTAGATTTGCCTTCTCCTGGCACAGAGCTAGTTACCAAGATGACCTTGGGCAACACCTGAGAACTTCTCGCTGTCAAATTAGTGCGAATCATGCGATAAATTTCGCTGGTGTAAGAATCGGGGGACTGTTCTACAACAACTCTCCGCTTTGAGCGAGCATCGTCATCAATCGGGATAATTCCTAAGATTGTATGGGGTAGTTTTTTTCTAATTTCACCAATCGTTTTCAAACTGCGATCTCTAGTTTCGAGCAACAGCACTGCGGCATTAGAGAAGAACAATCCGCCCATCACTCCCAATGCCAAGAGTTTCATCTTACTAGAGGTGCCTTTTATGGGAACTAGTGCCGGTTCAACAATTTCTACATTGCTAGTTTCTTGCAATAATTCCAATTCTACTTGTTCGAGACTATCGAGCAGATTTTTATAATTGGCATCGGCAATTTTCAATTCTAATAATAATTCTTGTTCTTTACTGTCTAATTTAGGAATTGCTTGGGCTCTTTTAGAAGCAATTTGTTGCGCCTGGGCCAGAGCTAAATTTTGTCTTCGAAGACTTAATTCCTGAATTTTCAGTTCGATAAATTTTTCTAGTTGACCGGGAGCATATTGATTATTTTTAATTAAGCCTGGTGATACTTGCTGCCCGATGGTTTGACTCATCAAGCTTTGTAATTGACGATTGAGAGCAGCTTTTTTTCCTTGCAGACTGACTATATTGGGATGATCTTCTTTAAATCGGCGTCTTTCCTGAATCAATTGATTCTCAGTGCGAGTCATCTCATCAATAATGCTCTTAACAACAGGTGTACTTCCCAATTGATCAGCGGCGATCGCCTGTTCCAAGCTGAGACCGATTTTGGCCTGAAGAGCATCGGTCTGGGCTTTAGTCCCACGATATTGCGAACCAATAAACGCGATCTGCCGATTTAAATTGGCGGTCTCTTCAATGACAGTTTGTTTTTCTTGCTGCAAGTCAACAATTTTATTATCTGCTCTAAATTTTGCTAATGCTGATTCTGCCGATTCAACCTTGGCTTTAAGAGTCGGTATTTGTTGATTAATAAATTTCTTCGCAACTGCTGGGTCTGATTGATTGCCTCGAATTTGGGCTTCCACATAGACATTCATCAAACTATTAACGATATCAGCGGCAAATTTGGGATTAGGATCTTTGTAGAGAATCTGAATCAAATCTGTACCAGGAAGCAACTTGACTTTTAATTGGGGTCTTAAGCCATTGGGGTCGATGAATTCACCGTTCTCATTCTTGAGGTCTAAATTCTCTACAGTTTGTTGTAATACCGCCGAGGTGAAAATTTGCTCTCTTTGGTTATGCAAGGGGGACTGTTGACCCAAACTATAGTTCAAGGTTTCTAGGGCGCTAGAATTTTTGGCCACCCCAGTCAAAGAAGCTAAGGAGCTAGACTTGAAGAGTAATTTGCCTTCTGCTTCGTATTTAGTTGATAATTTGGTACTGAGTAATCCTGCTGCCCCAACAGTTAGCAAAAAGAGCGCAGATGCTATTTTCCAACGTCTTTTTAGTTTAAGAAGATATTCCCCTATATCAAGGTCAATCGAGTCTCTAGAATTAATTGAAGCATTAGCTTCGCCTTCAGTTTGAGAGGAATATGCAGAATTATTATTAGGTATTTTAAACATAGTTATGACAGCAATTTAGAATAAATATTTGTAGAATCGATTTTTTAAATAGTGATTTCAGTATATTCTCATAACATCATAGATAATTTGCTGATTCTATTAAAGCAAACTCCCTAAAATTACTGTAATCTTTAGAATCAAACCCCAGTTTCGTGAAGTTGGAATAAAGATAATTACTTAGAACAGTAATCTGCAATTTCAGTCTGGATGCAGTTTTATTTGCTACAGAAATCCCAATCCCGATAATATTAGTATTGAAATAGTAATTTTTCGATATTCACCATTTAGTAGTACCCCACAATAATTCTCTTGAATTTGTCCATTGCCTATCTATTAGTTTTTCATGGTAGTCGTTATGCAGCTTCTGCAATCGCAGCTTCCCATTGTGCTAAGTTGTTAACGGCAAGATTAGCAAATCCTCTGGTAACTACTGCGTCTTTGGAATTCGCGGCTTGTCCTTTACATCAAAGTATCATCGATTTTGCCCAAGTCGCGATCGCCGATGGCTATCGAACAATACGGATTCTCCCTTTGTTTCTGTCCCAGGGTGTTCATGTCAGAAAAGATATTCCCACCGAAATTGACCAAGCTCGCCAAAAGCTGGGAACAACTATCGACCTCGAATTGGCTCCTTATTTGGGAGGTCATCCCGAGATGGCATCTTTACTAGCTCAACAATCTGTTTCAATATCTTCCCCCACTGCCCAAAGAATTTTGCTAGCTCATGGTAGTCGTTTGCCAGGAGGCAACCAGCCCTATGAGAGTCTTGCGAGACAACTGAAGGCAATTAATGCTTATTGGTCTGTGCCCCCCGATTTGGCAAAAACAGTCAGTCATTTAGTCAGTGAAAATACTAATACTATTGAAATTATTCTATACTTTTTATTTCCTGGTAGGATCACTCAAGCGATCGCAAACCAGGTGAAGCAACTGCAAACAGAATTTCCCCAAGTAGAATTGATGCTCACTCAACCCCTAGCCGCTACACCTGAGATTATTGAACATTTGGCATTAAACATTTAATAGTTTTACCCATTACCCATTACTTATTACTCAATTTATGGACAAAGCATTAGGAAAAGTCTATTTAGTCGGCGCAGGCCCTGGAGATCCTGGATTGATGACTGTTAAGGGCAAAACTTTATTAGAACATGCGGATGTGGTTGTTTATGATGCCCTGGTTAGTCCAGAAATTTTACGTAGCATTAATCCCCTCGCGGAACAAATTAATGCGGGTAAACGCAAAGGTCGGCATTCCAAATTACAAGAGGAAACCACTCAAATATTAATCTCTAAGGCTCAAGATAATGCGGTGGTAGTCAGACTAAAAGGCGGAGATCCTTTTGTTTTTGGTCGTGGTGGCGAGGAAATGGCAGATTTAATTGCCGCAGGAGTGGATGTGGAAGTGGTTCCTGGGATCACTTCGGGAATTGCGGCTCCTGCTTATGCGGGGATTCCTGTGACTCACCGCAACTACAGCTCTTCGGTGACCTTTGTCACAGGACATGAAACTGTCGGAAAATATCGCCCTGATGTGAATTGGCAAGCGATCGCCCAAGGTTCGGAGACGATTGTAATTTATATGGGCGTGGCAAACCTGCCCCAAATTATTCCGCAACTGTTGGCCGCAGGTTTAGATGGCGAAACACCGATCGCCTTAATTCGTTGGGGCACTCGACCCGACCAGTCAGAATTAATCGGAACCTTGAGCACTATTGTGGAAACTATAGCTCAAACTGATTTTGCCGCTCCGGCGATCGCGATCGTTGGCAAAGTGGTCAATCTTCACAATTCTTTACATTTGGGTTGCCCGATCCCTTTATCAATCAGCAATTAAGAGAAAAACCTCATCAATATCGATCCATTTCGCAAAATTGGGGCTATGGGATGGCATGATATTTTATGACCACTTAAGAAAATTAATCTTATTTCATTCAATGGTAGCGTTTAGGGCTAGGTGGATGAAAAATAAGTTTAATGAGCCCACTGCATTTTGTCGGCTCTTTTCGTAATTAAAAATTTTTGGGGAGAACAATGTTGAAGCGATTATTATTAACTGCTGTAGCCATTTTATTGTTTGCTTTTCAATTTAACGTTAGCACAGCTAATGCTTTAGAGCTTAATGAAAGCACTCGTACTGTTAAGATAAATAGACAAGGTGATGAAGTTGTTCTTTCGTTAGAACAAGTTCAAAGAGGAGAAAATCTGTTTATTGACAAATGTACTTACTGCCATAAAAGCGGTTTAACAAAAACTAATCCTAACGTGGGATTGGGCATAGTAGACCTTGCTGGGGCACTTCCTGCAAAAGATAATATTGCGGGGATTGTTGAATATCTCAAAAATCCTACAACCTATGATGGCGAGGTAAAACTTTACCAGTTACATCCTAATACAACTCGTTCCGACATCTTTTCTCAGATGCGCAATCTTACAGATCAAGATCTCGAAAATATTGCTGGCTATATTTTGATTCAGCCTGAACTTCGTGGAGAAAGTTGGGGTGGCGGAAAAGTTTATTTGTAAATTTTGATTTCCATCTTAAATTCAAAAATTCTGGGGGATTTGGTCTTTAACTAGGACTAAGTTCCTTTTTATTTGGGGAATCGGGAATTGGGAACAACGTGAGTTTGATGAGGACAAAATTTACTAGTTTTGAATTAAGGACTTGGGGTTTTAGGGGTTTAGGGATTTGGGGATTTGGGGATTTAGGGAAAATTCTATTACTTCGTTGTTCAACTTGGGAAATTTAAGCACAAGGAAAATTCGTCGAACTCCTAGGAAACAAATTGTTTCTCTCGGACATAACGAATTCTTTTCGTTGGATGTTGACGTGGAACAAGTTCTCTTGGATTAATGAGAGCAATGATTTCTTGTTCTTGTTGCGAAATAACCAGATAAGGATTGTCGTCACTAAAAGGGATTTCTAAAGGCTCTGGAGTTTTGCGATCGCACTGCTGGGAATTGAATGACATCGGGGCAAAGTCGGAAACTATGACAGCATTAAAAGTTCCATTGTCTAGTTCTACTGTCCATCTAAGAGGTGAGGTGCGCTCTAATTGTATATGCAATTAGTAGAAAGCTGTCAATTTTGTTTTTCAGATTTGTACGTATAAAATGAAGACATTAGGACTTTTCATTCGTACAACAACCAAAGATGGGAAATCAAGATAATTATCAAAAAGGAAAACATCCTAACTCTCTAGCCAACTTAACTAGCCATGAGGGTAGACCTCAACAGTACAAAAGTAAGAAGGAAAGAAGAAGCGTTTCTGTAACGCCTGAAGGCTGGGAAGGAATTGGTAAGTTAGCAGAGCAGTATGGTTGTTCTAGTAAATCAGAATTGTTAGAGAAATTAGGTAGAGGTATTATTAAGCTGCAAGTTTCTGCTTAATGATGCTCAAGTATTTAAATCATTTTTCTTAGTTCTAAGCTTTAACTGAAACTTATCCCAAAGTTTGATCTCAAATTCTGTTTCTTGGTTTGCTTGGTTGAAAAATGCGATCGCAATTATTGCTAAACCCGAAATAGACAAAGCTATCATCAGATAATAAAAGATTTGCTCAGACATGAGTTTTATTGCTCCTTAAAATGAGGAAAAAGTTTATTGTGAATAACGAAAAATTTAATCTCTCTTGTTTCTGCTGGGTAAAAACAAATCTTCGATAGCTACTTGGATGTAGATACTTTTTAGTAGCACTAAGATATTCCACAACATGATTAAGCGAATTGTTGTGGCTGATTTATGCTTAGTTTGAAGTTGTTCATATAAAACAGATAACTCACCAACGCATTCTTCGGGAAGAAGACACATAGCTGTCATGCTCCAAGTTATGCCTTGATTTCGCTGTCTGGCTAGAAGTACAAGAGAAATCATTAATCCAGTGAATGATAGGATTGCCAGAATCGAGAATTGGATTAACTTTGCTTGTTTCTGTTCGTCAGTGAAAAGTACTTGGCTTTCTATCAAATTAGAATGTTGCGATAGTTCTATCTCAAATGTCTGTTTGAACTGCTCGTGTAATAATTGTGATACTTGATCTGTTTTTATTTCTGGGGTTTCTCCGTTTTCAAGTAAGAATAAATAGAGTTTTACTCTTACTATCTGTTTAGAAAAATCCTGCACAAAATCCTGCTCTAAATCCCGCTCTAAAACCCGCACAAAATCCCGCTC
>NZ_ALVZ01000173.1 GCF_000332055.1 Xenococcus sp. PCC 7305 | reverse complement strand
AAGAGAGCTTTAATTGAAACAGTCAATGACCAACTCAAAAATATTTCTCAAATAGAGCATTCAAGACACAGGAGTATCTGGAATTTTCTGGTGAATCTTCTGGCTGGATTAGTAGCTTACTCTTATTTCCCGCAGAAACCTTCTCTTGATCTAGAGCCCAAAGCTTTATCGGCTCTCCCTCCTACTGTTTTTTAACCCTGATTCAGCAGCTAGAAGATAGAGCCTAATCCATTTTAAATCTCATGACGCACAAAGCGCCAAGCTTTGCTGAGCGCAATTTATTTTTTAGCGATCGCGTATGGTCTTGGTTTCATCTTGTCGAACTCAGGTATCACTAGAACTGGGAATCTTAATACAACAGTCTCAGTAGACTATGGGACAAATGATGATTATGCAAGAGCTGGCTTAGACTATACAGCTGTTTCAGGAACTCTCACTTTTGACCCCGGCCAAAGCACTAAGACTTTTAATATTCCACTTCTCGATGATGCTTTACCTGAGTTGAATGAGGCTTTAACAATCACTCTCAATAACCCTGTAGGAATTGATTTAGGATTACAAAATACTGCCAAGCTAATCATTGAAGAGGATGACGAAATCCCCTTTATTATTGACCAAGAGATTCTTGTTTCTGGGTTAAAAGAACAAGGTGAAAGACTTCGGCTATCAGGTCCAACGGCTTTTGACTGGAGTCCAGATGGAACAATGTTCGTCGCCCAGCTTAATGGAATTATACGAGTATTTGATAGCGACAGCCTTTTGCAAGAACCGTTTATCGATATCTCAGATGAAGTTAATACAGGAGGACAGCGTGGTCTTCTAGGACTAGCCGTTCATCCCAATTTTCCTGAACAACCTTATGTTTATTTAGCTTTTTCCTATGATCCTCCAGGTGTTAATCCAGACCGAGAAGGAGTGGGCCGAGTAACTAGACTAGTCAGATATACTGCTGATGCCAATTCCGACTATAGAACTGCTTTACCTAATAGTGAACTTGTCCTCCTCGAAACTCCCCCCGTCCAAAACTTCCATGCTGCTGGAGCTATTAGATTTGGTAATGAAGGGGAACTGTTTTTCTCCCATGGAGATGGCACACAGGTTAGTACTTCTCCCACCCCAGAACAGGCAGAAACACTTCAGAGTATTGACAATCCATTTGGTAAACTCTTCCGTATCGACCCCTTAACAGGTAATGGATATTCTGATAATCCTTTCTATAATGGGGACTCGACTAGCATCGAGTCTAAGGTCTATAGTTATGGTCTACGAAATCCTTGGCGCTATACAATTCATCCAGAAACTGGGGAGCCTTTCATTGGCGATGTGGGCTGGACAAATTGGGAAGAAATAAATACTGGTAAAGGTAATAATTTTGGTTGGCCTCTTTATGAAGGAGGCAATGGAGTAAGTTTAAGAACTACCACTTTAGCTGAAGTTCCAGATTTTCAAGAGCTATATGCCGATAATGAATCTACTGTAGACGCACCTATCTATAGTATCAGTCATGATGATGGAGGTAGATCTCTTACATTGGGGGATTTTTATTTTGGGAATGCTTATCCTGAAATTTATCAAAAAGCACTTTTCTTCGCAGATTTTTATGGCGAGAATGGGGTCGATGCTCTGACTTTTGACGCCCAGGGAAATATAGATTCCGCGCTCAGTTTTAGCGATCAAAGATGGGTTAGTCAACTTTCAATTGGGCCTGATTCTCATCTTTATTATTCCAGTTTAATTTCTGGGCAAATTGGTCGCTGGGTTATTAACTCTCCTGTAGCTGAATCTCCAACCGAAAGCGATGACTTGATAATTGGAACTAATGATGACGATGTTATTAGCAGCTTAGACGGTGATGATACTATTATAGGTGGGGAAGGGCTAGATCGCCTTACTGGAGGATTCGGCAATGATTGGCTGTCCGGCAAACAAGGAAATGATCGTTTGTTTGGGTTAGAAAATGACGACACTTTAAGAGGAGGAAAAGGTAGTGACGTCCTCAGAGGAAATTCTGGTCGCGACTCATTATTTGGGGGTTCATGGAAAGATGTATTATTAGGCGGAACCGATGAAGATACTCTAAGGGGAGGAGCTGGAGATGATAAGCTTTTTGGCGAGCAAGATGATGATCTATTAGACGGAGGCACCGGCAATGACACACTTAAAGGAGGTGCAGGCAATGATACTCTAATTGCTGCTCAAGGTAATAATAGATTATTTGGGGGCGATGGTGAAGACCAATTTATCATTAAATCTATTGAAGGTAGAAACTTGATTAGCGATTTTGAACTGGGAGTAGATCGACTAGGAATCCCAGATAACATTTCCCTTGACCAGATTACTATTACTCAGAATGGAAGCAGGACAGGAACAACTGTTCTTGACAGTCTCGGTCGTCAAATTATGGTTTTGAATGGTATCAATCCTGATTCTTTGAATATCAATCGTGATTTTATATAGAACAAATTAATGAATCATAACTTTTCTACTAATTTTGAAGCAATGGTTCGGACAAAATTAAGCAGCAATAGCCCCGTAATCACAAAGGTTTGAGTAATTTGGATGGGATTTAATTAAAGTAGGGTCAAGATCTAACTTGTCAATAAATCGTTCAAGCAAATGATAATTGAGTGCACGTCGTTTGTAGCTTGCCATGGAAAAGACAAAATCACGCTCACCATTGTCTTGTCTCACAGCATCCCATTTAGCTAGATTTAGAGCCGCCAAAGAACTATTAAAATGAAAGTCAAGTTTAGTCAAGTCACGAGCCTGACAATCAGCTAATCCAGTAAATTGCTTACTGTCACGGAAGATAAATTCTATTTGGAAACGAGCCTTATAGTAAAGATAGATCGAGTAAGGGTTGAGCTTCACGTCAGTGCAGTAGAGAACTGCATAGCTACAGTCAGAACCAGAATTATTCAGCAGATAACAAATCCGAATCGGACGTTTTAGACTTACAGACCAAACTACAGCAGTATAGAGAGTTAGAGCATCAGATATTTGAGTAAACAGCTCGAAATTACTGTAATCAGTTAAGTCAACCTTGCCCGCGTACTTGCGCGGTCTACCCCTTCCTGAATATTCACCTTGGTAGAGATAACGAAGATTGGCATCTCGACGTAACTTGCTAATTGCCTCTAACTTTAAATCGGTAACTCCATTGACCCACTTGAGTTTACTGTAAAAGCCATCTGTAACTACATAACCCAGAGAAGACGGTAAGTAAGGAACAGTTGCCTCAAGTTGAGTTAGATAGTAATTGATTCTTGTTGTTTCAGGTTGTTGGCTGGGGTCTGAAGATGGGCTCTTGGCAGGTGTTTGCTGAACACTAAGACTGTAAGCAATTTTCCGATGGACATCTACTACTGCCATAGCTGAAATTTCTAGTCCCTTCTCCGCCTTGGAAACACTACCATTGTAGAAGTAATCCATACCATAGGTCTGATGGCCACTTTTGGGAATGAAAGAACAATCGACTGCTAAGATTATTTCTGACTCTGGTTTAATTGCTCTGTTAATTAGTTGTTGGTTGAACTTGATGAAGTTGAAGGAGCGTTGATATTGTCTTCGATAAGTTCGCTCCGAAATATGACTATATCGACTTAGATTCGTGAAATTTGCTTTGCCGCAGGTGAGAAACAGTGTTGAAAACAAAGTCACCAAAAATTTTTGTTGAGGTTGTCTCAAATTCTCACAGCAAGCTAGTAGGCTTTGTATAATTGCTTTAACGCTATCCATTGCATGGTAATCTTTTAACACTTTTACCTTAATCCAATAGATAGCTTTTTTCCTCTCTTCTTAAAAATGTCCGAACCATTGTGAAGACAACTCAGGATTTAATCCATCAATACCTTTTAAACAAGGTACCAATTTCATGTCTATTTTTTCTGACAGCGAGTCTTTTTCTAGTAAGTAGCACTCAATAGGGTCAAAGAAATAACTTATTAGCTTTAAGTTAATACTCAGGTTACTCAAGATATCATTTTTAGATAATTCTAGATAGGATTCAAGCAAGTGCTTGGATGTATAAAAATGATTACAATCTGTTTTATTTGAGTTAATACTCGCTAATTCTTCAAAATTTAAAACCCGCTCAAATGTAGTAAATTTGGCAAAACAGTCTGGCTCTATATCTTGTCCCCAATAAGTATGATCTATACAATGAAAGCTTAATGTTATTCTATGGAGGTGATCTGAAGAAAACACCAATAATAAGTAAGGTTCTTTCAAATAATAGTTGCGAAAAAAGTTGGTATTGAAAGAATTAATGCATAATATTATTTTATAAGAAAGAAATTTTTTGGATATTTTATATAGGCAATGCAAGTATTTATGATATTCTTTTTCTAGTACTTGTTGAGTATAATTACTAAAGGACAAATTAGCTTTGTGAGATGTTCTGGTGATTTCTTTTGGTAAGCCTTGATAGTTATAATCAGTAACATTAAAATCGTTCTTGACGTTCAGAATATTACTTTCTTGATCATAAAAAACCGGCACGCTTCGAGAGGAGTTATCTATCTCATTTCTTCTATTTAGTGATTCTCTCAAAATATTTTCCAAATTAATTTTAAATTTTGCCATGGAAAACTTTTCTTGACAAAAACTTCTCAATTTTGTAGCCTTACTTTTCATTTTATTGGGATTAAAATGAGCATATTCAATGTGCTCCACAAGTAAATGATATTGGCCTGGATTATATAGTAAGCCATATTCTGATGAGGGTATAATTTCTTGAGCAGAGGATGAATTAGTTGCTATTATTGGGCATGAGAACTGAGCTGCCTCCAAAATACTTAAGGCTAGTCCTTCATAGAGACTCGTCGAAATAAATATATCACTCAGTGCCAAAAATCTAGCAACATCTTTCCGATAGCCTAAAAACTTTAATTTATTAGATAAGCCTAAATCTAGAGCTATTTTTTGATAATAATCCTTTAATTCTCCTTCGCCCAAAAAAAGATGATAATAATTTGGTAATTTATTCTGAACTAAAGAAAAAGAAGTTATTATATCTAAAAAGTTTTTTTGATGAGAAAATCTTCCTACTGAAAGAGAAATAGAAGAATTAAGTGGAAGTTCTAATTCATCAAGTAATTCTAAGCGGCGAAGTTTATACTGTTTTGATGTTAATGAAGTATATTCACTGACTATGTCTCGTGAATTGTAAAATACTTTTATTTGATTTAAGTTAATTCCAGTAGATAAAGAGAGCTGAATCTTATTATCGTAAGAAACTGTAAAAAATTTAGAGTTGCCTACTGCTAAGCTTTGGAATATTTTTTTAGTCAGATCGTTTAATTCAACCTTCCAAGGACAAAGATGAACTAAATTAGTACAGGGAATATTTAGTATATAAGAGGCAAGAGATAGTCCTAAACCAAAATCTAACCAAGGTAAATTAATAAATATACAATCAGGTTTAAGTGATTCCAAAATCTTACTTGCTGCTCTGTATTGCTGAGATAACTTATTGAGATAAGTTTCCCCTATTGTTAAATCTTCTGCATCACCCTGCCAAGCAATATCAGATATTAATAAATCAGCTTCGAGCCCAGAAAAAAAATTAATAATTTGTGGAATATCGGGCACTACTAAAGTCGGACTAAAGCCAATTTCTTTGACTAAGGGTAAGATACTTCTGATGTAATGTTCAGCGCCGCCAATGGCAGTAGAAGGAACAAATATAGCAATTTTTAATAGTGATTTAGGTATTGACATGCTCTACATAATTATCTTGAATTTCAATTTCTCTCAAAGCTAGACATAATTTTCTAGTATCACTAGTTTCTGGATATATATCCTGGACCCCAACACTTTCTTTCACACAGATATCGACAGTAAATTTGTTTTTCATCCGATTCCCTAAGGGAAACCAAATAGCTGTGATTGTATAGCCATCTTCTTGTTCTACTAAGTTTAATTCCAATGGATCTCCATCGATAAATATTTTAAGGCTTTCTTTTGTAGCATCTGTAATAAATTTAACGTCTTTTAGGATAAGTTTAATTGGACGCACCATCTTTACTGGCAATTCAATAGATGCTTTATTCTCTGGGCCCATCCAAATATAACTGCTATCATCTCCTGATGTTTCAGGATAGTAGAAATTATCCACATTTTGTAGATATTCAGAGTTTAATTGAATAGGAAACTCTATTAATTTACTGTCATTATTAGTAGACTCAAGAGGAGAGCTATCCTGGATCTTAGAATAAGATGGTGAGTGATTATTTTTTTGATTCTGAATGTTAGATAAGTTTAAAGATAGTTTTGATAGCTCAATCTTTAATTCAGCTATTTCATCAACTAAGGTATCAATACAGCTTTCTAGAAACGGGGTATTAGAGTTTTTACTAGAAGCGGCACGATGGATACTAGCCTTTATTTGTTGTGCTAGTTGATATTTAAGATTAACAATTTCTGAGTCTGGTAAAAAATCCATATTTCCCTCTATCTATAGGATATATTATGAGCAAATTCCTGAATATTTTTTTCCGTAATTGTATAACTATCTTCAGTTTTAGGTAACCAATATTCTAGAAATCGCTCCTGAGAATAATGCCATACTGAGTTTGCCTTGTCTTCTTGTTTAACAATAGATTGTTCGAGAAATGACTGGTAAGCTGTGGGAATAAAAGTAAAATTTTTGATAAGTTTTATTGCACCGTCTTGAATAAATTTATCATTTTTAGTGTAAATGGGAATACGGTTACAGATACAAAGATAAATTAAAAAAGATATCGATTTTGTTTCTTCGATACAGATAAACAAATCAAATGTGGACATTTTGTCTATTGCCTTATTAGCCGAGTGCTGAGGAATAGAGGAATTTATTGACAAGTTCAAATCAGAAATAATTACTAATTCAAAATGTTGAGGAAGAAAATATTGGCAACAGTGGATTAGTTTGTTTAATTCTGCTTGATTGCTTTTGTCGAGGCAAGAAACCCCAATCACTATTTGTTCTAAATCTTTTGAGGTGTATTCTGTATTCTTCAAGATTATCGGATTTTTTGTTAATAAAATATTTTTCTTATTTTGTTTTGCCAAGTTATCTTTTAGTATCGAACTACTCGGCAAATCCCAAAGATAAAAACGGTCGTCAATATTTTCTTCTTCTTTGATCATATGACAGACATTTTTTTTAATTGTTTCATTATTATCAATACTTGAGCGATTAAAAAAGTATGATAAAAAGTTATTATTTCCTAATTTTAAATTTTTTAATTTTCCTATACAGTCATCGTCAACAACAATTGAGCTAAAGTCTAATAAGTGAATAAATATCTGATTTTCATCAGGTTTTATTTTAAATAAATCTATAATCTGATAGAATTCTCTGTGATGAACATTATCAACCAATCCCTGATGGTAGAGTTTTAATTTATCTGTTTCTACATTCTCAAAATGTCTAGATCGATATACCTGTAGCTCTCCAAGCTGTTTAGCACTATTTATCCAAAATGCTATCCATAATTCTTCATTGGTTTGGGCATTCCAAAAATTAACATTAGTAATAATATTAAAATTATATTTTTTCTTGCCTATTGCTCTTTTGTCATCTGCGTCGGGAGATTCTTCAAGAGTTAAATTGTATTGAAGATTTTTGATTAATTTCCAATCAGACTGATATAGCTTTTTGATCGCTTCTTTGACACTATTAGCGTAATTTAAAAATACTGATTTGCTATCTTTTTGTAGCTCAGCAATTGTATGTTGAGTATCTTGAAGCGTAATCTCTTCAACTCCTAGAGCCAATTCATTAATAGTTTTAAAACTATGATATTGACAATTACTCCCCAAACCTTCAAAAGCATTAATAGTACCAATGCAAGGTTTAAACCAAGATAGGGCCTCTACTGTTTTAATTTTGAGTCCTGTACTGAACTCAAATGGCAACACCACAATATCAACTAAATCGTAAAACTCAGAAACATCTTTGACTTTTCCTAATATTTGAACTTGATCTTGAAAACGGCCATCCAAAGCGTCACACACCTTACCTCCAACAATAAAAGTTGATTTGCGATCGCCACAAATAGTTAAGTATTGATCGAGAAAAGATTCCAAATTTCTGACATTAATCGGATTCGCACTACCAATAAATCCTAGTTTAATATTATTGTAATCAATCTCTCTATTGGTAATTTCAGATAGTTCAGGCTCTAAATGGCCTATAGTTAGGACAGGGGTTTGAGATAGACATTTAAACCAATTAGATTCATCCTCCTTAATTGATAAAACAAGATGAGCGCGGTCTAGAGCTGCTTTCTCAGATTCGGGAGAGACGTAAAAAAAATCGCGATAGCCTAACTTTCTATCTAGAAGATAATTGCGATTGCTAATAATATCGTGGGTATCAATAACCTTCGTGACGCTGTCATCAAATAATTCTAAAACTTTGCTGTAAAATATGTAGTTACAAAGAACTATGTCCATCTTCGCAGCTAACTTAATCCAATTAACCGTGTACTCAATTCCCACATCCCACCATGCATCGAGTTCGAAATACTCATCATCGGTTCTATAGACTGCTGATTGTACTGGATAGGCCACAAAAAAGTAATCCCAACATTGATTCATTCCATCGTAAGAATCTTTAGGTATTTCATGATCCCATTCCCGAGGGCAATAAACAAAATAAATAGTAGCACCAAGTTCCTGAAGGGATTTTGTGAGAGCGAATATTCTTTTCCTATTACCTGCATCCTGAGGATGAGAAGGAGTTGGGGAAAGTACTAAAATATTTTTACCTTTCATCAGAGTCAAATAATTACAATAAGGGTCATTTTCTTCAATTGGCCCAGTCATGATTGGGTTCATAACCTAAGTCAATCAATAAATTGCCATACAATTCCAAAAATCTTTTTTTATGGCACTTCTTAAAATATGATTGCCATTGCTGGGATTTTCCAGACCTAACATGAGTGCTTTTTTTGATCATATTAGAGAAAATACTATTTTTATACGCGACATCAAGGCAATTAGGAATTTGCCCTCCTGCAAACCCCAAAAAAGTAAACATTTTATGAAATAACATCAATTCAGTATCCATAATTAGATCTTCATATTTAACTTCAAAAAAACTAGGATTATCATATTTCCAACTGGCAACTCTACTGAGGGTTTTTATGGCTGAGTTTTCCATTTCAAATATTATTTTGTCGTCAAATAATTCATAGGAATTAATCTTTTCCTGGTATGTCAAACCAGCATATCGTTCATGTTTTTTATGGAGCCACTTTTCTTTAGATTTACTATGATAAAAAGTACCAGATATTATTATATCCCTAGGGTCTCTTACTAAATGAACTCCCTTGTACACAAAATTATTACAATAAGGGAAATCAAATTGACTATGATAATCTAGTAAAATTTCCCAACGGTCATTTTTAGGCCGTTTTTTTTTGAAGCTAGTTGTTATGCAACGTAACTTAAATTCTTCAGATAATGATTGAAAAATACTTTTCATCCAGGCAGATCCTGATTTGTGGTGTGTTCCTACCAAGATTTTATGTTTTTTTTTCATGATGAATTTAAAATTTATTATTTTTTTAGTATTAACTAGAGGGGAAAAATACTTGTCTTTAGTCAAATAACTACATTGGCTTTCTATATGTTAGAACTAACCTTAAATAGTTTTCGATAATTCCACTGATAAACTTCTGCCCAAGAATTAGATGGTAAAACCTTATCAGGAGCTGATAACAGGTTTTTTATTTCATCAACTAATATTTGGTTGTTGGTATCAAATAAATATTGACAAAGCTTAAGCAACAAGATTTGCTCTTTATAAGAATAATTATTATTTTCATTTAATAATTGTTTAAAATAATAAAGAGCCCTAGATTGATTAATCATTTTAAAAAGTGGATTCCTTGTCAGGATCTTAGGTATTTTTTTATTAACAATAAAGTAAGCAGTAGCTCCAGGAGCCGCACCAACATAACTTATCCAAGGCTTCAACAATTCCATTGATAAATACAGCCAGGGGCAGCCGTAGAAGTAATAATCTTGCTGAACTACGATTGATCCTGGGAACAGAAATGGAAAGAACTGCTGTGCAATATAATCATTTAATCTCAAACTTTTAGAAGCATCAATAAAGAGAATTTCAATAGGGTTAGAGTTCCAACTATATTGACATAAGTCTCCTGGAGTAATGTGAACTAAACCTAAATTTGTATACTTTTTAATATTGCTAAGATAGTTCATAAAAAATGAACCCGTTGGTAAATTTTTAGGATTCAACAACCAATCAAAACCAGCATATTTTTCATAATGGAATAAATCATAACTATAAATTCTCTTATATGATTTTCGAATTTTCTGTTGATTTGCAAGTATTCCTTCCGTGAAACAAGCAGTTGATGATCCCAAAAAAGGTCCAAGATCTATGATTTCACCCTTATCAGAAAAATAATTTTTGGCAAGACTATAAAGCAAAGACAGTTCATCTGATTTCATCATACTAGGAATAGAATCTATTTCAGTAGGATGAGCTTCAATTGCAAAATCTGGTCTAGGTAATTCTTTAAGTGATTCAAGATAAATTGGGGAATTATAATCTTGAGGTAGGCGAATAATCCATATCTTATCAATAACTTCTAGTTCAACAGAAAGTTTATCTGCTAGCTGATTAACCTCTTGAACTATATCTGGAAAATCTGGTGAGTAATCATGACCACACATGATGCTTCCTGGCTTCATTCTCTCTAACCAAAAATAGAGATTTTCTTTAAAAATAGGATTAGTGTGAACACTATCATCAAAATAAAGATCGACGGGAACATTCCAGTCGGTAAAATCTTGAGGGCTATAAGCTTGTAGCGCAATTACATTACTAGAATCAGCAATATTTTCCCAAAAAGTTTCTATCGAAAAACTGGTGTTAAATTTTTTTTCTAGTCGTTGAATCCATTTTTCTCTTTTCCAGGGATCTACACAATAAATTGTTACAGAATCATCGGCATTTTTTGCCCAATGTACGGAGCTTTTGCCAAACAAAGAACCTAACTCAATAAGAGTACTATTTTTAGGAAGAGCTTGAGCCAGTTCAGCAATACAAACAAGCTCTTTTTTAGTTATTTGACCAGGTAAATTTTCGTTGATATACATTACTTATATGATCCTATTCGTAAAAAAATACTAAAAAGACTTAACAGTTAAAGTATTGTTCCCAAGCTGTATTTTGAAACTGATTTTTCAGTTCTTGATAGTTTTGTATTAATTCGTTTAGAGGTTCTGGATTTTGTTTTTTGTGCTTGGTATCTATTTCTTTTTGAGGAATTTGCTCTACATCCAAAAAATCAAATACTTTATATAAGGATTGATCATACTTTTCAACCAAATCTTCATAAAAAATATCTTGGATTTGAGATTGAGGAAAAATCATTTTTATGTTATTCTCCCAGGATTCTATATCTTCAAAAGACTTATTAAGAAATTCGTGATTAAGATGAACTTTTTTTTGAGATGCATCTATTATTTGGGATTCATCCGTTATCCCCCATTGCTTGGTTTTAAAGGCTATTTTCATAGAAACAATCATGCTAAGACGATTTTTTCTTTGAAGATGGACAATCTTTAATTCTGGTATACTAGCTAATTCTTGCCATTCATCCTCATTTAAATGGTAATAAAATATTTTGCAACCTACAGCTTTGATATTCTCCGCTCTTTCTCTAAATAAATGATTGAGAATAGGATAAAAATTTTCCCCAATTTTTCTATTATGAGCCGCAAATATCTCATGCTCAGCAATAATATTAGGATGAGAGTTGAGAGATGTTAGTAGTAAATTTGAACCAGAACGAGCGTGGGAGACTATTATATATTTGGAATAGTTGTTGTCATTTGTTGTTAGCATTTTATGCTTTAGTTTATTTGATAAAAAAAGTCAAGAAACAAACACAAGATTAGAAATAATAACTAAACTTACGAAGATATGGTTGGTAAATGTATTCAATAATCTCTCTTGCTTCCGCAGAATAATGCCTCCAGTATGATGCATCTCTATCACGAGAAACATTGACTTTTGGGACTTTAATTGTCATCTGTTTGCCACAGTTCTCTGCTATGATTTTCTCTAGATCTTGATTCATTTCTTCTTTTCTGATGTAAGCTTGTGATTGATGAATATACTCAGAATGAAGAAATGCTCTCTTCTTCTCTCCATAAAGATCTTTATATCTTTTTTCTATCCATTCGGAAAAATCCATAGTTAAAGTATCAATAATGTCATTAATTTTTCTTTCAGAGTTTTTTACGTTGTATATCCATGATGATTTATTACCTAAATTCCTACTAGTTCTATGCCTTGATCTATACCATTCGGCATATAGATATTCAAAGGGATTTCTCACCCCTGTCACTACTAAATACTGAGATTGTTCTTTATTTAACATATTATTTTTTAAGAGTTCCTTGTAGGTACAATGTTTTCCTCTTAATAAAAACTGACCATCTTGAGAAAATACATCTACCTCACTTTCTGGAACAGCTTTTCCCCCAAAAGTATCAATGAGAAATTTAGATAAAGCTGAGGAGCCAGTACCAGGAGCCAAAAGGTATATCATTTTTAATTCGTCACAAATTATAGCCATAATCGATTTATATTTACGATAAACTAACAAAGAAACCAAAATATTTTCTGTCAACTTCTTCTGTACAAAGGATGAGGATATCTGTCTCTGGGAACGGATACTTTTTTCGCCAGCACAGAAATACGATCACCTCTTAGTTCAGTGTTATAGTTGCCACTAGCTAAAAATTTTTCTAGCTCTTCGTCTTTTTCTTTGGCATCATATTGAGTTGTTAATTCTATGATTTCAAATCCTGCTGATTCTAGTGCAATACTTACTATACTTGGTGTATATTCAAACCTGTGACCATCATTTTGACCGAACTTATTGTAGGCATAATAGTTGTAAGGCGGTTGGCCATTTAAGATATATTGAAGAGCAATCTGACCAGCAGAATTAGGGGTAGTTAGCAACAATAATCCATCCGACTTTAAAACCCGATTAGCTTCAATCAGAAAAAACATTGGGTCAATTTGAAAATGTTCTAATACTTCACAAAAAACAATTAGGGAAAATTTTTCTGATTCACAAGGAAGAGAATGTTTCTCCATATTCATATGATAAGTGTCGTACTTTCTCCCTTGATTCAAGTACTTAAAGCTCATTTGCTTAAATTCAACACTTTCATCATTAAAAATCGTGCCAAAGGACTTATCATATTTTAGATAATCAGTTAGCCACTCCAGCATGAATCCCCCAGTGCCTGCATCTAAAACCTGCAATCCATCACTGTTAGCTATGGGTATTATGGTTAGGGTATGAATTATTCTTTTTCTGTGAACCTCCAAGTATTTTCTTTGCCAATTATTCGGAGGAATTCGATTAAAATAATCATTAAAAATTTCAATGGCAATTTTTTTACTTAGGTATTCAAGATTTTTTTTGTCTATAGTCAGCATTTTTCTTAGATTAAGATGGTTGTTTCTGCAATAAAAATTCTACTCCGGCCACTTCGAAATTATGTCGTTTTTCTCCAAAAACATTTTTAATAATATTGAAAAACGTAAGTTAATGGGGATTGTTTGTATACAGCGTATGTAATCATTTGATACTCTTGAGATTCTCTAACTTGTTCTTTATATTTCATATTCTTGTTATACTTTTTAATCATGATTGTTTAACTTTTCTAGTAAGAAATGTAAATTATGCTTAATAGTTTCTGGGGTAAAAATACTAATTGCTTCTTGGGAATTACTGGCTAAATATGACCATAGCTCTTCTGTTTGATAAAGTCGTAAAATAGCTTGAGCAAATGTTACGGTATCATTCGCTTCCAACAGATTTTTTTCGGTTGTTAAATGCATCCCTTCAATACCTACAGCAGTAGAGATGATTGGCAGACTATACTCCAAACTCTGTCCGATTTTGCCTTTCATCCCGGCACCGTATCTTAGAGGAGAAACAAAAATGCGATGGCTCAAGAAATAGTCACTCACATCCCGAATGTAACCGGTAACAGCCACGCGATCGCTAGCTAGACTTTGAACTTGAGCAGTGGGATTACTACCGAGTAAAGTGACTTTGACCGATGGCAACTGCTCCCAAACCAAAGGCATAATCTCACGACATAACCAAAGAACTGCATCAACATTCGGTGGATGATTATAACTACCGATGAACAGAATATCTTTTCTTGCAGCAAAACTAGTATCTCGCTCAGTATCCTGACTAGTGCGAGGTACGTGAACATTTGGCACCACCTCGACAGAGTTAATCCCTTGTTGCTGTAGAATTGATTTTTCGACCTCCGTCACAGTAATAGTCAAATCTGCCTTGCGAGCTATTTTCAATTCTCGCTTTTGCATATTTACCCATTCAGTAGTTTCTTGGGGATTTTTCGTGGTAGATAGTTCCCAAGCACGCTTCATTCTCAGATAGTGAAGATCGATAGTGTCATAGACAACCTTTATATTTGGCTGAGAGCGAATTAGAGGTAAATATTTTTCATTGAGATCAGGACGGCAAATCCAAGCTAGATCAATTAAAGGTAATCTCTCGGTAATCTGGGACTCAGGAGTGTTTCCGAAACCATCTTGAGTATATAAAGTTTCTATTTGCAGATTTTGTAATTCTTCGTTATAGGGTTCGTCCTTGACGCCATTGTCTGCTGCAAAAATTACATGATAGTCTAGCTGTCTAAAGATCTTTAACAGATGAAATAGTCTTTGAGAGCCAGACTCCTTGTCATAGCAAGGCATGTAAGTATCTATAACTAAGATTGTTTTTTGGCCCTGATATTTCCTAGCCGCTCTTGGCAAACCTTCGCTGCCTTGATTTGGTAAATATTGACTAGTACTTAAAAAATGACGCCATTTTTGCTGAAATTTTTGGGCATTAACGACTTGATACTGCTTCACTCCGCTAGCGGTGGAAGTTCCTGAACTAATACCCTCATAGTGAATAACCTCCGACTTCGGCTGATAAATGACTTTTAAGCCTAATTGATGGCGAATCGCAAAACATAAATCAGTATCTTCGTAATATGCTGGGGCGAACTCCGTGGCAAAACCCCCTAAGGTGTTAAAGGTGGATTGCTTGACCATGAGGCTTGCTCCCGAACAATAATCAACCTCTCGCAGATAATTATATTTGGAGTCAAAAGGATTTTCGTTTCTGCCATAATTCCAGCCCGAAGCATCTTGCCAAATAACGCCACCTGCCTCTTGTAGCGAGCCATCAGGGTAAATTAACTTAGAACCGACTACGCCTACTGTTTGATCACCTTGGAAAACTTCGACTAAGCTTTCAATTGCCTGGGGACGAATCTGAGTGTCGTTATTGAGAAAATAGAGATATTCGCCTTGAGCTATTTCTGCACCTTTATTACAGGAATGAATAAAGCCTAAGTTTTGCGAATTATTGATTAGTTTTAGACCTGCTACTTGTTCTAAAATCTCCTGAGTACAATCGGTGGAACAATCGTTGATCACAATCACTTCCACTTGGATATCCTGGGGAATTTGATTGGCTAAGGAAGATAGACATTGGATTGTATAGTCGAGCTTATTATAGACAGGAATAATAATCGACACAACAGGATGATCACTGTAGGGAAGAGTTATATTGGCGCTAATATCTAAACTATGGGCATTATCTTCTTGCTGTTGGAGCGTTGATGTGGGTAGGCTAATCAATCGCTCCACTAACTTTTTTACATCAGTCTCCGGATGTTTTTCCATTAAGGCATTGGTTAAGCGGATCGTCGCTTCGACATTTTTTGGTTGCAGCTGCACGGCCATTTGATAAGCAACGATCGCCTCATCGAGATTTTTTTGTTCGATTAACCTATTGCCCAATCTTAAATAGAGTTCTATGTTATTTTTGTCGATGGCTAAAGCTTGATGGTAATTGTTGGTATTATCTGGATCTTGCTCAATTGCTTGCATGAAATGCCTCAGGGCAGTCTGCCGATATTCTTCACTTTGCTGAAAAAAGACATTACCTAATTTACTTGATAAATTCGGGAGATCAGCTTGGATCTGACCTGAAGCCTGATAAGCAGAGATCGCATCGGACCATTTGCTCACTGTTGCAAGGGCATCACCCAGTCGCAAATGTGCTGCGGCAAAATCAGGTTTTAAGGAAACGGCTTTGCGGAAAACGGCGATCGCTTCTTCCGGTCTATTGACTTGAAGCAAAATCAAACCCAGGTCATTATAGGACCAAGCGACATCGGGTTTTAACTTAATCGCACGACGATAGACTGTAATGGCTTCCGACCATAGTTGCAAATTCCCCAAAACCCCGCCTAGATTATGCAGCGCTTCCCAATAGTCTGATTTAATCTGTAATGCTTGCTGATAGCATTGAACTGCTTGTTCCCAATTTTTTTGTTGGGTAAAACATAATCCCAAGTTGAAATATAGTTGGTGATTTTGCGGATTATACTTAATTGCCTCTTGATAGCATTGTAATGCTTTGGGTAATTCTCCTGCTGTTGTCAAAACTTGTCCTAGATTAAGATAAGCGTCGATCAAAGTAGGCTGCAATTGAATTGCTCTGCGATAGCAAGTAACAGCTTGGGATGTTTTTCCCTGAGTTACAAGATTGTTTGCTAGCTGTAAATATTCCCCTGCCTGAAGACCTTGAGCATCTAGCTCCACTGCCTTCAACCAGTAGCTAGTTGCCTGCTCGATTTTGCCAATTTGGGTTAAAATCCGAGCTAAATTACGATAAGCAGCAACTAGTTTGGGATTAAGTTCAATGGCTTTTTGATAATGGAGAATTGCTTCGCGCCATTGTTGTTTTTGCGCAAATAAATTACCCTGACTGACTTGATAATCAGCAGAATCTGCAGCAAGAGTCGACTCCGTTGGGCTTCGTCCCGCATTAAATGCCGATCCTTCGCCTTTTTTTCCGTAATTTTGCGCTATTTGCTGCTTGAGGGATAATTGCTTTCTCGCTGGGGGCAGAGACGAAATACCGACAGAATCCTTTAACTGAAGTAGTTGCCGATAATAAATAGTAGATTCTTGCCAAAGACCCATTTTCTCTGTAATTGCGGCGAGTCTTTGATAAGCTTGACTGAAGTTGGGCGCTAGTTGCACTGCCTGTTGATAATATTTGAGAGCCTGTTCAAGATTGCCTTGCTGACAAGCTTGCTCTCCTAAATGAAACAAATCTTTGGGCGAAGTTTGAGTCTGGGATTGGGACTCTAATTTTTGCGCTTGAGCTAAGATACTTTGAGCTTTTTCTGGTTGTCCCAAATTTTGCCAGACCCGAGCGACATGTTTATAGACCCCAGCTAAATCCGGTTTGAGTTCTAAGGCTTTTTGGTAATAGTCGAGAGCTTGTTGCCATTGTTTTTGTTGAGCGTAGAGAGTCCCCAGATTGGCATAGGCTTCGGGAAAATCTGGCTTAATGGTGATCGCTTGACCATAATAGCCAATAGCTGCCGAGAATTTGCCTAGACTTTGATTAGCATCCCCCAAAACCTTATAGGCTTTTGCTAGTTTCGGATCAAGCCCTAATGCTGTTTCGCAAGCTCGGATCACTTCTGACCATTGAGACTCTTCTTTATAGGCTAAAGCTTGCTCTAGATAAATAGCCGCAGCATTGACTTGGTTTGCTTGAGGATTCAAATGTTTTCTGACCTTAGCAATATGGTTGTAGACACCAGCCAAATCTGGTTTAATTTCTAAGGCTTTTTGATAATAATCGAGAGCCTGCTGCCATTTTGACTGTTGGGCGTAGAGACTGCCAAGATTGGCATAGGCTTCAGGAAAATCCGGCTTGAGGGCGATCGCTTTTCCATAATAACCAATCGCTTTGGAAAATTCCCCCAGACTTTGATTGGCATCTCCCAAAACCTTATAGGCTTCTGCCAATTCTGGATTTAGCTTTAAAGCCGCTTCACACGCTCGGATTGCTTCTGGCCATTGAGATTCTTTCCTGTAGACTAATGCTTGTTCAAGATAAATTCTTGCAGAACTTACCTCTTGAGTCGCAACTTGATTATCAATAATTTCAGCTTGTTTCATTGGGGATAAATTTTGGTCTGCATGAACATCTAAAACAGAAGTCTGACTTAAGGATCTTACTATCTTATTTTGTTGAGGGTCTCGAATGATATTTAACCGGGGCAAGTATACAATCTAGTTTAGATTTTTATGGCAGCTCACCTAAAAAAATAGTGCGAGCTTGCTTACTTTGGGACATTTAGATACAAGATCATCATTAATACTGTAAGTAATTATCTGAGTCTTTCTTCATTTCCTAACTTGTTCTTTATATTTGAAATTTTCATAAACAACAACAATATAATCACCTAAATATTTACACTTAAAAAATAAGTATATACTCTTATTATTCTTGATATATTGACAATTATACCTACGTAAATATACTGAAAACTCTTAATTGATTCTGCTTAGTTACGTAGGTAAGAGTAGAATAAATAAATCCAGTATCAAAAATTGCTATAGGCCGACGATTTCTAACTATTTCCCATGACTGAATATTCCAGTATTGATTCTTTACTACAACCCTTTAAACGTTTCGGAGTTAATTTAGGTTTAGCAAGAATTAAACAACTATTAGTAGAGTTAGATAATCCCCAAGATAAAGTACCGATAATTCATGTGGCAGGAACTAATGGCAAAGGTTCGGTTTGTGCCTACCTCTCAGCAATTTTGACTGCAACAGGTTATCGAGTCGGGCGTTATACTTCTCCTCATTTAGTCTCCTGGAGCGAAAGAATATCTTTGAACGAACAACCGATTAAGCAGTCTGTGTTACTAGATGTTTTGCAGCAAGTGATTGCCAAAGCAAATTCGTTAGAGGATAGGCCAACTCAGTTTGAAGTTTTTACCGCAGCAGCTTGGCTTTATTTTGCCCAATCCCAGGTCGATCTTGCTGTTATGGAAGTGGGTTTAGGAGGCAGACTGGATGCGACTAATGTTTGCGATCGCCCATTACTAAGTATTATCACCTCTATCAGTCGAGAACATTGGCAACGTCTGGGGCCAACTATCCCAGATATTACCGGAGAAAAAGCAGGAGTCTTGAAAGCAAATTGTCCTGCGGTAATTGGTAAATTGCCCCCAGAAGCGATTGTCGTGGTTCAGCAAAAGATTGCCGAGCTAAATTGTCCAACAGTTTGGATTGAACCAGCAGTCGAATTAGAGAGTGGCGAAACTGGGGAGATTGGGAAACCAGCAGGAAGATGGGCTAAATATGAGGATGTGGTCTATCCTTTGCCCTTACTCGGTGATATTCAGTTGCACAATTCAGCGATCGCGATCGCCTCTTGCAAAATATTACAACAAAAAGGCTGGGCTATTGCGGAAACTGGGATCTCCGAAGGCATGGCCAAAACTCAATGGCCAGGAAGATTGCAATGGACTAGTTATCGCGATCGCCCTCTTTTAATTGATGGGGCTCATAACACGGCTGCGGCGATCGCACTGCGTCATTATTTAGATACTCTGAATAAGCCTGTAACCTTTATCATGGGCATGTTATCAACTAAAGATCATCAAGATGTTTTTCAAGCTTTATTGCGTCCCCATGATCAATTACATTTAGTGACTGTGCCAGGCCATAGTAGTGCTGACCCAAAAGATTTAGCAGTGATTGCTCAGCAAGTTTGCCCTCAACTGAGTCAATGCAAAATCTATGATGAGTTATTTGTAGCCTTAGATAATATTTGGGCTCAATCTGCAAATTCAGAAAAGCTAGTTGTTTTTTGCGGTTCTTTGTATTTAATAGGTTATTTCTTCGCTAATAATACAAAAACTAAAATCTAGACGCAGTTAATTGAACATCAGCATATTGCCATACAGCTTCAAACTGCTGTTGTGTCTTTTGCGCAGCTGCATCCTTTCCTTGAGCTTGGAGACTTTGCCTTAAGCCAAATAATGACCAACCATTGTCGGGATAAATAGCTAAATCTTCGCGATATGCTTGTTCTGCTGCGGCAAACTCTTTAGCTTCCAATAAAGCTGCACCCAGATATTGCCGGGCAGGAGTTGCCCAATCGGCAGGTTCATCGTAGTTCAAGGCATCTTCTAGAACAACTGCTTGACGCAAACTCGCGATCGCCTGAGCAGATTCTCCTTGTTGAGCTGCGATTTCTCCAGTCAAGACCTTTGCTGCAACTTGTAAAATATTTTGAGTAGTATTAATATCCCAAATAGTTACTTCTTCTAATTCTGGGTCATTAGCCAACAAAGTTAACGCTTGAAGCTCTGCTTCTGCCTTAGAAAATTTGTCCTGACGCGTGTAAGCCAAACCCCGAGCATAATGCCATAATCCCGTGGGATATTTTAGATCTACTGCCGGTTGAGGTGCTTGAAGAATTTCATCCCATTCCCCAAATCGAGTCATGGTAAATAAGGGAATAGAGTAAAAATGTTGTAGAGTCCCCAGACCTGGTTCGCGCATCATCTCAGGATCAATCCCCGCAGCCAGAGTCTTACCTGCTTCATCCGCTATTTTTCTGTTGCCTTCTAAAGTCGCAGCAAACCAGAGAAAATGACGATTGTGCGGCATATAAGCCAAAGGATAAACCCCTTGGGCATGGCATTGAGTGATATATTCATCGTCTACTGCGATCGCATTTTGATTAGTTACCACAGCATCGCGATACCGTCCCACGCGAATATAAATATGCGAAGGCATATGTACCAAATGCCCCGAACCTGGCACTAAACCACCTAAGCGATCGGCAGCAGCAATAGCTTGTTCTGGTCGCACGGCTTCTACTGCATGAATATAAAGATGATTGGCCCCAGGATGGTTCGCATCTTTTTGGAGAACAGAGTCTAAAGTATCGAGAACTTTTTGAGTTGCTGCTTTGGGTGTTTTTTCCTCTGTCCAATAGTCCCAAGGCATGGTATCCATTAAGGCTTCGGCATAGAGAGTAGCAGCATCCAAGTCATCGGGATATTGTTGCGCAACTTTGGCCATCGCTTCGGCATAGGCGAGATCTAAAGCACTCCGATCTTCTAATGGTTGCGCCACATAACGGGTCGCCAGGGCATTGATATATGATTGTTCGGACGGGTTGCTTTTTTCGGCAAGCTTGAGCGCTCGTTGAATTGCCCCATAGGCTTCTGGCACGGCCTCATCATCCATCTTGGCATTGATATTAGGCCCCAAGACATAGGCTAATCCCCAATTGCACATAGCACAATCGCGATCGAGTTTTATTGCTTCGCGAAAAGAACGAGCAGCTTCTGCATGGTTGAACCCATAGGCCAAAACTAAACCCTGGTCAAAATAACGCTGTGCTTGAGGTGATTTAGTGCTAATAGCATGATGATGAGTTCCCATGCCCTTAAAGAATGGCGCAGTAGCTATTGCTCTATTATTGGACATTGCAAAAAACACACTGAAGGCAATAGTTACAAATAGAATAACAATGAAAGTCTGCAAGCGTTTCATGATTTTTGAACAAAAATATTCCTTTACCTCTATATTAATATTGCTGTAAATATGCAAAGTTTAATGTTAAGAAAAATAAGATGCAACGCTTATGAATATCCAGTTTGATAATATCTCTGTAGAGGACTTGGCAATTTTTCAGTATTCATTTATTAACCAGTGACTGAATCATCTCAGCAAGGATAGCTGCGCTATCTTTCATGGCTAAAGTTTTCGCTTTTGTCACCATTTCTTGCAGCTTGTCAGGAGATTCTAGCCATTGAGCGACTTGGTTTTCCAAGGTTAATTCGTTCAAATCTGATTGTTGATAAATAATTGCGGCTCCAGCATCTGCGAATACTTGGGCATTATAGGTTTGATGATCTTCTGCAGCATAAGGATAAGGAATTAAAATCGCCGGGGTTCCTGTAATTGCCAATTCGGTTAAGGTGCCTGCCCCAGCACGACTGATAGCAAGATCTGCTCGTTGCAATAATCCCGCCATATTGTCATAAAAAGGCAAATGGATATATTGGGGATGTTCAAAACTTCCAGCCTCAGGATCTTGCTTCCCAGTAAGATGAATAATATAAGCACCCATCTCCAGCCATTTGGGCGCTACTTGTCTAACTAACTTATTAACCGCTACTGCACCTTGGGAGCCCCCTGCAACTACGATGAGAATAGCATCGTTCGGAATAGGCAAATCCAAAGGTTGCGGCCGGAGAAATTGCGATCGCACAGGCGTGCTCACATACTGAGTCTCCACTTCAGGTAAATATTTTTTGGTACCTTCAAAACCCAAAGCAATAATATTGCACCAACGACTCAACAAACGGGTAACTTTCCCTGGAATAAAATTAGCTTCATGAAGAATTGTCGGTTTCTTCTGTAAACAAGCCGCCAAAATGGCTGGTGCGGCAATATAGCCTCCAGTAGTAAAGACAGCATCAATTTGATTTTCTTTGATTAACTTTTGGACTTGAAAGATCGAAGAGATAAAACGGAAAGCAATTTTCAATGTTTTAAGCCCAAAACCTTGTTGAAACCCTTCGACCGAAATAATGTTGAGGGGATATTTTTCTGGCACTAAAGAATTTTCCAGACGTTTGGGAACACCTAGCCATTCAATTTCATAGTCTGACAATTCTTCCGCTACAGCTAAAGCAGGAAACAAATGTCCTCCTGTGCCGCTAGCAGCTATAAGTAAACGAGTTGGGGAAGACACAAATTTATTACCGTGATTTCTCTTGAGACAACGGCAATATTCTAAACGATTTATGGGAATTATAAGATCAGGAAAATACCGACAATGGTTATTAATTCTTTATGAAACGTCGTCATTTACTTGGTGCGACTTCTTCTATTGGTGCAATGGGGGCTTTTGCCCTCTATAGCCCTAGAACGCAAGCTCAATCACCAACGTCTACATTATCCAATCTCAATAGCCTACCTTCAATCCGTTGGCGAATGGCAACTAGTTGGCCCAAATCCTTGGACATCCTCTTTGGTGGAGCCGAACGAATTTGTAGCCAGGTCACAGCCATGACTAATGGCAAATTTAGCATTACCCCCTATGCTTCTGGGGAAATTGTTGAAGGGTTTGGCGTTCTAGATGCCGTAGCTGAAGGGGAAGTCGAATGCGGTCATTCGGCTAGTTACTATTATTTTCATAAAAACCCTGCTTTAGCATTTGGTACGAATATTCCTTTTGGCTTAACCGCAGAGCAACAAAATTCTTGGTTATATTATGGCGGAGGTCAAGAATTAATTAATCGGATATATGCTGATTTAGGAATTATTAGTTTTCCTGCGGGAAACACTGGGGTTCAAATGGGAGGCTGGTTTAGACGCAAAATCAACCAGGTGACAGACCTCCAGGGTTTAAAGATGAGAATTCCCGGACTAGGAAGTGAAGTCATGTCTCGTTTAGGAGTGGAAGTCCAAATTTTACC
Source organism: Xenococcus sp. PCC 7305 (assembly GCF_000332055.1). Classification (GTDB taxonomy): domain Bacteria; phylum Cyanobacteriota; class Cyanobacteriia; order Cyanobacteriales; family Xenococcaceae; genus Xenococcus. Next base: position 13,668 of record NZ_ALVZ01000173.1, on the reverse strand, counting down.
GATAGATCAAATTGCCTCTGCTTTGATTAAAGGAAAAATTGACGCGGTGGAATGGAACAACCCCTACGATGATGAAATCATTGGCCTTCATGATTCAGCACCTTATTATTACTATCCTGGATGGTGGGAACCAGGAGCAACTTATGAGTTGGAAGTGAATCTTGCTGAGTGGAAAAAGTTACCTAAAGAATATCAAGAAGTTTTACAGGTGGCTGCAACCAATGCCAATATCACTATGCTGGCAGAATATAACGCTAAAAACGGCAAGGTCCTACAAAGGTTAAATCAGAGAGGGACCAATTTCTTACCATTTAGCGATGAGATCTTAGAAGCAGCCTATCAACAGACGCTGACCATTCTAGAAGAATATAGTAGTCAAGATAAAACTTTCCGTGAAATATACAGGCAATGGCAAAAGTTCCGCTCACAAGTTTACCATTGGAATCAGATTAATGAACTGAGCTTTACTAATTTTACTTTTCAGGCAGCAAACTTAACTTAGTAGGAGAAATTTTGAGATGAAACGGCGTAAATTTTTAACGAAAACTGGATTAGGTGCCATTGGTGCAACTGCATTAGGAGCTTGTAATTCCCAATCTGAAAAACCAACCATTACTAGGGCTAATACGCCAAAAACTGATACTCGCCAACCTTCATTTCGCTGGCGGATGGCAACTAGTTGGCCCAAATCTCTACAAATTTTGTTTGAAGCCGCAGACTTACTATGTCAAAAAGTCAACAACATGACTAATGGCCGCTTTGTGATTACACCCTATGCAGCCGGAGAGCTAACTGATGGCCTAAAAGTCCTACAAGCTGTGCAAGATAATATGGTGGAATGTGGACATACAGCTAGTTATTATTACCTTGACTATGGTAGTGCTTTGGCCTTTGGCACAACATTACCTTTTGGACTGACAGCATCGCAACAAAATGCTTGGCTTTACTACGGTGGTGGTCTAGAGGCTATGAGAAGGCTTTACCAAAATTTGGGAATCATTAATTTTCCTGGAGGAAATACAGGAACTCAGATGGGCGGTTGGTTTAAACAGGAAGTCAATACAATTGAAGACTTCAGAGGCTTACGAATGAGAGTTCCTGGGTTAGGAGGCAAGATCTTACAACGGCTAGGCGTTGAAATTAAAAGCTTGCCAGGAAATAGAATTTTTACTGCCCTCGAACAAAATACGATTGATGCAGCAGAATGGAAAAATCCCCATGCTGATCAAACTTTGGGTCTAAATAAAGTTGCTCCTTTCTATTATTATCCTGGATGGTGGGAGCCGGGAACGAGCTATGAATTTCAAGTCAATCTTGAACAATGGAACAAGTTACCTGTCGAATATCAAGAAATTTTTCAGGCTGCAGCTACTGATATTAACACCAAGATGTTGGCACAATTTAATGCTGTTAATGGAGAAGTTTTAGAGGGATTAGTCCTCAGCGGAACTAAGTTATTACCGTTCAGCTCAGAAATTTTACAAGCATCTTACAAAGAAGCCTTCATCATGTATGAAGAAATGGCTAGTAAAGATCAGGATTTTCGCAATATCTATCGACAATGGCAAGAATTTCGAAATCAAATTTATGCTTGGAATAACATGAATGAATTGGGTTTTGCTAATTTTGCCCTGAAACATCCGAATCTTGCTTGACGTTGTTTGGCGATTAACTAAAAGATATTTTGTAACTTAAATAATTTCAAAATACAACCAAGTTTGTAGATTTAAATCACACCAATTATTGAGAGAATATTTCATTATAAAAGAGGCAACATTCTTTGCGGTTTTATCATTAAAGATAAATTATGGCAATCCAAACTTTAGATAGTAAAAAGTTATTAGAATATTTGCTAAAAATAACTCTAAGAATTAGATCTAAATTTTATGATCTCAGTATTAGTCATAAGCTTAATCTTGGTTTTGGAGTTTTAGTCGGCTTAACTTTTTTGGTGGTAAGCCGTAATTATCTTGGTAGCCTGAAAGCCACAAAAAACATTAAGCGCACTCAAAATATTCGGGTTCCTACAGTGATAACTTCTGCTCAAGCAGAAGCCAACTTATTAAGAATGTCATCTCATGTTCGTGGATATTTGGCGACAGGAGAATCCGACTTTCGCGATCGCTATCAACAGGCAAGACAGGAATTTGAAACTGAACTTGTAGAGATGGAAAAGTTATTACAAGTTTATTCTTCTCCAAATAATAAACAGCATTTACAGGAATTACAAATTCAATATCAAGAATGGAAAGTAATCCCAGATCAACTATTTGCTCTACGGGATAACTATTATGTTAATCAACCAGCATTACAACTACTAAAGGATCAAGGAGAAACCCCAATCAATCTAATTCTGGCTCATATTACAGCTATAATTGATGATCAAGGGACGAGACCGCCATCTTCTGTAAATACTATCTTACTGAAGGAGATGGCTAGTTTTCAGAGCTCTTTTGCCCTACTAGTATCTGCCCTTAGAGGCTATTTACTTACTCAAGAATCATCTTTTCGCTTTGAATATGCAGCTAAATTTCAAGCCAACCAAGAAGCTTGGGAGAAACTTCAAAGCAAGTATAATTTATTGACAAATAAGCAAAAAAAAAGTTTCGATAAAATATCTTTAAATCATCAAGTTTTCCTAGAACTACCTCATGAAATGTTTGAGATAGTTGAGGGAGAAAAGCATCGTCAAGATTTATTTATTTTTCGAACAAAAGCTGAGCCATTAGCTGAAAATATGTTGGTTCTTTTACAAGAGATTGTAGCTAGTCAGCAGGAGTCTTTGACTAGGGAACTTCAAGCAGGAACTAATAGTTTGGTTAACGCACAATGGGATAATTTTCTCGGAGTACTTTTAGCTTTACTATTAGCAATTTTTATGACTATCTTACTAAGAGAAAAGATTGCCGGTCCGATCTCTCGACTAACCAGGGCAACTAATCAAATTATAGAAGGAGATTTTGATGCCAAAGCAATTATTGAGTCGGGAGATGAGATTGGAATTTTAGCAACTACTTTTAACCAGATGACTGATCATTTAAAACAATCTCATCAAGAGTTAGAAAACTACAGTCATATTCTAGAAGAGCGCACCTTTGCTTTAGCAGAAGCGAAAGAAGCAGCAGAAATAGCCAACCATACCAAAAGCAGTTTTTTGGCAAATATTAGCCATGAATTACGAACGCCTCTCAATGTAATTTTAGGCTTTACCCAAATTATGTCTCGCGATATCACTTTATCAGAAAAACAACAAGAAACTCTACGTATTATTAATCATAGTGGAGAGCATTTACTATTATTAATTAATGATGTGTTGGAAGTGACAAAGATTGAATCAGGTAAAACTAGTCTGTATCACAATGATATAGATCTCCATTCTTTACTAGATTCTCTAGAAGAGATGTTGAAGTTAAAAGCAGAAGAAAAAGGTTTAAACATGTTTTTTGTGCAAGATCAAAATCTTCCTCGCTATATCAGATCTGATGAGAGTAAACTACGCCAAATATTAATTAATTTACTGAGCAATGCCATCAAATTTACAACGGTCGGTACAGTTAAATTGCAGGCCAAAGTTCTAGACCTAGAAACAGCAAAATCAGCAGATGACAATGCTAATCTAACTAGTCTGCTGTTTGAGGTGAGTGATACTGGTATGGGGATTGCCGAAACTGAACTTAAATCTTTATTCGAACCTTTTGTCCAAACTGCATCAGGAATCAAATCACAACAAGGAACCGGCTTAGGACTTGCTATTAGTCGCAAATTTGCCCAATTAATGGGGGGAAATATCAGCGTCATTAGTGAATTGGGACAGGGTTCGACTTTTAGAGTGACTCTTACTGTGCAATCTGTCGTGCAAGCGACTGTTAATTTACGAGAAACCAGAAGAGTTATTGGGTTAGCCAAGAATCAACATCGTTACCGAATTTTGATTATTGAAGATCGCTGGGAAAATAGACTGTTATTAAGCAACTTATTAGAGCCTTTGAACTTAGAAGTTCGCGAAGCTGAGAATGGCCAGCAAGGAGTTGCCATTTGGCAAGAATGGCAACCCCATTTGATATTTATGGATATGCAAATGCCTATTATGAACGGGATCGAGGCAACGAAATATATTAGAGCTCAAGCTCAGAAGACAAATACTGAGACTGCCATCATTGCTCTAACTGCTAATGTCTTTACCAAGCAACGCTCAGAAATCTTAGCCGCTGGTTGCGATGACTATATTACTAAACCTTTTAAGGAGGCGATTATCTTTGAGAAAATGGCTCAACATTTACCCCTCACCTATCTTTATGAAGAGGAAATATCTTCTCAATCAAATGCATCTGCTATTTCTGAAAAACTAACTAGTGAAAATTTGGCCATTATGCCTAATCAATGGAGAACTCAGCTCAATGAAGCAGCCCTCCAACTGAACTCAGAATTACTAGAAAAATTAATTACAGAGATTCCTGATGAACATCAATCTCTCATGCTTTCTCTAAAAAATAAAATTGAAAACTTTGATTTTGACCATATTTTGGAACTATTGTAATTATCAACAAATTGTTATGAAACCAGAATTAATTAATCTTACTCCAAATAAAATTTTAATTGTTGATGATGTACCTGATAATTTACGTCTTTTGTCTACAACTTTAACTGAGAAAGGTTATCAAATTCGTTGTGCCAAATCGGGAAAAATTGCCTTAATAGGAGCCGAAAATGATTTGCCAAATCTGATTTTACTAGACATCAATATGCCTGAGATGAATGGATATGAAGTATGTCAGAAATTGAAAGCAAATCCCAAAACTGCTGATATTCCGATTATCTTTCTCAGTGCCCAAGATAATATTCAAGATAAAGTAACAGCCTTTGAAATTGGTGGGGCAGATTTTATTAGTAAACCTTTTCGCATTCAAGAAGTTTTGGCTAGAGTAAAAAATCAATTAAATCTCCAAGCTGCCAAAGCAGAAATTCGTCTATTAAACCAAGAATTGGAAACTAGAGTTGCCAATCGAACTTTAGAATTGGAGACGGCTAATAAAAAGCTAGCTATTATTAATCAGCAGCTACAAGAAAAAATTTTGGAGAAAGATAATTTTGAAAAAAAACTACTTTATGATGCTCTTCATGATGGATTGACTGGCTTACCAAATAGGAGCCTTTTTATGAAGAGAATTCAGATAGCTTTGGAAAAATCTAAATCTGATCTCAATTATAAATTTGCTATATTATTTATCGATTTAGATCGTTTTAAAATTGTTAACGATAGCCTGGGGCATTTAATTGGTGACCATCTATTGATTGCCTGTGCAAAATGTTTAGAGAAATGTTTGTCTGACCAAGATATTGTGGCTAGGATTGGCGGGGATGAATTCACAATTTTATTAGAAAATATTGACACAATTAATAATGCGATAGCTGTTGCTGATGAAATTCTTACCAAATTTAAAAGACCTTTTAAACTCGGAGCTCATGTAATTTCCACAACAGCCAGTATTGGCATAGTTTTGGGTACTACAAAATATCAACAAAGTTCCGAACTACTTCGAGATGCCGACACCGCAATGTATCGAGCGAAGGGGCTGGGGAAGGCCAGGCACGAAATTTTCAACGAACAAATGCATGTTCATGCGATCCAACGTCTAGAGTTGGAAAATAATTTCAGAGAGGCCCTAAAACTAAATCAGTTTGTACTTTTTTACCAACCAATTATTCATTTAACTACTGGACAATTAGTGGGATTTGAAGCTTTAGTCCGTTGGCAACATCCGACTAAAGGGTTGATTTATCCTGATGATTTTATTCCTCTGGCAGAGGAAACAGGGCTCATTATACCTCTAACAAAATGGGTATTCAATGCTGCTTGTCATCAGCTAAATATTTGGCAAAATAAATTCCCCCATTTTCCTATTCTAAATATTAGTATTAATATAGCTGCTGATCAGTTAAAACATCCAAATTTTTTAAAAATTATAGACAAAATTTTAGAGCAAAATCAGGTACGTGGAAGCTCAATTAAATTGGAAATAACTGAAAGTATGTTGATGCAAGATAGCACAGATATTATCGATCTTTTATCAGAAATTAAAGCCCGAGAAATAGACTTATGTATTGATGATTTTGGTAAGGGTTTTTCTTCGTTAAGTTATTTACCTCGTTTTCCCATTGATATTTTAAAAATTGATCGTTCTTTCGTTTCTTGTATGGATTGTGATGAGAATAATTTTGAGGTTGTTCGCACGATTATCAGTTTGGCTCATAGCTTAGGAATTAAGGTAGTGAGTGAGGGCATTGAAAAAATGACTCAACTAGAACAATTACATACTTTAGGTAGCGAATTTGGTCAAGGTTTTTTCTTTTCTCGACCTCTAAATTCTGAATCGGCAGAGTTGATGATTTCTTCTAATCTCATTCAACTTGAATTGGAAAATTCTCAATCTCCCTCATTTGATTCTCTTAAAAATAAGTAATACAAAAAAATTAATTATTATCATTATTATTGTAAAATTACGATGAAACTTGACCTAATCGATCTTTACTCCCACAAAATTCTAATTGTTGATGATGTATCGGATAATCTTCGTCTTTTATCAACAACTTTAAGCCAACAAGGTTATCAAGTTCGTTGTGCTAAAAATGGGGAAATGGCACTAACTGGGGCAGATAAAGACTTGCCAGATCTAATATTACTTGATATTAATATGCCAGGGATGAATGGCTATGAAGTTTGTCAAAGATTTAAAAGCAATCCTAAAACTGCTGATATTCCGATTATTTTTCTCAGTGCTCAAGATGATATAGGCAATAAAGTACAGGCTTTTGAGTTGGGAGGGGTCGATTTTATTAGTAAACCTTTTCGGATTAAGGAAGTAGTAATTCGGGTCAAAAGTCAATTAACTATTCAGGCTGCCAAGGCAGAAATCCGTTATTTAAATCAAGAACTAGAAACCAGAGTCAAAGATCGTACTTTGGAATTAGAGACTGCTAATCAAAAACTAGCAATTATCAATAAAAAATTACTTTATGATGCGCTTCACGATGAATTAACAGGATTACCCAATAGAAGCTTGTTTATGAAGCGTGTCCAAAAAGCCCTAAATAAATCTAAAATCGATGAAAATTATAAATTTGCTGTGTTATTTATCGATTTGGATCGTTTTAAAGTTATTAACGATAGTTTAGGGCATTTAATTGGCGACTATTTACTAATTGCATGTGCTAAGCGTTTAAAAAAATGTATAAGAGTTCAAGATGTCATTGCCAGAATTGGTGGAGATGAATTCACTATCTTGTTGGAAAATATTAAAGAATCTGATAATGTGATCGCAGTTGCCGATAGAATTGTTGCAGCATGTAAAAAACCTTTTAAACTTGAGTCTCATCTGATCACTACTACGACAAGTATTGGTATTGTTTTAGGTTCTACCGAATATCAACAAAGTTCTGAACTACTGAGGGATGCCGATACCGCAATGTATCAGGCGAAGGGACAAGGCAAGGCAAGATATGCAATTTTTAATGAGCAAATGCATATTCGCGCGATCCAACGTCTAGAGTTAGAAAATGATTTTAGAAAAGCATTAAAAGCAAAGGAATTTGGTCTTTTTTATCAACCTATTATCTGTTTGACAACTGGAAAGTTGGCAGGATTTGAAGCTTTAGTTCGTTGGCATCACCCAGTGAAAGGCTTGATTAATCCTGATGATTTTATTCCCATTGCCGAAGAGACAGGATTAATTATTCCTTTGGGGGAATGGATTCTCAATCAAGCTTGTTATCAGCTAAGTATTTGGCACAATAAATTCCCCGATTGCCATAAGCTAACTATTAGCATTAATTTAACGGTTAACCAATTAAAACATCCAAATTTTTTGTTAACTATAGACAAAATTTTAGCTCAAAATAAAATGCCTGGTCATTCTATTAAATTGGAGATCACCGAAGGTATGTTGATGCAAGATAGTGATGAAATTATGCATCTTTTATCTCAAATAAAAACTAGACAAATAGAATTATGTATTGACGATTTTGGTAAGGGTTTTTCTTCTTTAAGTTATTTACCTCAGTTTCCCATCGATATTTTAAAAATTGATCGTTCTTTTGTTTCTTTTATGGATGACCATGAGCATAATTTTGAGATTGTCCGAACTATTATTAGTCTCGCTCATACTTTAGGAATTAAGGTTGTGAGTGAAGGTATTGAGAAAAAGACCCAATTGGAGCAATTGAATGCTTTAGGTTGTGAGTTTGGTCAGGGTTTTCTCTTCTCTCGGCCTCTTAATCCAGAATCTGCTGAATTAATGATTTCATCGAGTAAAGTTCCCTTTGAATTAGAACATTCTGAGTCGCGATCGCCCAAGGCTATTAATCTTACTCAGTCACGAGAAAATGAGGAATTAGACTGAACGAGGGCAGATGTTAATCCTGTTATGGGAAATAAAAGTTATTAAGCTTTTGTTTTGGTTTTAAGGGAGTATTCGTTACAATTTAAAGGAATTTCCTCAATACCCCTAATTGTTAATTAGAGAATGTTAGCTAGAAGACTCCAGCCAAAAGCCTTAAGATCAACAATCACTCTTCTCGTATTGAGTCTGCTTACTTCTTGTAGCAATAGTGAAGCTCTTGAAAATTTTGTGAACGCTGATCCTAATTTGCGCAGAGAGCAAAACTCAGAAAATCCTCGTCCCAATTCTACTGTCAACAGTTCTCAAAATAATCAGGAGACGAGTTCGCAATCCGAAAATAATCAAACAGAGCCTGAACCAGAAATTCTTCCATCCTCTAACTCTGAACAAATCACTGAGGATCTTTCCTCTAATGATTTATCAGACTTCCCCACAACTCTCCCAGAAGAAATTCCGCTCTATCCCCAAGCTGAACTCCAGCAAACCGACCCAGAATTAACAGCAGAGTCTGGAAGCTTAACGCTGCGATCGCTAGACAATATCACAGATGTTGCCAATTATTATCAATCACAACTACAAACTCAAGAATGGGAAATTATTCAGCCATTCAGTTTAGATCCAGATGGTAATAGTCAAAGCACAATCGCTAGTAAAAACAATCTCAAAATCAAAATATCCTTAGCTGAGTTATTAGATACTAACGAGGATAATAGCTCCCAAACTAAAATTGATATTGCCTATAAACCTTTTATCCCTAATCTAAGCAGCACAGATTTAGAACCGAATATCGAGTCTGAAGTCCTACCCAATAGCGCAGAAGACTACCCAGAAGCAACGGCAGTGATACCTGAGCTGGCAACTGGTTCCGATGCGATTCAAACTACTACAACTAATTTTGCTGATTTAGCAGAAGTTAGAGAGCAATTACAACAGGCTGTTCAGGATGTTGCAGCTCTAGGAATTTTAACCCCTCAAACCAAAGATTCGCCCCCACAACTTGCTCCCAATGAACTGATTACTCGTCGCGATTATGTGCGCTGGCTAGTATCGGCTAATAATAAATTTCATGAAAATTCCCCTGGTAATAAAATCCATTTGACCAAGAAAACAAGTCAAACAGCTTTCAAAGATATTGACATTAACGATCCTGATTTTGGAGAGATTCAAGGTTTAGCTGAAGCTGGATTGATACCCTCAATCTTGACTAGTGATAGTAATAATGTCTTATTTAGGCCAGATGCGGCCTTAACTAGAGAAGATCTTATTAGCTGGAAAGTGCCGTTAGATCTTCGTGCGGCTTTGCCCAAAGCTTCGATTGAAACCATTGAAGAAACTTGGGGCTTTCAGGATGTTGCCAAGATAGATTCTCAAGCGATTAGAGCCTTATTTAGTGATTATCAAAATGGCGATCGCTCTAATGTGAGAAGAGTTTTTGGTTTCACTACTTTGTTTCAACCGAAAAAAGGTGTAACCCGCGCCGAAGCTGCGGCTTCTCTTTGGTATTTTGGGTATCAAGATGACGGAATTAGTGCGGAAGAATTATTGGACATCTCAATTAATTAAATAGTTGGTCAACAAGCATCAACAATCCAGCGTATGTTCCAATTCCCAACTAGAAATATGATGACTATATTGATTCCACTGTTGATGCTGCAATTTTAAATAAGATTCAACAAAAGATGTTCCCAAAGTTTCAGTCAAAATGACGTTTGATTTCAGACAGCGTAAAGCATCTAACAGATTATTTGGTAGAAGTTTAACCGAATCCGAGGGTGGACTATCGTAACTATTATTATCACAGCGATCGCCTGGATCAATTTTGCGCTCGATGCCATCTAAACCTGTGGCAATAATTGCGGCAGCAAGTAAATAAGGATTCGCGGCACCATCAGCCAAACGTAATTCAAATCTACCGAAATCGGGAATGCGGATCGTATGAGTGCGATTATTCCCTCCATAACTAATCGTATTGGGCGACCAAGTTGCACCAGATAAGGTCACGGGAGCATTAATTCTTTTGTAGGAATTGACAGATGGATTAGCAAAGGCGCATAAAGCAGCAGCGGATTCTAAAACTCCCCCAATAAACTGATAGCCCAAAGTAGAAAGCTCAGAACTTCCAGTGGTATCAGTAAATAAATTAATTTTGCCTTCATTATCCCAAACGGAGAGATGAGTATGGCAACCATTACCAGTCAAGGTAGCAAAGGGCTTGGGCATAAAGGTAGCATTAAATCCATGTTTTTCTGCAATACTCTTCACCATATACTTGAAAAAAGCCTGGCGATCTGCGGTGACCAGAACATCATCGTAATGCCAATTCATTTCAAATTGTCCGTTGGCGTCTTCATGATCATTTTGATAGGGTTTCCAACCTAAAGACAGCATGCCATCACAAATTTCGCTAATTACCTCATAACGACGCATCAAGGCTTGTTGATCATAGCAAGGTTTAGCGGCGCGATCGCTAGAATCAGAAATTTGATGTGCTTCGCCTGATAGTAAGAAAAACTCACATTCAACTCCTGTTTTAATGCGATATCCTTGATCTGCTGCTGCTGCAACCATTTTTTTGAGTAGGAGCCGAGGCGTATCTATCATCGGTTGACCATGGATATCACAAAGATCTGCTGGCATCCAAGCTACTTCAGGTTTCCAGGGGAGTTGAAAAAGACTATCGCGATCGGGCATGGCTAAAATATCAGGATCAGCCGGAGTCATATCTAACCAAGCGGCAAATCCAGCAAATCCAGCACCATTTTCTGCCATCTCATCGATGCTTTGAGCCGGAACCAGCTTGGATCTTTGTACTCCAAATAAATCGGTAAAAGAAATTAAAAAATAACGAATTCCGCGATCGCGAGCCAATTCTGATAACAGCATCTTGATAATCTACACCTCACACAAATAATTATTACTATGAGGGTGATCGTCTACAGAGGTTTGTAACTATTACTACTGTAAGAATATTTATTAATAATGATATCGACAAGAAATAATCTTTATATAATCATTCGTTACTCTATAAACAAGTCGATTAGTTTCGTCAATTCTACGCGACCAATAACCCGACAAATTTTCTTTTAAAGGTTCTGGCTTGCCTATTCCTTCAAAGGGAGTAGTCAAAGAATTTTGAATTAATTTGTTAATTCTTTTCAAGGTTTTTTTATCCTGATTTTGCCAATATAAATAATCTTGCCAAGCCTTGTTATCCCAATATAAATCACGCATTTAATCCAAAATATCATGTTGCTCATATTCGCCAGCTTTGTCGCGAGCGATCGCCTCTAGTAGATGTTGAGCATTAGCAGGCGATTTCATTAAATATAAAGTTTCCATGATCGAGTCATATTGAGATTTAGACATGATTACTGCATCTTCTACACCACTTCTCGTAATCACAGTGCAATCTTGATCATCTGCCACTCGATCTAAAACAGCCTTAAAGTTTCGTCTTGCCTCTGAATAATTAATTATTTCCATAGTTGATTGTGCTTGTACTCATGTACGTACAATACTAACAAATATATGAAAAATGTCACTTATGTTATTTATCTTCTAATAATTCACGGATGGCTTCTTTGATAAAGTTTTCATCTTCAGGATTTTGATAAGGATTTCCTGCTCGATGTCCCCAAATAGAAGGAATTGGTAAATATTTTACATTAGGAATTAAATCCGCTTCTGCTTTACAATCTTCGGGGGTAAAGTATAAATCTGTGGTTGCTGGCATGACGAAAGTTTTAGCAGTAATTGATTTTAATGCCTTTTCATAATTTCCTTGATAAATAGAATTGTTACTAACATCACAATGCAACCACGTATCAATCATTGCCAATAAATTATGCGGATCACGTTTGCGATAATTGGCTTCCCAACCACGAATTAAATAATCTTCCAATGAATCATAACCAAACTGAGAATAAATTCCCTGACGATAATAAGCTTGCGAAGCTGCCCAACTCGCATAAATACGAGCAAAAGCTTTAAATCCGCGATCAGGAATAGTTTCAAAGATAATACCATTCCAAGCTTGATCAGCAGTTAGTGCTGTACGTAAACTTTGTAGGAAGATTTTATTATGGTCAGTGGTTTTAGCTGTACCGCAAAGAGCCGCAATTCTATCTACCATATCTGGATATAATGCTCCCCAATGATAAGCTTGTTGTGCTCCCATCGACCAACCATAAACCAAAGCTAATTGCTTAATTTTCAGACTATCTAGTAATTGTTTTTGCGCTCGAACATTGTCTAGATGGGTAAAGTAAAAACCTGATTCTGCTAATTTACAGTCTGAATGATTACTAGGAGAACTAGATAAACCATTCCCAAACATATTAGGAATGATAATAAAATGCTGGTTTGGATCGAGAATGCTGTCAGGTTTAATCAGCCATTCGATATCTGGATGTTGTGCACCGTAGGAAGTGGGATACAGAATGACGTTGGATTTGTCGCTATTTAACTGGCCGTAAGTTTGATAAATAAGGTTTGCTTCAGGTAAAGTTGCACCACATTGCAAGTTGAAGTTTTTAAGAGTAAATCGGCTTGGTTCCATACTAAGTTTTGGTTAGGTATTCAGTAATTATTGATCGAAAAATGTACAATAAACAGTACAATAATCAACATTAAATTCATGGATATTTATACTGCAAGTCACGCCAGAGCCAACTTATTTAAGTTGTTAGAGAAAATCAATCAAGATAGCGAACCCTGTATTATCACTTCTCGCAAAGGTGATGGAGTCTTGATCTCTAAGGATGATTGGGAAAGCATACAAGAAACCCTATATTTGGAATCTATTCCAGGAATGAAAGAGTCTATTAAAGAAGGTATGGCAACTCCCCTTGAGGATTGTCTATCAGAGGATGAATTAGAGTGGTAGATTGCAAATGGCAGCTAAAATTTACTAAATTGGCCCAAAAAGATGCTAAAAAAATTGCTGCTGCTGGATTAAAACCAAAAACCCAAAAACTACTAGAGATTCTCAAGCAAAATCCTTTTGCCAATCCTCCTAGCTATGAAAAACTTCAGGGAGATTTGAAAGGTGCCTATTCTCGTAGAATAAACTTACAGCACCGTTTGGTATATGAAGTAATTGATGCGGAATATACAGTTAAAATTATTCGAATGTGGTCGCATTATGGAGAGTAAAAGACGATTATTTTCTTGAATCAACCTGAGTTCGACAAGATGAAACCAAGACCATACGCGATCGCTAAAAAATAAATTGCGCTCAGCAAAGCTTGGCGCTTTGTGCGTCATGAGATTT
>NZ_ALVZ01000172.1 GCF_000332055.1 Xenococcus sp. PCC 7305 | reverse complement strand
GGCGTTGCTGAATCCAGAGATGAATTCGTTTCGCGCAAAGGCGCAAAGACGCAAAGAAAGAAGCAAAGAAGATTAGTCCAAAATTCTTTCATGTTTTAAATCAGCAACGCCGGATTGCGGGAGCCGGGTATGATTTAAGGCTGTCTATCATAACTAATCGAATAGCAGCAATTGTTTGCGGCCGCAGCACTATCTATTTTCTGGTTCTTTGATTAGAATCAAGTTATCCTGAAATTATGTAGATAGACTGTAGAAACTAAAGTAGGAGAGCTATGGTAACTACTACTAGCATTAAAGAATCAATGCCAGAGAAGCTACCTTTTTTGGAGGCAATTTGCTGGCAAACTCCCAACGTCTATCGTTTCGATCCTGAGCAAATGTTGAGCCGTTACGAAAGAGGCTGGAGATATCGTAATTTGTTCGACAATCTTGAAGGTCAAGAACTTGTTTTTTTAAGGCAACTAGCAAAACACTATGATTCTTGGTTGCAATTTGATCTATGACCTTTAGATTAGCTCATCACAACAAAATTTTAACAATTCTTGAAAGTTTAAATCATGATCTTCTTGATAAGAGTTTTGCCTATTTCGGAGGTGGAACTCTTATCGCTCTGGACTTCGGAGAATATCGCTGGAGTAAAGATGTTGATTTTATATGTCCTGTTGCAACATCAGGCTATAAGCACCTACGTACTGTTATTTATGATGGTGGTCACAAGGCTTTATTTAAAGATCTAAGTCAAATTGAAATTGGTCACAGCACTACAGATCAATATGGAATTAGAATGCTTATTAAAGTCGATAATATACCAATTAAAGCTGAAATTATTGCTGAAGCTCGTTTTGAACTTGATCCACCAAGATATCCAGCATGGACTTCGACACCCATCCCTTGTTTGAGTACTAATGACTGCTTTACCGCTAAGCTATTGGCAAATAGTGATCGCTATATGGATAACAGTGTGGAAGCGAGAGATTTGATCGATTTAGCTGTTCTTAGACTTAATTCGTCTATCCCACAGTCAGCAATTGATAAAGCTGAAAGTGCCTACGAAGTAGTTCGCCCTTTAAAAGAGGCAATAAAGATGTTTCAGGAAAGACCAGATTTTCGGGACAAGTGCTTTAATGGTCTTAAAATTAGTCCCTCTCTAATTCCCCAAATCATTGATGGGATAGACTTTTTGGCGGGAGATTTTGGATTAGGTAATATGCAAAGAACTTTTCAAGAAAAACATGATCCTTTTGGTTTTTGATTTGCCATATATGGCGCTACGCGCAAGTCAAAAGTTTGCTAATGATAGGTTTGCGCTTTTACCAATGTCCTAACCAAAATGCGTAGTGCTATATAAGCAGATCCCCTCCCTTTTTTTGTTGAACCGTTTTTTTAGAGTTAACGAATTGTACCCCGTAAAGATTCGGCATCGACTGGCTTGATCAAATACAGAACTAATAAATCCCAAAAGATGCCAGTAATTAAAGGTAATTTACGGAAAAACTTGAATATCTTGGGTGTTTTACTCGAATCAATAGCTTTTAACTTTTCATTGCGATCTGCACAATTTTCCAAGCGTCGGAAAAACTGGGGATGTTCGACATTGAGAGTCACAGGAAAGGCTCTGGCTGAAGTCTCATTAGTTTTCCGAATTACTTCGCGATCGTATTTTTGAGCATCTAGCCCCACAGATTCATAGAAATCTGCACGCTCGTGAACAGTTAAGGTATGGGTTGCAAAGACAGATAACAAAAAGAAACGGGACCATAAGCGGGCTTGCCAAGTATTCCACATCCCAGGCTGCGATCGCAATAAGGCTTTAAAAATATCACCGTGACGGTTTTCATCCTGACACCAACTCTCAAACATCCGAAAGAGGGGATAGAACTGATATTCTGGATGTTGTTCTAGATGACGATACATCAAAATATAACGCCAGTAGCCAATTTTCTCGGAAAGATAGACAGCGTAAATCACCCATTCTGGTTTAAAGAAAGTATAGGTGCGATGTTTGGTTAAATGCCCTAAATCCAGGGAAATATTAAAGTCGCTCATTGCTTTGTTGAGAAAACCCGCATGACGAGCCTCATCTCGTGCCATTAAGTGAAAAACTTCCGCCAAGATGGGGTTACGACCTTTGAGTTTGCGGGATAATTCTTTAAACAGCAGAAAACCCGAAAATTCCGAAGTACAAGAGCGTTCTAAGAAATCAACAAAAATGCGGCGAGTTTTTTTGTCAATATGTTCCCAAGATTGTTTGAATTCCTCGTCTCTGATGAAATGATGGCGATTATAATCTGTTTTCATTTCGGCAATCATGGCCTTAAGTTCTTCTTCTTGAGAAGAAATGTCCATATTTGCGATCGCATCAAAGTCCGTAGTGTAGAAGCGTGGCGAAAGTAAAGTTTCTTCTGTAGAGGTCTTCAACGAAGGTTGAGGTGTCGTAGCAACCATAATCAACATCTATATAACTAATTGGCTATATAAGATATTAATCACAAGTGAGCAACTTTTGATTGGTTTTTATCAATTCGTAATGATTTTTCTCTGCTACTTCGTTTTTAACGGCTTATGCTGAGTCGCGTTCTAAAGTGTAATTTTGCATTTCGCGCAAAGACGTTTACCCAGCTTCGTGTTCTGGGCAAAGACGCAAAGGGAATTAAAAATGACCTTACGTCTATGAACGCAGGTTAGTATTAGAAGATATAGGGCTAGGCGCAAGTTAAAGGCTCCTGATGTGGAAGTCAAAAGTTAAAAGTTTACTAATGATAGGCTTGAGCTTTCCCCAATATCCTAAACAAAATGCGTAGTGTTATAGTTCTCCAAATGTAGAGAATGTATTATGATAATGTCCTAGAGATTAAGCTTTTTTGTTAAAGTGATTCTGCCGTATTTATGAGATATCTTCGCAAATCCTAATATTATGTTTATCTGTGTTTATTTGTGGACAATGATTCTATCTTTCGGCGCACATTGTCATCCATAATTGCCCTATCAAAATCTGCTCCTTGAAAATCTGCCCTATCAAAATCTACTCTTTGTAAATCTGCCCTATCAAAATCTGCCTCTTGAAAATTTGCTTCGCTCAGATGCGCTCCCCTTAAATTTGCCTCGTTCAGATTTGCTCCCCTAAAATTTGCTCCTTCGAGAATTGCTTTTTCAAGATTTGCTCCTTCGAGAATTGCCCCGTTGAGATTTGCCCCGTCAAGATTTGCCCGAACAAGATTTGCCCGAACAAGATTTGCCCGAACAAGATTTGCCCCTTCAAGATTTGCCCCGTCAAGATTTGCCCGAACAAGATTTGCCCTGTAAAGATTTGCCCTGTAAAGATTTGCCCTGTAAAGATTTAGCCAATTAAGACATTGATTAATAATTATCTTGTCATCATCAGCAGTATGATTTTGTAGGCGTGACAACCATTTACCAAAGCTATATTCCGATCGCCAATTGATATTAGATCTTTCCTGGGTAGATCGAGCAGAAGCATTAACTACGACTAACAAAGCTTCTTCCGCATTTCTTCCCTGACGACATTCTTCCTGATAAGGCGGGCGAGGATCTAGTTTTTCCATGGGCATCCCCTGACGCAACATAAAACTAATCAGATTAGATAAAGTTTCTTGCCATTGTTTAACAGTTTCAGTTTGATATAAAGAAATCTCATCACAAATGAACTTGAATAAATATTCATTGATCGCGGACATGCCACAAATAACTATCCAACGAGTCAAAGCCTGCTTTTCGTCCCAACCTTCATCTGGATCATCTTCCCGATTTTTTAACTGTCGATTAATTTTAATTAGCTCTCTAACAATTCTTTTTGCCGTGAGATACTCCCCAAAACTTTTATGGGTAAATTCAAAAGTGCGATCTCCGTCTTTGCCATAACCACTTTGCCGAAAATAGAAAGCAGTTAATAACCGAGTCACGCCAGATTTAGCCCCTTCGGTAAATTTTTCCAGCAGTATTTTTAAACCACTACTTTCGCAATGAGCTTGGATTTCCTTGACTGTTGTAGTGCGACCATTACCGTGCCAAGCTGCCAGAGCAATTTCTTCTAAGATACGAACAAAGTTTTTATATTCTACGCCCTTTAAAGTAGGATGTTGATCTGTATCCCAACCGCGATCATAAACAGATTTGAGTAAATCTTGATAAATAGCATTAAGATTGGTTTCTTCAGAAAAGATTATCGTATCTTCAGTGGACTCGTCTTGGCTTCTGATATAACTGAGAGCAACCAAATAATTTAACAGAGGCTGACTGGTAATCTCTACTAAATTTTTTAGCTTCAATTCCTCTGGCATAGCTGTATAGTTTTTACCAGTTACCGAACCATATTTTTTCCACCAAGAGTTCCGTTGATCTTCTCTTAGTAGATTTTTTTTATCTTGATAATTATCTCTTTCTTCAACAACATAAGATAAAACATGTAAAATTTGCTCTGTTTTTCGCAATTCATCTCGATTTGAAGAAATAATTACAGGTCGTCCACTAATAATTATCTGCAACTTAGCTTGCTTTTCTTGACGATTAAAAAAGTTAACTGTTTTCTGAACTTCGCCGATGAAACTTTTGGCAACTTCTGCTCCTAGTTTTCCTTGCATTGCCAACTCATCTAAGCCATCAAAAATAATTAATAACTTAGAGGATTCTTGTTCCCTATCCAAAGGATTGTGAGATAAATATTTGTCATAGCGAATAAATTTGCCCACCGCTTCTACTAAATCTCCAGTAGGGTCAAAAAGATGCAGTGGAATACATAAAGTACGAATATTCTCTATCTTAGAAAGTTTGGCAGCTAACATCTTAGAAAAAGAAGATTTGCCACTACCAGGATCTCCAGAAATAATTCTAATAGCATCACGCGAGTCTGCCTTATTAATCCAAGTTATTAAATTACTTTCTAGCTCAACAACTATTTTTTTGTGTTTTTTATCTATTCCTCTACCATAATCATCTTCTTCGCGATGATTATTTTCTATTTCCTGTTCATAGTAAGCACGTGGTTGGATGTAAACTTGCCGCAAACCAAAAGCCTCGGCAAACATTGGCTCATCGATTTGTTTTTGGAGCCAAGCATTATAAAGTCGCCAAGAATTTTCTCGTTCCGCAGCGTCCGCAACGGGAGTATGGAAAAACTCATTAATACTTGCATAGTCTGATGCCCTGGCATGCCATTCTTGATTGAGGGCAAAGACAAAATAACTAGGAAGTCGCTGACAAATAGAAGTTGCTGCGGCATTGTTCAGGCTATAGCATTGCAACCAAGCCAGAAAAAGCTGATTAATATTTATTTGTTGAAGAATTTGTTTGGGATGTTTGAAAAAACTACTATCAATAACAATTTCTGTATTTTCTAAGGAAAAATCTATCCCTTCTGCGATCGCATCGTATTCATCATAATTTTTAAATTTGCCCGTAAACAAATCCAGATTATCTTCTACCAACTGGTGGATAGCTTGATCTAGAGAACGATAGATTAATAACCAAGCTAAATGTCCTGCATCCTGTTGCAATCCCAAAGCCGCCAGGACATCAACGCCATCTTTGGCTACAAAATTCCATTTACCAAACTTGTAATCCGCGATCGCTTTTCCGACGGCTTTGAATAAATCTCGGAAATTTACCCCAATAGTTTTATTTAAACCAAAAATAGTTTTCTTAACTAGGATTCCGTATTCTGTCATTTTTTGACTGTTATTTTTTGTTCCCGATTCCCTGTTCCCTGTTCCCGATTCCTTAAAAGCTTTAATTTACTGTATCGCACGAGTGTCAAAATTGCTATACACCCTAAAAGTTAAGTTTTGCCAAGACCTTTTACAATGCCGAAAAAGTCAGTAACATATAACTTATAAGAGCGCAGAAATATTTATATGACCAACAACAACAACGCTAATGGCGACTGGAAAACTAGACTAGAACAACTACAAGAGGAAATCCGCAAAGCAACTTCCTCTAGTCAATCTAGCGAGGAAACTACTGAAAATGTCTATCCTTATGTAGAAATGGACTCGGAAACCTATTTTGCCAAACAGATTTCTACTTGGACGGAGACAACTCGCGATTGGTTTAAGGCATTGTCTACTCCTGGCAAGGTTATTGTGGGTATTAGTGCAGTTTGGCTTGGTTTCTCTGCCCTTAATATGGTTTTCCATCTAATTACCACTCTCTTTAGTATGGCGATTTTGGCTGTCATACTATATTTTGCTTATACCAAACTGATTAAGGGTAATGGGTAATAAGCGAAGGCAGAAGTCAGAAGGCAGAGGGCAGAGGGCAGATGGGGTGAATCCTCTAAAACCTAATATCAAAAGTAATGCAAATAGAAGTAGTTGGCATTGGGTTGGATGGGGCGGTCGGGTTAAGTAACAAAATTCAAGAGATTATTGCTCAGGCGACTATTTTAGTCGGAAGTAGTCGTCATCTTAGTTATTTTGAAGCCCATGCTGCTCGGAAAATAATATTCAAGAATTTACAGCAGAATCTCGAAGAAGTTGCGCAACTAACAGAGACAGAAGAACGGATTGTTATCCTGACTAGTGGCGATCCGCTTTTTTTTGGTTTGGGACGTTTATTACTAGAAAAATTCCCCCAGGAAAGGCTCAACTTTCATCCCCATATAAGTTCGATTCAATTAGCTTTTAATAAACTAAAAGTTCCTTGGCAAGATGCTCAGATAATTAGTGTTCATGGTCGCGATCGCATTGGCGAGTTGAGCCAAGCTTTTAAACAAGGAACCGAAAAAATTGCTCTATTGACTGATCGTATTTATCATCCAGCAGCGATCGCAAAACTTTATTTAGCCTCGGATATTCCCGTTGACTACAGTTTTTTCGTTTGCGAAAATCTCGGCGGCACCACAGAAAAGATAACTCGTTTTACCCCAAAAGAAGTTACCGAGTTGGCGAAACTCGATGCTGAAAGCTTTGCGGCTTTGAATGTGGTAATTTTAATTCGAGAATTTTTGGACAAAGATCCTGAATACTATCAAAAATTGCCTCTAATAGGAATTCCCGATGCCGCATTTTGTAGTTTCCACGATCGCCCTAGCCTAATTACTAAAAAAGAAGTTCGCGCTGTTATTTTAGGTCAGTTAGCACTGCAACCAAATCAGGTAGTTTGGGATATTGGCGCAGGGACAGGTTCGGTATCAATTGAGATCGCTCGGTTATGTCCTAGTTCTCAAGTTTTTGCTCTGGAAAAAACTGCGATCGGGGTTTCTTTAATCAACAAGAATTGCCAAAATTTTCAAGTTAACAATATTTCTGTTGTCAGTAGCAAAGCACCAGAAAAGCTACATGAATTGCCAGCTCCTAATCGAGTGTTTATTGGGGGAAGTGGTGGTAATCTGACTGATATTCTCACTATCTGTCAGCAAAAACTTCTGTCGGGCGGCGTTATTGTGATCGCTTTAGCAACTATTGAAAATTGCCACGAAGCCTTGACTTGGCTCAAGCAAAATAATTGGCAATATAATTTATTGCAATTACAAATATCGCGATCGACTTCTGTTGGGCAACTAACGCGTTTTTCCCCATTAAACCCCGTTACTATCATTACTATGCAGAACTAGTGCCGCTGTGCGGAAGTAATAAGTAATAAGTAATAAGTAATAAGTTGGGAAACTAATTCTCTTCAACTACTTATTAGTCACTAATTTTAGTGAGTGACTTGCAACTTGTTAGGGATAATAGAAAACTTCTTGCTGTTCACTGACTTGTCCTCGAATGGGGATAACTGATCACTGATCACTGACTTTACCCCTGCTCGATCTAGAATTTGAGGTATGAGATCTTCTCGTTTCACTGCCATCAGATGCACTCCTTGGCAAATATCTTTAGCTTGTTGTACTTGTTCTGCTGCGATCGCAATGCCTTCCTCTAGAGGTTCTTTGGCATCAGCAAGCCTTTGAATAATCGAGTCAGGAATATTCACTCCAGGAACACAACGATTAATAAATTGAGCATTTTTCGCCGATTTCAGCAAAAATATTCCAGCTAAAATAGGTTTATCACTAACCGAAGCAATTTCGCTCATAAATTTCTCTAGACGATCAAAATCAGTAATCATCTGACTTTGGAAAAATTGCGCTCCTGCTGCCAGTTTGCGCTCAAAACGACTTTTTAAACCCGACCAACTTTTTAATTGAGGATCGACCGCCGCACCAGCAAACAAGTCAAGAGGCTCATCGGGTAAGGTTTTATCGTTAAAATCGCATCCATTGTTGAGTTTTTCAATTACTTTGAGCAAGCGAACCGATTCTAAATCGAATACTGGTTTAGCTTGTTTGTGATCTCCTGCTTTCACCGGATCTCCTGTGAGAGCTAAGACATTAGTGATTCCTAGGGCTTGTGCGCCCATTAAATCGGCCTGTAACCCAATAATATTGCGATCGCGACAGGCCACCTGACATACGGGCTCAATGCCATTTTGCAACAAAACAACTGATGCGGCTAGAGAAGACATGCGCAAGACAGCACGACTGCCATCTGTCACATTAACCGCATGGACACGATTCTTCAGCAGTTTCGCCATTTCTAGCATCCGTGCTGGGTTTCCTCCTTTTGGCGGTGCAACTTCAGCAGTGACCAAAAATTCTTTATTCGAGACAGCAGTTCGCAAATGATTAGTCATAGGTTCTAGGTATATGTTTGATTTCCCCTTTATAGCCTATAGGTTGGGTAAAAAGCCCAAAGCATTTTTCACTCTTGCTAGAGTAGCATTTGCCACGTCATCTGCTTTAGCCGCACCGACCCGGAGCACAGAGTCGAGATAATCCCGATTATCCATGATTTCTTGATATTTATTTTGGATTGGTTCTAGAGCCGCGATCGCAGTATCTGTTAATAATGGTTTAAACTTTCCCCATCCCATATCTTGGCATTCTGTGGCAACTTCTTCTTTAGTTTTGCCAGAAAGCAGTTGATACAGAGTAAGTAAATTATTACATTCAGGACGCTCTGAATCATCAAAAGCTAATCCTTTTACCGGGTCGGTTTTACATTTTTTGATTTTCTTTTTAATAGCGTCGGGAGGATCTAAAAGATTAATGCGACCCAACTCCGAAGGATCAGACTTGGACATTTTTTTCGTACCATCAGTCAAACTCATAACCCGTGCCCCTTCTTTGCGAATTAAAGGATCGGGAATTTTGAGAACTGGCTCTTTTTTCTTGCCAAATTTATCGTTAATTCTGATGGCAATATCACGAGTTAATTCCAAATGTTGTTTTTGATCTTCGCCCACGGGCACTTTATCAGCATCGTAGAGCAAGATGTCTGCTGCCATCAAAACGGGATAGTCGAGGAGTCCTACGCTGACATTTTCCCCTTGTTTAAGAGCTTTTTCTTTGAATTGAATCATTCTCTCCAACCAATTGAGAGGCGTAATGCAATTGAGTAACCAAGTTAGTTCACTATGAGCCTTAACATGGGATTGGACAAAGATATTAGAACATTCGAGGTCAATACCGCAAGCTAAATATAATGCTGCCATTGTCAGGGTATTATCGGCCAGAGCCTTGGCATCATGAGGTACCGTAATCGCGTGTAAGTCCACCACGCAAAAGAAATTATCATATTCTTGTTGGATCTCTACCCAATTACGGATCGCCCCAAGATAGTTACCTAAATGTAAGTTTCCCGTAGGTTGGACTCCAGATAATACTCGCTGTTTGGTCATTTTGTTTTAAAGTCGGGTTTATTAAATGAGTTGCAGAGATTTTCTCCAGTTACACAGTATTGCACGAAATGATTGAAATAGAATGACATTACCCAGATTGCTAGATAGTAATTTCATTTCCTATGGGACAATCTGTTTTAGGTAGAAAAACGACAACGAATGCAATTTTAAGACTTTAAGCAGATAGAATGTTTGAGGTGAAAACATGTCATATAGCAACTTCTCTCTTAAGGATGTGAAGAGCCAACTGGGAATATCACTTATTGAGAATGATAACTTGTTTTCTGCTGTAGAAGATGTGGAAATTAGTCAGATTCTGCGGGAGATTTTATCGGAAAATATCCCCCTGGCTCGGGCGATTAATACAGAAAAGGCCAGATCAGAGTTGATTATTGCTAATGTACTTGTTGAAGTGAGAAAAATTTTTCACCATAGTATTAGTTTATTTTCGGGTATTGAATTCAATGTAGACAAAGAGAATAATCTCAATGGCTTTTGTGATTTTATTCTAAGTGCTTCCCCAGAGCAATTGATGCTCAATGCACCTATTGTCACAATTGTTGAAGCAAAAAACGAGAATATCATTGGTGGATTGGGACAATGTATTGCCGAAATGGTTGCAGCAGATATTTTTAATAAAAGTGAAAATAACAATATTGGCGAAGTTTATGGCGTAGTAACTACGGGAACTGCCTGGAAGTTTTTAAAATTGGCAGAGAAAAAAGCTTATATTGATCTTAATGAATATTACATTGATGCGCCAGGAAAAATTATTGGCATTTTATCTAAAATGATTGAACAAAAGATCTAAAGAAATGGTTGAAGAAGTGATAAATATTTTCCCTAATTCCCTATTGCCCTAATTCCCCATAAATTAGGCTCAAACCTATCAGAACTTTTTTGGAGAACTACGAGGAATGGAAAGCCGTGCTAATGTAGATTGTGGAGTATCGATAACTCTACTTTTAAAATTTTATTTTGATAA
Organism: Xenococcus sp. PCC 7305; assembly: GCF_000332055.1. Classification (GTDB taxonomy): domain Bacteria; phylum Cyanobacteriota; class Cyanobacteriia; order Cyanobacteriales; family Xenococcaceae; genus Xenococcus. The sequence goes on along the minus strand of NZ_ALVZ01000172.1, from coordinate 26,091 downwards.
ATACTAAATGATCTGGCCGTTTAACAAAAGCACTAAGAAGCAGATAGCAAAAATTGAGATCACGGGGGCGATCGCGTCTGAAACTCGAAAAAGAGTCCTCAAGGCTTTAAAAACTGTAGAAGAAAAGAAATTTCCTGCCCTTTTGCTGCGAATAGACTCTCCTGGGGGCACAGTAGGAGACTCCCAAGAAATTTACGCCGCCCTGCAACGTCTCCAAAAAGATAAAGATGTCAAGGTCGTCGCTAGCTTTGGGAATATCTCTGCATCAGGAGGGGTTTATATTGGTGTTGGGGCCAAGCATATTGTGGCCAACCCTGGCACCATTACAGGCAGTATTGGGGTTATTTTACGAGGTAATAATATAGAGCGTTTACTAGATAAGATTGGCGTTTCTTTTAAAACTATCAAATCTGGTCCCTATAAGGATATTTTGTCTTTTGATCGCGAACTCACAAAAGAAGAAGAACAGATTTTGCAAGAATTGATTGATGTTAGTTATTCTCAATTCGTCAAGACTGTTGCCGAAGGTCGTGGACTAGAGGAAGCAACTGTTAGAACCTTTGCCGATGGCCGGATTTTTACGGGAGAACAGGCGATGGAGTTGGGCGTAGTAGATCGTTTGGGAACGGAAGAAGATGCTCGTATTTGGGCAGCAGAATTAGCTGGTTTAGATCCCGAGAAAGCCGAATGTTTCACTATCGAAGAACCAAAATCTCTGGTTAACAAAATTATCCCGGGGAGAAGCCAAGCTTCTCGTGTCGGTTCAGCAATTAATTGGCTAGAGTTTGAGGTTATGACTTCTGGTCAGCCGCTATGGTTGTATCGACCCTAATAGGAATTTTAAATTCTTGGCATTTGTTCCGATTAAAGTCACAATAAACGGGAAGGAATTGACTTTTTCTGAACTAGCATCTCTGAAAAGTTATCAAAATTTCAATTAAATAATTTAATAATTTAACTATAAAATTTTCCTGAGTAAAATTAGCGGAGGCGATTATTGTGGACTGGAAAGTGCGGGGAATTCGTGGGGCGACTACGATCGCAGAAAATAGCGTAGCGGCAATTCAAGAAGGAGTGACAGAATTGCTCGACGAGATTGAAGCTCATAATCAATTTGAAGGAGAAGACATCATTTGTGTTTTCTTCTCTGCTACGAGCGATCTTGATGCCATTTTCCCTGCTGCGATCGCCAGAAAACGCCCTGGATGGAATCTAGTTCCGCTACTCGATTTACAGCAAATGCATGTTGCAGGAAGTTTAGAGCGCTGTATTCGTATTCTGATCCAGGTTAATAGTCCTTTTCCTCAATCAGCAATGATCCATCGTTATCTGAGAAAAGCCAAAAATTTGCGTCCCGATTTAGAAATAGTCGATAGCGTTATTTAAACTTAATTCCTTATCCAATGGGTGACATTTTTGAGATAGCCTAGAAAAGCTACAACTCAAAACTTAAGTAATTAAATAACTATGAGTCAGGAACTAAAAATTGGTGTCGTGGGGCTTGTAATGGGGAAAAATCACATTGATGGATACCTGAAACATCCCAATGCAAAAATGCAAGCAATTTGCGATATTAACCCTGATAGTTTGCAGAAAATTGGCGATCAATATGGCATTGAGGCTAGATATACATCCTGCGAAGAAATGTTTGCCAATGAAGAATTAGACATCGTTAGTATTGCTACGCCCAACCGTCTTCATAAAGACATGACGATTTTGGCATTAGAAAAAGGCATCCATGTGCTTTGTGAAAAACCCATCGGGATGAATTCGGCTGAGGCGATCGCGATGCATCGTAAAGCAGAAGAAACGGGAAAACGCCTCATGATAAATTATTCCTACCGATTTCTCCCTCAATCGGTTGCCATCAAACAGCGAATCGACGACGGCTTAGTTGGCGATATCTATTCTGTTTCTTGTCGTTGGTTACGTGACATTAATGGCTTTTCTCAGTTTGGTGATTGGTTTGCCAAAAAATCGGTCTCGGGAGGAGGAGCTCTTATTGATATTGGAGTTCATTTTCTGGATAAGGTTTTATGGCTGTTAGATTTCCCCGAATTAGATTCGGTTTTGGCGTCTTCTCACGATCATATCGCCCAAAAAGTCGCCCAGGAAAGAGGCGTAACCTATGACGTGGAAGATACCGTAGAAGCTATGGTGCGGTTTAAAAATAATACCAACTTCCTATTCCAAGTGAGTTGGGCTGCCAATATTGCGGAAAGCAACTTAATAGAATGTAGATTGCTCGGCACCAAGGAAGGGATTCTAGAGCAAAATATCAATCAGGGATATACATTTAAGGCCAAAACTTTTCGCGAAACAAAAGGGGTTTCTTATATTCTTGATATCAATCATGTGAACCCCAAAATATGTCCTAGTTCCATGTACTATTTTGTAGATTCAATCGTCAACGACAAACCTCATATGGCAAATAGTACAGAGGCGATTACCGTGATGAAATTAATTGAGGCAATCTACGAAAGCGCTAAAACTGGCAAGCAAATTTTCTTTGATGGGTCCAATTCTTGAAGGCAGAAAGCAGAAGGCAGAAGGTTTAAGTAGTCTCCTGACTTCTTCGCCGCAAGTCTTATCAGATAAGGCACTTAAGGAGATCTGCTTCTTCAGTACTTAATGGAAACTTTAATTCCCTCAGCTGGCTTTTCCGAGATCAGCTCCACAGCCTTCATCGCATCACTAAAAGGATAGACAGGGCCGAGTAGCCCGTCGACTTTTAAGCGTCCTGTCTTCAAATCGTCAATTATGAGTTGATGAAGATCGTCGGTATAAAGTGGAGTTTCCCCCCTCACTGGATTTTGCCAATAAGCATCTGGCAACGAAGCCAGCAAAGAGAGTCGATTGTGGAAAAATTCTTCCCCGAGATTCAAGTCACTTGCCGCCCCAGAATAGAAGCCCACACAAACAACACGGCCACATTGACGAGCGGCTCGCATGGCGTGGTGCAGTTGGATATAGTAACCAGAACATTCAAGAACTGCATCAACTCCACCATTAGTTAATCGCTTAACTTCGTGGCCTAAATCCTTAAAATCCTTCCGATTGAGAACGACATCTGCTCCATAATCAAGAGCTAGCTGGCGTCGCTGAGCAAAACTAGATGAAGCATAGACTGTTGCTCCATGAAGTTTGCAATATTGAACAGCAAGCAGACCGATCGCGCCCAATCCTGTAATCAAAACTTTTTCCCGAAAGCGGATGTCTCCATCCAGCACGCCGCCGATCGCAAAAGTAGCTGGGTCAATACATACTGCTTGCTCAGGGGTTAGTCCATTTAAAGGATACAGTTTATCTACAGAACTGACATGCCAATCGGCAACGGGCAGCCAACCGAAAACCTGGTCTCCCACAGCAAAAGAATCAACTTCGCTACCTACTTCTTCCACAATACCGACTGTCATATTGCCTAAGGTTCCAGGATAGAGAAAGTTGGTAGCATCTTCTTTATTATCGACAAAAATTCGGAGGTTCGGTTCTAGATTCCTTTTTACAAAGGGACTATCACCATGATAACCTGTCATCTCGGTGCCATGCTTGAATGCCGAGAAAACTGAGCGAATTAGAACTTGATGGGACCCCAGAGCGTCGATTTTCTGCTCCTGGAAAGACATTTCTCTAGGGCCTGTTATGATCAGAGCTTTGCGTTTCAGAATTGCTTACTCCCAAAAAAATAATTTAATAAATTAAATCCTTGGGAATTGTATAACAATTAAAAATTTTTGCCAAATTTTCAAACTGACAGTTATTGAAATATACCAGCATAAAAAGGAGGTATATCATTACTATCTAGAGTATAGTTGTCGAGAATTGGCGGGCCAAAGAATCTCCGTTCGCTAGGTAATTGTTGTCTTTCTTCAGAAAAATTGAAAACACACCACATCTTTTTATCCTCAAAGCTGCGGGTAAAATAAAGTATTGGCCCATCAATCGTAATATTCTCCAGAGTCCCCATGCGCAACACGGGGTTTTCCCTTCTGACTTTCAAGGCCTGGCGGTAAAACTGCAACAACGAATGGGGAATTGCCTCCTGGACATCAATACAATATGGTTGATGATTTTGCCATAGGGGTAGCCATGTTTTCTCTGCCGTACTAAATCCCATATTAGGTACATCTTTCTGCCAGGGCATAGGGGTACGACAACCATCACGAGTTTTAGCTTCAGGATGTAGAGCAATACCATAGGGGTCTTGCATCTGATGATAAGCAATTCTGGCCTCTTCCAGACCAAGCTCTTCTCCTTGGTAAATGCAGATGTTGCCTCGAATCGCAATTAGCAACAAAAGAGCCAATCTCAAATATCTTTGCTGATCCGTTTTTCCAGTTACTTCGCAGCGAGTTGCGATGCGTGGGAAATCGTGAGTTCCAGTCAACCAACATAACATTTGGTGAGGGATTTTCTCCTCACAACGCTGCAATAAATCGCCGATTACATAGGCCTTGAAAATATCATCATGAATTAGAGCTCCCGTATAAGCCATTGCCAGCTGAGTATCAGCATCAATGTATTCATGCATAGTCGTCATCGGACAATCTACCGCTACGATTTCGCCTAATAATGCTCTGTCATTATAGTGATCAACTGTATTGCGTTTAATTTCTCTTAAATATTCCAGGTTTTGCTTTTGATTAATATTATGAACATGGGACTGGACAGCAAAAGGGGTTTTTTCGTCTATCCCCAATAAACGAGGTGAGTTGGGTGGACGGTCTGGATTGTTTCTCAGCTCAACGTCATGGGTAAAAAAGTTACAAACATCTAATCGAAAACCATCAACTCCAAGGTCCAACCAAAATCTGGCAATTTTTGCGATCTCTTGACGGACTTCAGGATTATGCCAATTTAAATCTATTTGTTCTCGAAGAAAATTATGTAAATAATATTGTTGCCGCCGCGGATGCCATTCCCAGGCAACACCGCCAAAAACCGATAGCCAATTATTAGGCACGCCACCATCATGAGGATTAGCATCTGCCCAGACATACCAATCTTTATATTTTTCATGCTCTGGATGCAAGGGGTCAGAACTGGCAAGATACCAAGAATGCTTGTTGGAAGTGTGGCTCCAGACCTGGTCTATAATAACCTTTAAATCAAGCTCGTGGGCTTTAACTACCAGCTGGCGAAAGTCTTCTATAGTACCAAATATGGGGTCTACAGAGCAATAATTGCTGACATCATAGCCAAAGTCCTTCATCGGCGACTCGTAAAACGGAGATATCCAGATCACATCAACGTTTAGATCGGCGAGATATTCGAGCTTTTGCTTAATTCCTGGAAGATCTCCAATTCCATCATTATTACTATCGAAAAAGCTACGAATATAGATCTCGTAGATACTGCACCCTTGGTGCCAAGGCGTTTGATGAAGCGACATATTTTCTTTTCCCGAAAAGGTTGACGATTCTGAGGATTAGTAAATTCTAACTTCAATTATGATACTGTCAACTTGTAACACCTTAATAGTTAAGTGTTAACGAAAATTAACTAAAATCTCGTTTCAACTGAAGATTAAGAATTCAGCTATTAGCCCTTAGACTTCCATTTTACAGGAGTTAAGGCTAATCCCATAGCTATAGTACCCAGAATGCCGAGAGAAGTGAAACCACACCAATTCTATTAAATTTAGATATTAATTTGTCCGAAATCGATCAACTTACATTCATATCCTGACAAGCTAATTCCCTTTGCCGAATCGGAATATTTATGAGCACTAGTATTAAAAAGACAAGCCAAACTTTCTTCCTCAGAGGAACGAACATATCCGACCAAAGGTTCGGGTAATTGCAAAACCTGGAAATCACCTTTTTGCAGAGCAGAAGAGTTCATCCTTTCTAAGAAAACTGCCCTTATTCTTGCCAAGTGTGATTCTAAATCCAATTCTTGAAGATCAACTGCATAATCCGAAAAATTAGGATCAACAGGAAGAAAAGGTTTGACTCCCGCTGCGGTAAATCCTCCATTGGGGGCATCAGCAAGCCAGGGCATTGGTGAGCGACAGCCATCACGACCCGCCCAATCTACATCTTCAATCTCATCGACAACATTTGTCTGCCGCAAGCCCAATTCATCTCCGTAATAATGCATATATGGGCCTGGTAGACCTGAGATAAATCGCGTGTAATTTACGCTGGCATGGGGATCATTAGTTTCGGGAAAGAGACGTGATGCCATTCTTTGAAAATCATGGTTGCCACTAACCTGGCATAATCCGCCTTTACTAAAGTAACTTTGGATATTAACTAGTAGCTCTTTTGTCGCACTGTAGTCTAGTGGCTCTTCTCTTAAATTGGAACCAGTGTAGACGAGATGGGACCTGGGAACTCCTGACCCAGAAAAATTATAACTTCGCCCTATCCGCATCGAATCATCAGCCGCTACCACCTCAGCTAACATAATCGTGTTGTATCTATCCGCAATAGTTCTCAATTTTTCCATGAATATTTTACTTTCAGGGCGATTGAGATGAGTTAGCTCAAACTTTGCTAGTTCACTATCATGATGAAAACCATCGGGGATGACATTATCAGTACGAATTTTTAGATCTTGGAGATATTGATCATCTGACATAAATCCCACCGCATCAAGACGAATGTGAACATCTTTCTTCGCCCAAAATTCAAAAATATCGCATAAATATTGCTGCACCCCTTCATTATGTAGATTGAGATTAGGTTGATTGATAGCGAATTGATGCAGATAATATTGGTTTCTGGTGGCGCTATATTCCCAAGCACTACCATTAAAATAAGACACCCAATTATTTGGTACGCCGTCATTTTCGGAATGAGCATCTGCCCAAATATACCAATCTCGATATGTTGCATGGTCGGGATGCTGGCGATCGCAACTAGCCTGGAAATAGGGATGCTGATCGGATGTATGACCTGGAACGAGATCAATCATCAGATGCATATCATTTTGCCAACAAGTATCTCTGAGTCGTTGAAAATCTTCTATGGTGCCAAAGCGAGGATCGATCGCAAAAGGGTCGATAATATCGTAACCATTATCAACCATCCCTGTTTTGAAAATAGGGTTCAAATACAAGCAGTCAGCCGAAAGGGATTTGATATAGGGAATTTTCTCAATGATGCCCTGCAAATCTCCAACTCCATCACCATTAGTATCATTAAAAGTTAGAGGATAAACGTGATAAATTAAGGCGGATTTCCACCAGTTGGGATTTTCTAAGTTGCTGACCACAAGTATTTACCAGATGTGAAAATTGAACTTTGGCCCTATTCTCCCATGTTAACGTAGGTTTTAACGTCGTTTTGCTCTTAAAGGCAGGAGACTTACGCTTTCTGCTCTCTGCCTTCGTTTCAATTCCACAAATTGCGCCACCAAGGTTGCTCAGAGTTCTCCGCTTCAACCGAAATGAATTCGATTTTGTTCCGAATTTCGTTGAGATCCCAGCCCGTGAGACTGGCTAGAGTTTGGGCTTCAGTTTCTTGTCTGTTTTGAACCGATCGCCGATAGTCTTGCCCTGCATCACAACTTATTTGCCCGCGAAAAGGATGACGAACCACATAACGGCCTTGGAATAATTGACGGTTACTGGTTTCTTGAAAAATTAAATCTTCGGGGAATTTATCACGGCTATAACGAACGTGAAGACGAGTAATAAAGACATTGCCCCGAGAACCTGCATTGAGCCAAAATACCCCAGCTTGTTTTAATTCTTCTTGATTTAAAGGTTGAGCTGAACAGGGATCGCAACTTGCCATATCCCAGGCATATTCGAGGAAGGCAACTTGTTTATTTTCCTTTTCATAGGATTTTTGCAACATACTGGTAAAGAAGTCGGGAAATTCTTGTTGGACAAATTCGGGAATCTCGACATCAGAAGGAATTTTGACAGTACGGTAATTAGTTAGTTCAATTTGTCCTTTGGGAGAGAGCAGATAAACAATCAAGTCTTGATCTCCTTGGGCATTAAGCATCCCTAAGCGAATCGGTAACATGAATTTAGGTGATTCGAAAGCCATTGAAAGCGGCCGCAGTTTCTGAAATCCACTATTGTCAAATTCTTCGAGATTAACTTTGGCGACAAAGAATTTAAGATCTTGATTGATGTAGGGCTGCAAAAGTGAACTTGCTCCTTGCGGGATGTTATATCCGTTTTGGATTAGCCAAGTTTCTAAGCCGTCGGATTCTTTGGCACTGAGAATCACGATCTCGTATTCGCCGACAGTAAATTGTTCTTCTATGGTTACACCTAAAGAATCTTCGGCAATTGATTGGGGTTTTTTTTGTGCAGCAGAAGATTCGAGTCTATTTTCGCTTTGAAAGAATACTTGAGGGTTACAGGGATCGGGATCGAAATACTCTACTAATCTCGGCGCACTAAAATCGTCTAATCTTTTGATAATTTCTGGCTTGCCAACATTAACCTGTTCTTCTTTTAAAATTACTGGAACGGGTACAACCATCGCAAAATCTTTAACTTCCCCTTGATAGTCATTAGCCATAGTGAGGACTGTTCTTTGTCCATCTCTAGCAATAACCACTTGAGAGGCTTGATTGTATAAATCTGTATCTGCTTTGGCGACATAAAAGCCGCAAAATGCTTGTACTGGTTGGATGCAAATGATAAATGCGATCGCAAACCCCAACATAGATAACCAGACTCTCATAAATTTCATAATTCAAAGCTCTTAATTTTTAATTTTCAATTTTCAAACTCGCGCATTCCTTAGCGGATTACAAATCCGCAGGGTCGCTCGTCAATTTTCAATTAACAAAATTTCTTTTCCAAGTAAATCTCGGTGCTGACCAAACCATATCCAACAAAACAGTCAAAGGCGAAATAATGAACAATGCCCAGAAAACAGCTGTTGAAAGATAAAAGTAATTCTGTAAGACAAAGGTCAATATTGCGATCGCGATCGCCCATAACAATCTTCCAGCTAAGGCATTGGGAATCGATCTCGGGTCGGTCAACATAAATAAAGCAAACAACAATAAACTGCCACTAGACAATTGATGCAACCAAACATCGCCAGTCCAACCCAACCAAAAATCCCTGAGCAGTTCTAACCCCCCATAGGTCAGGAAAAAAGCCACACTAGTATCCCAACGCCCAACTTTTTTGAGCACTACGCCTCCCGCACCGGCAAATAATAATAAATACCACCAATCTGTACCCCATTGGCCAGGAGATACCCAAGCATCATTAGTCAAAATTAAAGCAGCGATAATGCCAAAATTAGCAGGATTGAAAAAATGCTTACTTCGCCAACGGAACAAAAATTTACTTGCGATCGCTAAAGTTCCAGCGAGGATCATCGTCTGATAACTATTGCCCCGCAAAAGTAAACATAAGCCTAAGGCAGTAATGGCCGCACTTCGCAAAGAAGCCAAAACTTTGGGACTAGTCCCACAACCAATCAGCTCATGAATCATCAATTTAGGTTCAGCATCTAGATGCCAACTTAAATATGATTGATCCTTTCTTTTGGCCAATTGAACCAGAGAAGAAAGCACCCACTGAGTAATTAAACAACTTAGGGCGATCACGATAATCAAAACAGGTTGTAAAGTCCAATCTCGACTACAAATCCCTAGAAAAAAAAAGCTAGTGAGAAAAATAATTTGGTAATTTCGAGTATCCTGCATAATTGTCTACGGTATAGTTAACAACGACTGACATTGAGATTAACTCTATTTCATTAATTCCAGTTCCCTCCACTATCTCTCTAGTTCAAACTAAATTCACCCTAGGTTACGGTTCTGGTAACAACAAGATATTTATTTTTTCTTATCAAGACTTTTGAATTTTAAATTTTGAATTTTGGCTTTGGCACAAGGATCTGGCAACATTTTTTAAGCAATCTTCTTGGCTTATTAAAATGGGAGTTTCGACCTTTTGAATCTAACTATAAAGTAGAAATATGCCCAGCATAGTTTTGAAAAAAAACAAATTTCTTAAAAAAAATGGATTTTTTTTGATATTTAACGGTATATTTTTTATAATGCCAATTATATTCTGCTATCCTAATTAGTAATCATCTAAAAATAAGAGCAACATTCAGAAAAATATGAGTGAAACTGCAACAGCCGCCTTAACAGGAAAAGCCTTGCTTCAAAAAGTAAAAGAGTTATCCCATTTACCCAGAAGGGAAACTGCAAAACGTTGTGGATATTTTACTGTCACTAAAGATAACCAAACTCGCGTAAACTTAACTGATTTTTACGATGCAGTACTTGCGGCCAAAGGTGTTCCCTTAGACCCAGAAGGAGCTAAAGATGGTCGCGGTCGCGAACCTACTTATCGTGTCAGTGTGCACAAAAATGGTCAAATTGTTATTGGTTCTACCTATACCCAAGCGATGGGACTTAAAGAAGGGGATAAGTTTGAAATCAAACTAGGATACAAGCATATTCACCTCAAACAGCTTGATGAAGACGGAAATGCCAACGAAGAAACTTAAATCCTAGTTCTAGATATTTAGCGGAATAATCACCTTTGCTATCAAGGGTGATTTTTATTTGAAGTAAAAATTATGAATCCCTAATGATGAACTGCTAAAACCGAAAATTATGATTCTTGAGCCATTTCAGTTGCGAGAATTATTTTCGTCAGATAAATTTTTTGTTTAGGATGATTTAAACTTTACACATCCATCACTTATTAACTTGATTAAGGTGATTAATGGCTAATATTATCTTTTTTCAGGATTTACCTACATGCCTAACACTCAATACCTAAAATCTGTCTCCTACATTTCTTTGAATTTTGCCAAGTCCTGTAGATTTATGCCTTGGTAAGTCAAACAGGCAAAAAAATAGTCACTGGCAGTATAACGCAAAGTTATTACCAGCAACTTAAGTTCGCGGTCTTAAACGATTGTCTTTGGGATCAGGTTTTCTCTTGACTGTTGCCATTTCCCTGGCGTGTAGCGCTATATTTTACATTTCCCGAACTGTTGGTTGACCATCTTTGATCTCACCTACCAAGACAATATCTGTCACCCCAACAAACAAACCATTTTCTAACACTCCAGGAATGTTGTTGATTGTTTTTTCTAATTCTTCTGGATTAGTAATCTCATCGAATTTGACATCAACTACTAGGTTCCCTTGATCCGTGACCACTGGGCCAGCTTTTTTGATTCCCATGCGTAAACTAGGTTCGCCGCCCAATTTTTTAAGAGCATTCATCGCAGGAGTGATTGCCATGGGAATAACTTCGACAGGGAGCAGAAAAGTAGAGCCTAGTTTATCTGTTAGTTTGCCACTATCAACCACTACAATAAATTCCGTTGCTAGAGAATCTACTACTTTCTCCCGAGTATGAGCTGCCCCACCACCTTTAATAAGATTTTTCTGCGGATCAACTTCATCAGCACCGTCGATCGCAACATCAATATGATCTACTGCATCCAAAGTTGTTAAGGGTATATTGTATTTTTTTGCTAGGACTTCGGCCTGAAAAGATGTGGGAATTCCTACAATATTTTTGATTTCCCCCTGAGAGAGGCGATCGCCTAGATACTCGATCGCATAGGCAGTAGTTGAACCGGTCCCCAAACCGACAATAGAATCTGATTTGACTCGATTTGCCGCGGCTCTCCCCACTTCTTGCTTCATAACAATAATGGGGTCAGTAATATCGCTCATCTGTAGAGAACTCCTTAAAAAAATATTTGTGATTGGGAATAATGATTATCTTGTTAACTAATCAATCAAGAACACATAAGCTGCAAAGTAATAGCTAAATTCAGGTAAAAGTATTAAAGAAAGGCACAAAAAAACTCCAGCTCAGAATAATTCCTTAGCCTTTCCTTATGATTGTTTTTCACTTTTTTTGCTAATCTTTTCGTTGATGGGGTCCTAAAAACTATCAACCAATTAGATTGTAAGACAACCGACTTCTAGTAAATCCAAGATAGTGATTAATTATTGGCAGCAGCTAGCATTTCTTTTAACTGAGCTAATTTATCTGCCCAACGAGGATCTGGCTGTACTGAATCTTGACGAGCATTACCTGAAGCACTACCAGCTTTTTTAGTCCGTTGTTTGTTATTTTTTCTTTTAGCTCCAGTACCCGCACTAGCAGAATTTTCTGCCTCCTCTTCTTCTTTGGTTTTTCCTTTAGAACGAGGTAAAGCTTTCTCAATCTTTAGCGGACTTTCCATAAAAGATTGGCCATTATATTTTTCAATAAACTGGTCAGCCATTTCATCAGTCGGAACAGTAACAAAAGCAAATCCTCTACATTTGCCAGTCTTACGGTCTTTGATAAGTTTTGTTGAAACCTGTTGATCATCATCAGCAAACATAGCTACTAATGCATCTTTCTCTATGGCTTCTTTGGGTAAATTACCTACGTATAAACGAACTGACATTAAGATATGCCTCCCAAGCTAAATTAATTTAAAGTTAAACGTGATGTGTCAGATGAGCAGTCTAGTTATTAAGATTGACCAGAATTTTAGTTTAGTCTGCAAAAATTCTCTCATAATACCGATCATTCGATAAAGTTTTTATCTCATATGATTTTGGCCCAGCCCAAATAGAATTCTCCTATAACTAATTGATCAGGTTAAAGATCTAATCTGGATAATGAGCCAACTTCTTCGATATAAAAACATACTTAAACTTTCGGTCTTTTATAATTATTACAGAATGTTTCCCTCTGTGAAAGTTGATTATTAATGTTCCGGCTTACCAGGCTACTAGGGACCTCTCTTTAACTACTTTTTTATATACGTCGATGGTTTGGTTCGCTAGCTTTCTCCAACTAAAATGAGTCTCTAATTCTGCATAAGCATTCTTCACTAAAAAATTTGCATATGCATTATCCCTCAGGACTTTGACGATTCCCCAAGCTAGGGAATCAGGGTTGTTGGCATAGGTTACGACCCCTGTTTTATTATGTTTGACAACTTCCGGCAGACCTCCTGTATTAGAAACCACCACCGGAACTCGGGAGGCAAAACTCTCTAGGGCGACAATGCCAAAAGGTTCGTAAAGACTAGGAAAAACAGCACAATCGGCAACAGTTTGAAATTTATCTAAGTCCTGATCTGCCATGAATCCTGTAAAGTAGCATTGATCCCAAATGCCTAAATCCCAAGCTTGTTGTTTGAGTTGATCCGTATTGCCACCACCAATAATGACAAATTTGACCTTGCCTTGAAGATCCCAGAGAACCTGTGGCGCCGCGTTTAATAACACAGAAACTCCTTTTTCATAAGCCATGCGTCCTACATAGTAAACTATTTTTTCGTCATCGCCAGCAAAATTACGACGCAGTGCCATTTTTTCTGATGCGGCAAGATGGACTTTTTTCTCTGGGCGAATGCCATTATAGATTACATGGATTTTATCCCAAGGTGTTTGTAAAGCGCGCTCAACTTCTTGGCGCATATATTGACTACAAACAATAACCTTCCAGGAATTGTGAGCTAGGGATTGTTCTTTATTGTGAATATATTTTTGTCCCTCTTGATAAATTCCATTATTACGACCATATTCGGTAGCATGAATAGTTGCAATCAAGGGTATTTTGAAGTTATGCTTAAGGGCGATCGCCGCATCGCCAACTAGCCAGTCATGGGCGTGAATCAGGTCAAAATGTCCTACTTCGGAGATCAGATTGCCGCCATAAGCACCCATGCTTTCATTCATATTGGTGACCCAATGGAAAAAATCATGGCCATGAGCCACAGCTACTCGATGAATATGAATTCCTTCAATCACTTCATAGATAGCTGCATTGTCAACTTCAACTGTTATCAGATGAATTTCATAGCCTAAGGCCACTATTTCCGGATACAATTCTGCTACGTGACGGGCAATACCGCCCACCAGACGAGGTGGAAATTCCCAGGCTAATACTAGAATTTTCATCACTTAAGTTAATTATCACCTAAACAGTTAACATTTAACATTCAGTATTTAACAGATCAGGCAAAGGTAGAAAAACCGCCGGGGGGAATATCCTGTAAACGACCATTGCCCACTGCTTGGACGGCTTCAGTGAGATTGACATCTCCAGTATAAATGGCCTTGCCGATGATCACCCCGGTGACCCCTAAAGGCTCCAAGGCAAGCAGGCCAAGCAAATCGGTCAAAGAACTAACTCCTCCAGAAGCAATTACAGGAATTTCAATCGCAGTGGCTAATTCTCTAAGAGCCTCTATATTGGGGCCTGTCATAGTTCCATCACGATGAATATCAGTATAAATAATAGCAGCAGCCCCAGCAACCGTCATTCTCTGGGCCAAATCAGTTGCCAAAATTTCCGAGGTTTCTAGCCAACCTCTAGTCGCAACCTTGCCTTGCCGGGCATCGATGCCCACGACAACTTGCCCAGAAAACTCTTGGCATAATGCCTGAACCAACTCAGGTTGCTCTACAGCGACAGTTCCGACAATACAACGTTGTACTCCTAAATCGAGTAATCGAGCCACCGAATCGCGATCGCGTAAACCCCCGCCAACCTGTACCGGAATTGATATTGCTGCCACAATTGCTTCGAGCGCCGCTAGATTTGCGGTTTTGCCCTCTTTTGCCCCGTCTAAATCGACAACATGAATTCTGGTGGCTCCTTGTTCGGCCCAACTACGAGCTACCGTTGCGGGATTGTCATTAAATATTTCCGAGCGCTGATAATCGCCTTGATAGAGACGAACGCATTTACCATCTAATAAATCTATTGCTGGGATAACTTCCATAATTTGTTCATAATCTGATTACATTAAGCGAACATTAAGCAAATATGCGATGTTGTAAAGAAGGCATTTGTTGACGTACTTGTAATAGACGCTCAGGATTAATTTCTGCTACTACTATTCCAGGTTGAGATCCTGCATCGGCCAAGATAGTTCCCCAGGGATCGATAATCATGGCGTGACCATGAGTATAGCGTCTTTCGTAATGATTTCCTGTTTGGGCGGGAGCTAGGACATAACAAGTATTTTCGATCGCCCTTGCTTGGAGCAAAACTTGCCAGTGATCCTTGCCTGTAAAGGCCGTAAAAGCAGCCGGAATGAATAAAACATCAGCATTCTGACGGGAAAGATGACGGTATAGTTCGGGGAAACGCACATCATAACAAATTGATAACCCAATATTGCCCAAGGTAGGAGAGGCATAAACCTCGGGTAATTTTTGGCCCGCCATGACAGTGCTCGATTCTTGGTAAGTATTGCCATCAGGAACATCCACATCAAAAAGATGAACTTTTTGGTAACGAGTCAATTCTTGTCCATCAGGATTAATTAAAAAAGCAGTGTTACAAGCTTTTGTCGGGTCTTCTGCCACGGGTATGGGATGACCACCTCCCAAAATATGGATTTGGAAGCGACGGGCCATTGTCTTAAGAAATTTGTCTGATTTGTTCGCAATCTCCACAGATCTGGCTATCTTGTCGGATTCTTTCCCCAAAAAAGCAAAATTCTCTGGTAATCCTACTATCTCGGCTCCTTGCCGTACAGCTAATTCGATCAATTCTTCTGCCTCGACTAGATTTTTATCTAGATCGGGTTTACTTGTCATTTGAATAGCAGCAGCAATATATGATTTCATCACGTATCAGGAGTATTTGCAGTTGTCCTAATATAGAATATAGCTTTCTGTCGCAGATTTTTAAAAAAGTAGCAAAGTTCAACTTAACTTAAAACGAAAATCCTTGAGGTAAAAGCTCTGCAAGGGTTGAGATTTCCACGCCTTTTTGTCCGAGAAAGATGACAATAGTATTTTTATCGGCAAATTCGGCGATGACTTGTCGGCAAGCGCCACAGGGAGAACAGGGAATTTGTCGTTTGTTGGCGATCGCGACCGCCTGAATCTTCATTTGCTGACCACCTTCGGCTGCCACGGCAGATGCGATCGCATTGCGTTCGGCACAGATAGTCAGACCATAGGAAATATTTTCGACATTGCAACCAGCAAAAATATTTCCCTGCTGAGTCAGCAAAGCAGCTCCCACCGGAAATTGGGAATAGGGAGCATAGGAATTTTGATAGGCTTGTTGCGCCGTTTTCCAGAGTTGGCTTTGTTGTGCTTCTGTAATGCTTTCCAATTTTTAATTTTTAATTTTTAATTGTTCCAGGTCTAAACTCTCCAATTTACGATAAGCATCATCAACATAGCCCTGACCTCTTAGATAACCAGTATTGGCCCCTGGGAGAATATATTTAAGAGTGTCTTCGGAAAAGCGATCGCGCAATTTGGCAACAGATTTAATTTGCCGCCACCAATGGAAAGTTTTCGCTGTTCGCAAAGGTACAATTTCTTGGGCAGATTTGGGTAGTAAATGTCGACCCGTAAACAAAATCCCCCCTTCTTGGTCGCAATAAACACAAGCCGATCCAGGAGAATGACCAGGAGTCCAAATAAGCTCTATTCCTGGAGCTAAGGTTAGTGAATCACCAAAAGATTTCACTTTGGTCTCTGGTAACAAATAGGCTTCTTGTTCTTGGACAGTCACCTCACAGCTCAAAGCCTCCTGCATCTGTCGAACTTGTTTACCCATGCCACCTCGATGGGTAAAAATTAGCCAGCGAACTCCTCCCCTTTCTTGTAACCACTCATGGTGATCTTCATGCCAGGCAGGGCAATCGATGAGGATGTTACCAGTTTCTTGGGCAATAAAATAAGCTGTACCACCCAAACTGTCTCGGTTAGGCGCAAAGGCAAAGATTCTCGATAGAATAGGACGAGGGGGTTTATTATGGCTGGGAGGGCTGGCAGTCAGATCTATCAAATTTTCGGGCATTCTAAAATATGAAGGATAGCAATGTGATGCATACTATACATTGCATTCTATAGTAAATTAGCTCTAAGTTCTAAGCTCTAAGATCTAGGCTAGATAAATTAGATAAAAATTTCTAATTTCTTTTTTTAGGTGCAGAATTTTTCCCTAACACCTAACACCTAACACCTAACACCTAACACCTGTGCCTAAAGGCGCGAAGCACTAGTAACTGCAATGAATCTTTGGTTTGTTTTAATCCTACTTAGTCTGATTACCTATTTTGTTGTTCAGCATAATATTCGCAATATCACGAAAACACCAGTCTGGTTATGCTGGTTTGTCATGATGTTGCCAGCATTTATCTGGACAGCTTGGACTTATTTTTTAGGAGAAGAAAACCCCATACCGCTAGTCGTATTGTTGGTTCCTCTTCTAATTTGTCCTCTGCTTTATAGCTGGTTGATCCAAATTGGTAAACCCCAAGTGGACAAGTCTTTGGGATTTTCAAAAAAAACAGAAATCATTACAGAAACAGAACAGAAGACTGACAAAACGAAGACTACTAAAAATAATATTGTTAGGCCGATTAACAATCAGGAAGAAAAAGCGCTACGAGATTGCTTTCCTTGGAATGTTTATTATTTACAGCAAATTGATTATCGACCCCAAGCAATACTCTGTCGTGGCAAGTTGAAAACCATTCCCGAGCAAGCTTACAAAAAAATAGAGGAGAATATTGCCCAGGTATTTGGCGATCGCTTTTTTGTGATTTTCCAAGAAAGTTTACAGGGCAAGCCATTTTTTGCTTTAGTTCCCAATCCTCAGGCTAAAGTCAAAGACCAAGCAAAAACAGCAGCTAATGAGGTTAGCAATCCAGGGTTTGCCATTTTATTGATGTTCGTAACAGCTATCACAACAACCCTCGCAGGAGTTGAAATTAGCGGTATTGCGCCCGAACAATTGCAAAGCGACCCTAATTTAATTTGGCAAGGGGCGACCTATAGCATTGCTTTGATGCTAATTTTAGGAATCCATGAACTTGGTCATTACTTAGCTGCTCTTTACTATAAAATTCAAAGTTCTTTACCCTATTTTGTGCCCTTTCCTCCCACGATATTTGCGGGAACTCTGGGTGCTTATACCCAAAGGAAATCTCCTATTCCCCATCGCCAAGCCTTATTTGATGTTGCCCTATCGGGAATTGTGACAGGTTTGGCAGTTACTATCCCAGTTTTATTATGGGGCTTAGCTCATTCAGAAGTTGTCCCGGTGGCAACTGCTAATGTTTTTGATTTTGATGCGGTCAATCCTCGTTTTTCTTGCTTCTTGGCCTTGCTGACAAAAATAGCGCTGGGTAGTCAATTCACTCCAGAAATGGCAATTAATCTGCATCCTGTAGCTGTTGCAGGATATCTAGGTTTATTGATCATCGCAGTTCATCTGATGCCTGTCGGTCAACTCGATGGCGGGCAGATTGCCCATGCAGTATTTGGCCAAAGAACTGCGATCGCAATTGGGCAGATCGCTCGCATTTTAGCAATTCTATTTGCCTTAATAAATCCTTCATTCTGGATTTGGACAATTATTCTCTGGTTTATGCCCTTACTTGACCAACCAGCATTAAATGATATTACAGAGCTTGATAATTGGCGAGATTTCCTGGGTTTAGCTGTTCTCACTTTGTTACTAATAATAGTTCTACCTTTGCCCATCACAGTTGCCAATTGGCTAAATATTTAGGAAATTGAAAATTAAAAAGTCATTAGTCACTAAAATAATTTCGTTAGTAGTAGCAAAACAGGATTAATAGGTAATGAAAAAATGTTTAATTTATGGAAACTGTCAGATAAAGCCATTACGAGAAATTTTGCAAAGTAATACTAACTTTCAGAATCAATATCAGTTCATCGAGCTTGAACCAGTTCATTTATTAGATAAATCTGATGTTGCAGATTTAGAAGCTAAAATTTTTCAAACTGATTTGTTTATTCATCAATTAGTATCTGATAATTATCAAGAAATCGAACAATTTGGGACAAATTATTTACGTAAAAACTTACCATCTAGCTCTAAAGTGATCGCAATTCCTGGGGCTTATTTCACTGGCTATCACCCCGCAATAATAAGCTTTAAAAATGAAGAAGGGAACAAGTCCAATGAACCCTGTGATTATCATGATGTAAATTTATTATACCTATTCGACCGAGGTAAAACTGTCAATGAAACAATTTCGTTAATTCAGCAAGCTAACTTTTATCAACCTCAATATGTTATTAATAATGTTATTAACACTCTGAATGAATTACGTCGTCGAGAAGTTGAGTTAGATATCACCATTTCAGATTTTATTGAAAAAAATTACCGAAGACAAAAATTATTTCATACAATTAATCACCCTGGAAACACTGTTCTTAATTACCTAGCTAACTCTATTTTAAAACTGCTAGATTTGCCTCCAAATAGTCAAGAGTTTCAGTCAGAAATCTTAGATTTTACAAGATTTCCTATTTATCCTTCTGTCGCTCAAGCATTAAAGCTTAATTTTGATTTTGACTCTGAGTATTGTATTCAAGGAGAAATTTTAAATTTACAACAAACAGTAGAGTTGTTTTTTAATTTTTATAATGATAATCAAGAATTAGTCAAATTAAACATTCTCCAAAATCAGGATAAATATGCAATCACTGTTTGCGGTATTCAGGTAAGTTCTGCTCAAGCTTTTCAATCTCAAATATTGGATGGTCAACACAATGATTTAGAAGATAGTGAACATTTACTAGAATATATTCGCGAACAGACTTTTGCAGACTTGTTAGATTTAGCCGAACAACATTGTAAAAATAATTTGTATCAAGAAGCAATTACTTTGTGTCAGGCAGCTTTGAAAATCGAAGAAAATAGTGTTGAAGGTTGGCGACAATTGGCTTATTTTTATGAGGCTCAAGGGAATATTCAATCAGCCATTGCAGCTAGCGATCGCGCTATGGAAATTGATCCCCAGCAAGCAGATAGTACTATTCATCAAGCAAGATTATTAGAATCACAAGGTGATTATTCTGCTGCTAAGGAGTTATACCAAGAAGCGATCGCATTAGATGAAGATCAACCTCCCTGGGTGTACAGACATCTAGGTAATGTTCTATTAGAAGAAGACAATTCTACTGATGCTATTATTGCCTATCAAAAAGCGATCGCTTTAAATCCTGATTTTGGTTCTCAAATTTATCTTAGTTTAGCGGATGCTTATCGACAAGAAAAACAATGGCAACAGGCTAAGAATTCTTATGATCAGGCTTTAAAAATTAATCCTGGGTTGCAAAATCAAGTTGAGAATGAAATTCAAACTTTACCTGAGCTGCGCGGAAGTAATAAGTAATGATCTTTGCCTGAACATGAGGGGGATTTGATAACTGATTTCCCATTGCCGTTTTTCCTTATTTGTTGCTATAAAAGTTGAATATTCGGTTATTCAATAACATCATATGACTCAGTGTCTTAACCCGGAGTGTCTGCAAATAAATCCAGAAGAGGCAGAATATTGTCAAGACTGTGGCGCACAATTACTATTAGCTGATCGCTATCGTGCTTTACGTATTTTGGGGAAAGGTGGTTTTGGGCGGACTTTTTTAGCTGTTGATCAATCAAAGTCTAGCAATAACTCCTGTGTCATTAAACAGTTCCTCCCTGATATTAAAAGTAAAAAAGGTCTGAGGAAGGCGGCAGAACTATTCAAGAGAGAGGCAATGCGTCTCAATGAACTGGGAAAACATAATCAAATTCCCGAATTATTAGCATTTTTTAATCAAGAATCAAGGCAATATTTAATTCAAGAATTTATTGACGGAGAAGATTTATTAAAAGAACTGCAACGCAAAGGAGTTTTTAGTGAGCAACAAATTAGAGAGCTTCTCAATGACATGTTAGCCGTATTGGGATTTGTTCATGACAATCATGTGATTCATCGGGATATTAAACCAGAGAATATTATTAGAAGAAGGGCAGACAAAAAGTTAGTTCTAGTGGATTTTGGGGCAGCAAAAGAAGCTGAATCGGGACGAGATCCCTCCGTTACAGGGACAATTATTGGCTCGGCGGCCTATATCCCCCCAGAACAGGCAGTGGGGAAGCCTCAATTTGCCAGCGATCTCTATAGTTTGGGTGCAACTTGTCTCCATTTACTCACGAATATTGAACCAACGGAATTATTTGATGTAGCCGAAGGAGAATGGATTTGGCGAGAATATTTAGAGGACAATGACATTAGTTATGAACTAAGTCGTGTTTTAGATAAATTGGTCGAAGGTGCTACGAAAAGACGTTTTCAAACAGTAGAAGAAGTTTTACAGTCTTTGTCTGGGAGAGGATTAGCCCCTACTATTCGTAAAGCCAAGGGAAATGCTGTTAGTCGCCATTCTAAAGCTAGCAATCGAGGGCAATCTGCAACAGTAGCCAACAAAAAAATCTCGCCAAAGAATTTGGATTTAAAAATAGCTGAGTATGTTTTTCTGACTCTCAAGCCGAATGATTCTTTGATAATCAATAAAAAATCTCCGCTAAAAAAGTTTCAACATAACGGAAAAGCTAAATATATCACGATTGATTTGGGCAAGGGTGTCACGATGGATTTAATCGGGATTCCTGGTGGTAAATATTTGATGGGCTCCCCAAAAGATGAACCAGAAAGAGCCAGTGATGAAGGGCCACAACATCAGGTGACGATTCGTCCTTTTCTGATGGGCAAGTATCCTGTGACTCAAGCACAATGGCAAGCCATTATGAAGAAGAATCCGGCTCGGTTTACTGATGAGCCGGAGAATCCTGTAGAAAAGGTCTCCTGGTTTGACTGTCTTGATTTTTGTGATCGATTGTCCGAGAAGTTGGGTCGTGCCTTTCGCTTGCCGACAGAAGCTGAATGGGAATATGCCGCTCGGGCTAAAAGTACAACTCCCTTTTTTTGCGGAGAAACCATAACTACAGAATTAGCTAATTATAATGGCGAATATACTTATGGCATTGAGCTCGAAGGAGAATATCGTCATAAAACTACAAAAGTTGGCAGCTTTTCTCCAAATCGATTTGGATTATATGATATTCATGGAAATGTTGCTGAATGGTGTGAAGATTCTTGGCACGATGATTATCAGGAAGCGCCCAGGAATGGAGAGCCTTGGTCGGATGATAATAGTTCAGAAAAAGTTCTAAGAGGCGGTTCTTGGTTGCATCTGCCTGGTAGTTGTCGTTCCTCTCAGCGCTTGAGTTCCGCAGGAAATAGCAAGTCGGATGCTTTTGGTTTTCGCATTGCCTCCAGTGTTTGAATGTTTGAAATTAATCACAAAGTGCAAAATTAACGATAAATTGCATCAGCTACGCGAGATACATCGTATATTTCTGCGACATCATGGATTCTTAAGATATCGGCACCAGATATAATCGCACTACAGCAAGTTGCCGCAGTTCCCCAAACTCTTTTTTGCGGTTCTGGTTGGTTAATAATCTTGCCAATAAAACTTTTTCGGGATGTCCCGACTAAAATTGGTACTTTTAAGCTTTTCAACTCCGATAGTCTGCGTAATAATTCCAAGTTTTGCTCCAAGTTTTTGGCAAATCCAATTCCTGGATCGATAATGATTTTAGAAGCATTTACCCCACACGCGATCGCTTTTTGAATTTGACAATTGAGAGATTCCATAATATCTGAGACTAGATCTTGATAATCCGTCATTTGTTGCATTGTTTGAGGAGTTCCCCGCATATGCATCAAAATAATCGGCACATCTAGACGAGCAGCGACAGGGAACATTTCTGGGTCGAAGGTTCCCCCAGAAATATCGTTGATTAGATCTGCTCCAGCCGTGATCGCATCTTGGGCAATCTGAGCTCTGGTGGTATCGATGGAAATCGGAATCGAAAATTGCTCACGAATTGCTTTGATTACAGGAATTACCCGATTAAATTCTTCGCTTACGGAAATCTGGGACGCACCCGGACGAGTGGATTGACCACCAATATCAATGATATCTGCGCCATTGTCAATCATGTATGTAACCTGTGCGATCGCAGACTGGAGATTATTAAATTGTCCCCCATCACTAAAGCTGTCAGGAGTTAGGTTCAGAATTCCCATTAAATAGGTTCTCTGACCCCAATGAAAATCATGTTCTCTAATAGTTAATGTCATTTGCCCTCTGTCCTCTGCCTTCACAGAAGACTACTCGCTGTTGAGATCGTCCAAAAATCTATCAACAAAAGAACTAGCGTAAAACCTAATAAAATCAGATACATCCAAGGTTGAGCTAGAGGGCGAACATCGGTCGTATCAATTCCTGTCTTCTCCTCGACAATAGTGACCATCTTGGCAAAACCAGCAATTCGCATCGGTAATAAGTATGCCTTATCTCGTTCTACTGTAATGAAATAATAGACTAGGCCGCCTTGTCCTGTCGTCCGCATTTTCAAACCTGCTATCTGATTCCAGTTGAGAAACCAACGTTGATAAAAAAACTTGGGAATCCAACTAGGATAGGTTACCTGAATTTTCTCTTCATCCAAAATGACCTGCTGACTGAGAGCTGCATAAACAACAATCGCCCCTAAACCAATACCCACGGATAAGAAATTGCTCGGAACTTGCGCGGCAGTTGCTTCGGCAAGAAATGGCAAAGGAATGGTTAAAGCAGCATATAGCAAAAGTAGAGTGATCCGGATTAGGGGTGAGATACTGAAAATATTGATTGTTGATGATTGATTGTCTGTCATAAAATGAATGTTAACGGGTTTTTTACCAACCAACAGGAGATACTTAGATTTTAGCTAAGTTTGATAATGTTATCAGTTTTAATCGCTCAGATCATATTGGCTTTGGTAATTGCATTCCTTCTTAGCTTGCGCGATCGCGATAGAGGAAATTAACAGAGAAGCTGATAACCGCGATCAGAGGCATTAAAAAGAGCTACTTAATACTAGTTCTAGAATCTCAAGGGAACTATTCTTGATGTTGGTCTGCAAGAGTTTCAGAATTTCTTTTCGGAAGTGGTTAAGGATGTGGGAAACGTGGGCCAACTGCTGTTAAATATGGTGGGGAATTTTGCCCGATCCATTGCTAATATCTTCGCGAAAAAAGCGGCTAGCAGTATATTCAGTGTAGTTTTCAAGACGGCTGTTTCCAGCCTTAGCGAGGGTGGGACGATTGAGAATTTTGAGGAAGGAGGAACGGTTGAGAATAGGATTGTTCCGACACCAATTAGCGACAAGCTTCAGCAAATTTCTGCACCGATTCGTAATGCTTTTCGTCGCGAGGGAAATGGTGGGAGATTAGCGGTATTCACCCCAGGGGAAGAGGTTTTATCGATTAAAACTGGGGAAGCTGGGAGATACCAAGGGCTTAAGCGGGAGCTAGGGATTAACCCGCTGGGAAGAATCTTTGCTGGTAATTTCTTAGATGGCGGGACAATTGAGGCCAATTTGCTAGCTGGCTTGGATTATAGATTACCTGAGATTAATATTCGAGCTTTGGAAGGACGCGATCTGTCCGCACAAAATAATACCAAAATCTATAATTTAAGTTCGACTTTTGTTAGTCCTGACCTTGATAGCTTTAAGGCCTCAGAATACCAAAGACAACAGGAATAAATTGAGCGGCTACAGCGCTTAAGCAATAAATAAATTATCCTTCTAACTCAATAAGAAATGCTATCTAACGGTCTTGCACAGGAGCGCGAAAGGCTACCTGAAATCTAAATAGATAACGTATGAACTGAGCTTCCTTTGAAACAGAAGGTTGGGAGATGCGGAAACATAGAATTAAATTAGTAGCGCCGAAGATTGAAACGACGAAGATTATACCCATTTTCTATCTGTTATCTTATTAAGGAGTATCTGAAGCTACTATCGTGTTAGTGGTTCCATCAGGAGAAGTAATGGTAACAGTGACCTTACTTTTTTCACTTGTGGCATTAGCAGTAGTCCCGTGGGGATATTTGACCGTTTCACTCTTCTTATTATTGACTGATGTATCAGTTGTAGTTGGTGTATCTGACGGTAATACGGGTCTTGTTGCTCCGTTGTTAGCGTTTGGGTTGCAAATCGGTGCCCCTCTGTGGGTAATAGAAGCATTTCCCACTTCTCTATTAGTTGAGGTGCCATTTGTACACTCTTCTCTCACGTTAATGACAATCATGTAAATAGGTGTGATACACAAGAACCTTTTTGTGTCTGAATTAAAACCTTTGCTTTCTATGTTAATTATGGTGGTTACAGTACAGGTTTGCTGACCTTTAGAGTATGTTTTGGTAATGGTATCTGTGCGTGGAACACCCGGATCAAATAGCTGCGTGGTTGCATCCGGATTTAGAATGATATCTGGAAAGATACCAACCACACCTAAACTTGTGATGATCAAAGCAAATCTATCTGATAGCTGTCCGATCTGTGTCTCTAGTTCTATGATCCGGTCATGCTCACTTTTGTATTGTTCCGGCATTACTAGATCCTCCTTTGTATATTCACTTAACGTTTTTGCGTTGACAGTTACGACGGGACTCTAAGCACAGAAACCTTCCTTATATTCATCCCATATATAAAAAAAACTAAAGAATTTTTCTGCATATTCGCCTTGCAGCAATGTCTAGGTAATTCTCTCTATATAAACGCCTGGTCTTTGCTGTTCTAACCAAATAATAATATCCAGAAATTTCAAAATATTATTTTATAGAAAAACTTAAAAAAAATACATACAATTAACCAAATCTAATTTAAACTTTAGATCCCTCTTTCCAAAATGCGATCGTCTAAGATACGGCAGATTTTTGCTTAAGCCACTTCTAATGATGCTAAACCCGGCTCTGGTAAAGGCAAATTTCTTTCTTGATAAGACTCGATCAATAGTTCCAAAATCTCTCTGCCATTTTTGGCAGCTTCTTCGTAAGTCTCTCCATGAGTAGACCATTTTTGTCCTGGAAAATCTGGCAACGCCACAAGATAAATATTATCTTCATCACTCCATTGAATAATCATTTGATATTTAAGACTCATTTTCTTTTACCTCTCTGATTGCTCTTTTAACATCTTGTTCTTGATAACGTTGAGCATCTTTGCCATCTTTTCCTGAAAGAGTGATACTACCATTGTAAAGAGGATGCGCCCAAACAGTATGACTGCCCTTGCCACGTCTTGGAATCTGAGTAAACCCAGCCTTCAACAACACAGCAATTCCAAATTCGAAAGTAACAGGGGATACAGAACTAGGCTTACGGTAGCGCAGCAAGATAGAAAAAAGTCAGAAATCAAGAGTGAGCTAATTTATGGAAGTCAAAGCGCTTAGTTTCACAGTGCTTTTAGGATATATAGAGACAGTCATCGAGACATTG